>JBAVGF010000241.1:0-3319 GCA_049684675.1 Thermodesulfobacteriota bacterium | reverse complement strand
CCTTCCTGACTTAATTTTTAAGTCAACTTCATAGAGGGGAAGATCGAGGCAACGAAAGATCAATGATCATTCTTGGGCTTAATGCCTATCATGGAGATTCATCCGCCTGTATTGTCATAGATGGAAAACTTATCGCTGCCGTGGAAGAGGAGCGCTTCAGGCGAATGAAGCACTGGGCCAAATTTCCACCGAAGAAATAAGTTAAACCTCATGTATGCCGATGGCTGATGTTATCTTCCGGATTCCGCAAGAAAACTTAAAATCCACATTTCCAATATTCCGACGTCGCTGACTGAAAAATTCAGTCAACTCCTCAACTCTGGCCGTGAGAGGAAGTGTTTAGTGAAATGGAATCCCATATCACGAATTCTATATTCCGGATCCTGACTTACCAAACCCTCTGACTGAATAATTCAGTCAACTTTTATCATTGGAGGCATAGTTTGATCTGTCATGGGGTTAAACAAGCATATTTTCCTTGAAATCTGCCAGGCTATATGGTAATTTTCAAGAAACTATGGAAATCGAACGCAGGGTACTCATTGACAGAACTGAAGATTCACTAAATCGCTATCCTGTAACGCTGCTTCTTGGCCCTCGCCAGTGCGGAAAAACTACTCTTGCCAAGGAGATTTTTGGCCGTCTCGGAGGGGCATATTTTGACCTGGAAGACCCCGAAACACCGCTAAAACCAGAAATCGCAAAGCTGATTCTGAATGATTTGAAGGGCCTGGTCATCATTGACGAATTTCAACGCCAACCCAGTTTGTTTCCCCTCCTTAGAGTATTGGCCGACCGAAGTCCTCTCCCCGCGCAGTTTCTAATCTTGGGCAGCGCTTCTCCTGATCTTGTCCGGGGAATTTCAGAGTCTCTTGCTGGTAGAGTGAGTTATGTGCAGATGGGTGGATTCAAACTTGACGAGGTTAGCGCTGCGAAGCAGAACCTTCTCTGGGTCCGGGGAGGGTTTCCCAGAGCTTTCCTAGCCGATGGCGACCGGTCGAGCTATGATTGGAGAATGAATTTTATTCAGACCTTTCTTGAAAGGGATATTCCTCAACTCGGTATTCGCATTCCGGCCCATGCCCTCCACCGTTTCTGGATCATGGTAGCCCACTACCACGGTCAGGTTTGGAACGCTGCTGATTTTGCGAGATCTTTGGGCACAAAGGAAGATACAGCCAGAAAATACCTCGATATTCTGAGCGGGGCTTTCCTGGTGAGGCAACTGCCACCATGGTTTGAAAATGTGGGTAAGCGGTTGGTGAAGGCGCCGAAAGTATTTGTCAGGGATTCTGGCATATTCCATACCCTTCTTGGCTTGGCAGACCTAACACAAATCCAATCCCACCCCAAACTTGGGTTCTCATGGGAAGGGTTTGCCCTTGAACAGGTCATTGGACTTGCCGGAGCAGAGAGAGAAGTCTATTTTTATAAGACCCATGGCGGCGCGGAGCTGGATTGCTTGCTCATAAGAGATGGCAAGAGATTTGGCTTTGAATTCAAATATGAGGACGCCCCCGGCCCAACGAAGTCAATGCATACTGTTTTTCGGGATATCAAACTTGAGACGCTCTGTGTGATCTATCCGGGAACCCGTTCCTACCCAATAGGGGAAAAAGTAGAGGTTGCCCCGTTAAGCCGCCTTGAGAAAGTCCTCGAGAACCACCACCTTCTTCGGTAGAGAAATGGTTACCTTTCGCATCACCAACCAAGCGCCCCGGATAGGCAAAACCAAATCGACAAAATAGTTCAAATCAGCCCAATAAACCAAACAAAGGCAGGAGTCAATGATTATTCTTGGGGCTATCCCTATAAGCCGTTTCAACCCCAAACCCCAATGCCCAAAGCGCAAAGCTTTTGACCCTCCTGACTTATTTTTTAAGGCCACCTCTAAAAATGTCATTCCTGCGAAAGCAGGAATCCAGAATCCCTTGACATCACTGGACTCCCGCCGGAGTTTACCCCGCACTAGATACGGGGCGGGAGTGACAAATTGATAATTATTAGAGGTTCCCTTAAGTCGGACCCGCATCCATCCAAGATGAGACCTTATAGATTGCTTTTAGGGGTTCTTGTGAGGATGCGGAGGAGAAATAAGCAACTCCAGACGGGGGTGAAGCCGCTGAGAAAAGCGGGAAAATTTATTAGGATTTGATAAAAATAATTGATTTAGTTATACTTTGGTATGAAAATGGTCATACTATATGAGGCTATCCGATGAGTAAAGCCGTTAAGTTTGCAGTGAGTATTCCCGGTAGCGAATTCAAAGAATTGGAAACGTTGAGAAAGAAAAAGGGCCTGAATAGGAGTGAATTTATACGCGAGACACTAAGGCTTTGGAAGAAAGCAAAAGAAGAGGAAAAGCTTGTCAGGGTCTATAGGGAGGGATATAAAAGGGTTCCAGAAAATCTTGCAGATATAGAGGCCTGGGAGAAAGCATCGCTCAGTTCAATGTCTCGTGAGGAATGGTAATGCGAAGAGGTGAAGTATGGTGGGCACATCTGCCGTTACCCGGCCGGCGCCCAGTCGTTCTTCTTTCCCGCGACGAGGCTTATGCAGTAAGAAATGCAATCACCGTGGCTGAAGTGACTTCGACCATCAGAGGTATTCCGGTAGAGGTTGAACTCGGCCCTGAGGAGGGGCTTCCTAAGAAGTGTGTTGTAAATTTAGATACCATCGTTACGATCCGGAAGGATTTATTAATCGGAAGGATAGCCATCCTTCGTGATGAGAAGATAGAGCAGATCAATTCAGCCATAAAATTTGCTCTTTCCATTCAGTAACTCTTAAAATGATATTGAGCGCAAATCACGATCTACCCCGTTAGAAAAAATGCCCCGCTACTCTGCGGCGGGGATGCAAACTATTCCTTTTTCAGCGAACACGGGGTTGAAAGCCCCGTGTGAGTCCTCCCGTTACAACGTAGAAGACTTTCTAACGGGGTAAACCATCCTAACGATTCAATAGGCCAAACAAACCAGATGAACAAAAAAAGCAAAGAAACGTTCTAAACGACCTAACCAGAGAAACCAAATAAACGTTCCTAACCCATTCACTCATCAACACGTTGACCTAATACAAAAGACATAAATAAAGTTACATCACCCCCTCCCTAACCCTCCCCCCTTGAGGGGGAGGGGAGGGTGGGGGGCCCAATAGCTCCATAGTCTATGCTGAAATACCTGACTCTCTTTTGTATCGCTTCGGCCCTTTCGTTTTTGCTCACCCCGCTGGTGAGATTTATCTCGAGAAGATTCGGTGCTCTGGATCTTCCCGGAGGGAGGAAGGTTCATGACCGGCCCATTCCCCGGCTTGGGGG
>JBAVGF010000240.1:0-30763 GCA_049684675.1 Thermodesulfobacteriota bacterium | reverse complement strand
AAACGTCATTAGTGGGGTTCATGATCCGGGTGTAAATGTTTCCGAATTCCTTGAGAGCGAAGAGATTTGCTGCATGTTCCGTATTCTGAAAGACATACGACGTTGTTTGGTAAATGGGTACCGCTCTTGACCCTGTAGTGGGATCAGGAATTTCCTGTCCTGCGTGAAGCGCCAATGTTTCGAATCCTCTTGTCGTCATTTTATTGACCTCCTTGATTTTATGGATTTTGGTTAAAGTAATTATAATAACAAAAAACCCACTAACCATTTCTTTTGGTAGTGGGTTGTCCGGTACTGAAAAAATGTTGTGACAATGTTTACATGGGCGGACCTCCCAAACCAATTTGACAGCACATGTCCATGCAACACATCATCATAGATTTGTTATGTTTTTCAAAATAATTCCCGTGGGTTATTGTTCCTTTCATGTTGGCCTTATCCACCCATTAATTTCCCGTAATTTTATGTAGTGAACTCAATATCGCATAACCAATAATTTTTGTCAAGTATTTTTTTACAAATCTTTATTTTTTTTGTTGACAACAGTGAAAACTGACAAAGATAGAGGAGGGGTATTGGAAAGATATCAGGCATCCTGACTCTTATGGCGTTTATAAGTTTAGGAAGCCACAAAATACTGCATTTTTTTCCAAAAAATGGAGGATTCACCCTATTTACTTTTCAACAAAAGTTCAATATCCTAAAAAGGCATTTCAATATTCTTAACCTTAAGGAGGCAGATAAATGGCAGGGAAGGATAAGCCAAAGAAAGTTCAATTTGAATTGTTCGCACTGGATGCACAGAAAGTGTACCTGGCAGGAAACTTTAATAATTGGAATGCCAGCGCGAACGTAATGAAAAAGGACAAGAAAGGAATATGGAAGGCAGTACTCTCTTTGAGACCGGGGAGATATGAATATCGGTTTCTTGTTGACGGCAACTGGGAAAATGACCCTGCTTGCTGCGACTGTGTTCCGAACGAATTCGGAAGCCAGAATTGCGTTAGAATCGTGGAGTGATCGTTAGGAACCGGTCTTTGTCTCCCTTTTGAAGTATAACTTTTGGACTTGGCCTTTCTGGTCAAAGACGACGCTTACCAATTCCCATCCCTCTTTTCCGAGTTCGTTGAGTCTCTCTTTATGTGCAGGGGGATGAAGTGTCGAAGTTTCCTTGTCGGCATCGGTGAAATAGAGGTATTCCCATCTGGCCATTCTAAGTTCTCCTTTCTTTTTGCAACTCCCTGATTAGATCCCGGCTGCAATACTTATCAAGGATTCTCAATGGGTTGAAGGCAGACCCTGGAGGAGCGCCGGCATGCGTTTAATAACGCAAAACTCCTTCATAGTTGCGATATTCCCAGGTTTGACGTTCATCTGGAACGCTTGAATAAGGATAGGAGCGGTGTTCCCAGACGTGAATCTCTTTGTTCAGGAGAAGAGGATAACGGTAAGCTGGATCGCTAACAGATTTTATTTCTTCACCTTCCATCGATCCCTGAATTTCGCCGGCTACCGTGATCCTGGCCCCCCTCCTATAAAGGGCGGAGTCCGATGGTTCCTTCAAAAGAATTAAGAATTTCCCCTGGAAAGAGACCGTCCTTCGGGGTCTTTCCGTCCAACCCAAAGGCCATTCGAGGACTTCGACAAGGGCGGTTCCATCGCCTTGAGGGAGTGTCTGGATAATCTCTCCGCCCCACAGAACAATTTTCCCCTTATAAGTATCTGGACTTTGAGCCACTTCTTTGAAAGTAAGAGATGTGTCCGCTCCCGCCCTGATCTCCCCGGGAATGACTGGCGCGCAGGAAAAAATAAAAATTGATAAAAGCAAAAGTAAATACAGCCTCATTCGTCTAACCATTTTTTCTCTTTCGATCTAAAAATAACCATTATTTCGTGAAATTCAATCATTTACTTTGAGATCTTCACTTCTTCCTCGGTCTCTCAGCGAGGGTCACCTTCACGTCTATAAAATTATCTTTTCGAAGAACTTTGAGGAGTATCGTATCTCCGGGCTTCTTTTCACGAATGTAATGGATCAACTCATCATTTGTTTTCACATCATGCTGATCAGCCTTCACCACGATATCTCCACCCACGGGCACGATCATATTACCGACTTGAATCTTCTGATTGCCCCCTTTCAAACCTGCCTTATCCGCCGGCCCACCCTTTACCACTTCCCCAATCATCGCTCCTCGTTCTATTTTGAGTTTGCGGTACTTTGCTATCTCAGGGATGAGCGATTGAATGGTTGCACCAATCCAGGGATAGGTCACATAGCCTTTTGAAAGGAGGTCTGGAACCACCCGTCTTGCTGTGTTAACGGGAATGGCAAAACCAATTCCCACGCTTCCACCGGATGGGCTGAGGATGGCGCTATTGATCCCGATGATTTCTCCATCAGAGTTGAGGAGGGGACCTCCGGAGTTTCCCGGGTTGATAGCGGCATCGGTCTGAATCACGTCCTCTATTAATGTCCCCACTTCGGAACGGATGGTCCGGCCGAGTGAGCTGATGATTCCTGTGGTCAATGTCCTTTGCAGCCCAAAAGGATTTCCGATAGCCAGGACTTTCTGTCCGATCCTTAAATTCTTTGAATCTCCCATGGAAACGACCTTCAACTTTTCTTTAGGAGCATCAATCTTGATCACTGCCAGGTCGTTGTCTGGATCTGACCCAATGAGTTTAGCAGGCCACTTCGATCCATCTGCCAAAGTCACCTCTAATTTTTGGGCATCGGCCACAACATGATGGTTGGTCAAGATATAGCCTTTCGCATTGATGATGGAGCCCGACCCGGATCCCTGGGTTGGAAAGGCGTTGAAGAAAAAATCCATCTGAATGGCAGTGCTGGTAACGTTGACAACCCCGTCCGCGACCTTCTCATAGACAGCAATATTATTTCTTTCCTCTTCGGTCAATGCAGCAGAAAAAACCTGCTCGGCGCTGAAAAGAGTGACGACAAGAAAAAGAATTAAAATTGAAGATCTATTTGCAATGACCCTTTTCCTACAAGTCACTATAGTATGTCCCCCTTTCAACTATGTCCCCCTTTCATCCTTTCGAAACTTTACTTACGACTCTTTCCAACTTTTCCGAAACTTCCTCGGCAATTTTTCTTAGTTCTTTGTTTTTAATAACTTCCAACCCAGATACTGGATTGAGAGCTGTAGCCCTTAAATTCTTCCATGGTAACCCCCGCCTCCTAACCGAAACTGATAGCGTCTTAGGCCTGGGTCCGATGACATTCTACTCTATATCCTTGGAAGACCAGCCTCGTCAAAAATTCCTTCAAAAAGCGGCCCGCTGAGATAACGTTCGCCCGAATCAGGAAGGATAGCTACGATCGTCTTTCCAATAAACTCCCCGCTTCTTGCAAGCCTCAGAGCGACGGCTATGGCTGCACCACAACTGACGCCGGAAAGAATTCCTTCTTCGCGCGAAAGTCGCCTGGCATGTTCGATCGCCTCTTCGCTGGTGACCTGTTCCACACGATCGACAACAGATAAATCAAGAGTGTCTGGAATAAATCCAGCACCGATCCCTTGAATCTTGTGAGGCCCGGGCTTGAGTTCCTCCCCCGCAAGACGTTGCGTAATGACAGGGCTCTCGACCGGTTCGACTGCAACGCTGATAATCTTCCTTTTCTTTTCTCCCTTGATATACCGTGACACACCCGTGATGGTGCCTCCTGTCCCCACTCCTGAGACGAGGACATCTATTTTGCCATTTGTCTGCTCCCAGATCTCAGGACCGGTGGTCTTGAAATGGATCTCCGGATTGGCGGGATTTTTAAACTGCTGGGGCATATAGTAGTTGGAACTCGAGGACAAAATTCGTTCCGCCTCTTCGATGGCCCCTTTCATCCCTTTGGCTCCTGGCGTGAGGATAACGTTGCTGCCAAGGATAGCAAGCACCTTTCTCCGTTCCACAGACATCGTTTCGGGCATGGTGACATTTAATTTATACCCTCTTGCGGCAGCCACGAAGGCCAATGCGATACCCGTGTTTCCGCTTGTCGGTTCAATGATCTCCATCCCGGGCTTGAGCAGTCCCTGCTTCTCTGCAGCCCAGATCATACTCGCCCCTATCCTACACTTTACCGAATAGGAAGGGTTACGACCTTCGATCTTGCCAAGGATAGTGGCTTTAAGTCCCTGGGCCATTCTGTTGATTTTGACCATCGGGGTATTACCAATAGACAATGAGTTATCATCAAAAAACTTTGTCATATTATCCTCCTTTAGATTTCTAATAATGTGGACGCTCACCCCAACATCGGAGGTTTGAACCCCCGAAGCCTCAGTGCGTTGGAAACCACCGTGACTGATGAAATCGCCATAGCCCCTGCGGCGAAGATGGGATTGAGGAGAACTCCGAAAAATGGAAAAAGAACACCTGCGGCCACAGGAATGAGGATCGTATTGTAAGCAAAAGCCCAAAAGAGATTCTGTTTGATATTCCGAATAGTCGCCTTGCTTAAGGCAATGGCCGTCACGATCCCTCTTAAATCGCCACCGATCAGCGTGATATCCGAGGCCTCCATCGCCACATCGGTTCCTGTTCCAATCGCGATTCCCACATCGGCCTGTGCCAAGGCAGGGGCATCATTGATGCCATCCCCTACCATCCCAACTTTTTTGCCTTCGGACTGAAGCCGCCTGACCTCTTCGGCTTTCATCTCTGGAAGAACCTCCGCCAAGACCCGATCGACTCCAATCTGGTTCGCAATGGCTTTGGCGGTTCGTTGGTTATCTCCAGTAAGCATCACCACTTCCAATCCCATCTGGTGAAGAGCTTCCACCGCTTTCTTCGAATTCTCCTTTAATGTATCTGCCACAGCAATAATCCCGACTGCCTCTCCCTCTACTGCCAAGAACATAGAGGTCTTTCCTTCACTGGAGAGCTTCTCTGCTTTATTCAATAAACTATTTAGACCCACTTTCTTTTCTTCCATCAGCCTTAAATTTCCAAAGAGGACTCTTTTTGAATCGACAGTCGCCTCAATTCCGTGACCTGCAATCGCCTGAAAGTCTTTTGGATCCAGAAGATTTAATTCCTCCTCTCTCGCCTTTTTCACAATCGCCTCGCCCAAAGGATGCTCCGAACCCTTTTCGGCAGAGGCCGCCAGAGTCAGGATCTCTCTCTTACTCGACCTCCCCGATTCAATGATATCTGTTACCGATGGTTCTCCTTTGGTCAAAGTTCCAGTCTTATCCAAAACAATGGTATTCAACTGATGTGCAGTCTCCAGAGCCTCTGCCTCTCGAATCAAAATTCCATTTTCTGCGCCCTTCCCCGTCCCCACCATGATGGAGGTGGGGGTCGCCAATCCCAAAGCGCAAGGGCAAGCGATGATCAACACAGCCACGAAGTTCAGCAGGGCATAAGTGAGGGCTGGAGGAGGACCGAAGAAATACCAGACGATGAATGTGATGATCGCGATAGAAATGACAACCGGAACAAAATAGCTCGCAATCACATCCACCATCCGGGCAATCGGAGGTTTCGATCCCTGAGCTTCTTGAACCAGTCTGACGATCTGGGAAAGAACAGTATCTTTCCCAACCTTGGTTGCTTCAAATTTAAACGTCCCTGTTTTATTAATCGTCGCGCCGATAACAGAATCGCCACTTTTCTTCTCAACCGGCAAGGATTCGCCTGTCACCATAGATTCATCGACAGAGGAATAGCCCTCCCTGACGATTCCATCCACCGGAATCTTTTCACCGGGACGAACGAGAACAAGATCTCCTACGGCAACTTCTTCGACCGGGATATCTACTTCGTTTCCATCTCGGATGACCCTGGCCGTCTTAGGCTGAAGGCCGATTAACTTCTTAATCGCCTCCGAAGTCTTCCCTTTTGCTCTCGCCTCCAAAAACCTTCCAAGAAGGATGAGAACAATAATAGCCGCGGAAGTATCAAAATAGACATCCATCATCAGGCCTCTGACCATGACCAAATGAGGAGCAAAAGTTACGATGAGACTATAGAGGTAAGCAGCAGAGGTCCCGACCGCGATCAATGTGTTCATGTCGCTCGTCTTATGTTTCGTTGCCTTCCAGAACCCGACATAAAACTGCCAGCCCGCCCAGAATTGGACAGGGGTCGCTAACAAGAATTGGATGAAGAAATTGGTCTCCTTCGAAAGACTGAGCCATTTCTCCAGAAATGGGGTGCCGTACATAAGAATTAGAATGGGGACGAGTAAAACGGCGCCAACAATGAACTTCCTCTTTAATTTGGAGAGCTCTGCCTCCCTGGCAAGCCTTTCTTTCTCAACAATGTCTTCCTCTTTCACCTCGAGAACCTGATAACCTGCTTCTTCAACAGCCTTCTTAAGATCCCTGATCGACACCTCTTCAGGTATATATTCAACCGTTGCCCTTTCTGTGGCGAAGTTGACGTCTGCGTGAACCACACCTTTAACAGAATTCAGAGCCTTTTGGACTTTGTTCACGCAGGAGGCACAGGTCATCCCTTGAATGGGAAGAAGCACCTTTTCAATTCTTGCTCCGTACCCCAAGTCTTTCACCTTGTCGATTAAGTGGGAAACATCGGTCTGGGCAGTATGGAAAACAACCGTGGCTTTCTCGGCGGCAAAGTTGACCGTTGCTTTCGAAACTCCTTCAACACTGGCCAACCCTTTTTCAATCTTTAACGCACAACTGGCACAGGACATCCCTGTGATGGGAAGGTCAATGCGCACCAGATTCTTTTCCTGAGATTCTGTGGGCAATTCTTTACGGGCATGTTCCATGATTTTTACTTTTATACATTTGGCAAATGTAGCGTCGGCATTAACTGCCGACGATACCTGCATTCGCCATCAATAAATGAGGGCGCTCCTTGGACCGGTTACAACGCGAGCATCCTATTTTAATTCATAATAGATCCCGGCAGTTGTCTTTTTCTCGCCAACCTTTGCAAGGATCATGATCTGATATTTTCCCTTCTCCGGAAGGTTAAAATAGGCATCATAACTCTTCATCTCACCCTCATACTTCAATGTCTTGATCTGATCTTTGCCTTTTGGATCAACCACTTTCATATTGATCTTAGCATCGGTAATCTCTTTTTGACTCTTTTCGTCTTTCAACGTCACCGTGATATTGTGCGTCGTCGCAGGCTCAATATCTTCTTTCATCTTCATGTCCTTCAACATCTTCTGATGCTCGTCATTGGCCATGATCTGAAAGCTGACCTTCACTCCTTCCACAAGAACCTCCCTGGTATCCATCTTCATTGGCGTCCCCATGGACATTCCGCCATGTGAATGCTGAGCCAGGGAAATCGCCACGAAGGTAAACAAACAAAAAACAAAAACACCAACAACCGAAATCACTCTTCTCACCATATAAACCTCCCTTAATAAATTTTAACGAGCCTATTCAAGCCATGCAGGATCAGCCTTTGTCTCTTTTGCCTCCTTCGAAAGTTTTTCCAACATTTCATCAGCCTCAACCCTTTGAGCATGATACTTTCCCATTTCGTTATTTAAAATATTCAGCCTCGAAGAGAGCATTTGATATTGGGTTAAGCTCATTTTCCCGAAGTTGTACGGACCCAATCCTTCTGCCTGTTTCATATACTCATCACGTACCCTCTCATAATTTTCAGTCGCTTCCTTCAGCTGCTCCTTCCACGGGCGTACCCTCTCCCTCCACCAGGCCTCATCCCGGCCATAAATATCTGTTCTAATCTCCTCCTCTTTGCCACCGGGAATTATTGCCTGAGGTGGCAAAGGAGCTCTTTCTTTTGGGACATCCTTTCTTGTTTCGACCTCCACTTTATCCCGATAAGGAGGAGGGACCTTTTCATAGTCATCAGTAAAGTTCACCACTCCTTCTTTATCCACCCATTTATAAATAGTGGCAGCATAGGCAGGAACAGCAAACGTCAATAAAATCAGCAAGATAAGAATCTTCTTCATCTTGACCACCTCTCTCCTCATTTTTTTACGACTAACTGATACACCTCTACCTTACTAATATGGTCATTGATATGTGTAATTCAAGGATGCTTGCTGAAGGTATTGATATAATTAATCACATGCCATCTTTCGTGTTCTGTTAAATCTTTTGCGAAGGAAGGCATCCCCCCTTTCCCTGTCGTGATTTTCCAGAAGTGTTCCCCATCGGTCATCTTTTCCCCGTGAGAATCCTTGAAATTGGTTGGTTTCGGATTTGATCCGGCTGAATTTGGGCCTTTCCCATTTCCTTCGATGCCATGACAGAGAGCGCACTTCTTTTCATAAATTTCTTTTCCGTTTTGAATAGAGGCTTGTGTGGCCCTGATCGGATTCTTCACCTTTTTTGCCTCTTGAGGTGCGATCCAACCTGTCTTCTCATGAGCAAAAACCAAAGTCACCAAAACCGCCAAACTTAAAACCAGCGTCCACCTGAAACATCGATGCCTCATTGTAGTGTCCTCTCTACAACAAATCCCCCTTTAATCCCCCGTTGCTAAAAAGGGACTCGGGGGGATTACTTGCCGGAATGGATGCTCTTTGTACATTAAACTCGGTATAAGTAATTTTTGTCAAGACTGGAGTCAGCATTGTCAACAAAACCACCGCTATGATTCCAACGTTAAAGGATGGAGGATTCAACAGCCCGCGTGAAAACAGGTAGGCAGCGACCACGATCCCCATTTCGCCCTGAGGCAGAGCCCCAAACAAGATAAAAACCCGCTCACGGGGGGACGGATATCCATTATTTGTAGCAATCCAGCATCCAATCACCTTTGCGCTGATGACTGCCGCGAGCAGAACAGCCATAAAAATGATGGACCCTTCGGCAGCCTTGAGATTTACCTCCATCCCGATTACCATGAACAGAATTCCCACAGGGATCGAAGCCAAAACGGATTCAAATCCTTTTGCAATTTTTTCTTTCACTTCCCGGTTCGACACTCCAAGCAGCCCGCCTCCCAAAGAGGCAACGCCTACAGCAGCGAAACTTCCAAAATGCATCGCTGCCCATGCATACAGCGAAGCCACCAGAAGAAGATAGCCGATGAGCATTTGTCTGGGCCTTTTCTGAAAACCAGATTTCGAAGATAGTTTCAAGAATCGAGAGGTCAAAAAGTAGGCGATTGCAAAAAACATGATGAGCTTCCCGAAGAACCATGAAACAGCGATGGTCATCTTAAATGCCCCGTATGTCACGGCATAATTCGTCGCCTGGCTGGCAATCATCAATAGGATCGTCAACAAACCACTCAAGACGGCTGCTCCTGATACCGTGACCCCAACCCGGGAACCAAGGACCTTCATCTCGCTCAAGCAATAAATTGAAATTCCAAAGCTGGAGGCTGACACGATCGCACTCATCGCCAGGGCTTCTGACCACCGATCCACAAACAGTCGCGTGAGGATCGCAACAATCACCGCAGTCAAACCAAATCCCAAAGCACCCACGGAAAAAGAGGATTTCAATAATTTCTTCAGCTCCTGCCAATCCACTTCCAAACCGGCGAGAAACATGAGTTGAATCAGCCCAATCTCGGCAAGGATTTTCAAAGTACTGTGGAGCGGACCAGAAGAAGGGCTTCCCCAGGTCCCCAGAACCATGGGAATCCTCAAAATATTGAGTAAGGACGGGCCGAGAAGAATCCCGATCAGGAGTTGAATCGTGACGGTGGGTATCCCCAATCGCCTGCCAAGAAGTGCGGCGAACCTCGCCAGCAGGAAAATCACAGTTAAGAAAATCGCTAATTGGGTAAATGTTCCCATATTGTTAAGAGCCAATCCATAGCTTTGTAGGGGCGGCCCACCCTGCCTACCGGTAGGCAGGCGTGGCCGGCCCAATCAGGGAGCCCGCAGAGGGGCTCCCCTACATACCTATACCTTTGCGAGAGGACCACTCATTTGTTTCTTCATCCCGAAGTTCCATTTCCAGATGGCGTAGATGGCAGGATAGACACATAATTCCATAATAAATGATGTGAAGATTCCGCCGATCATCGGAGCGGCAATACGCTTCATGGTGTCAGCGCCGCTGCCCACTGACCACATGATCGGAATAAGGCCCATGAACATGACGCCCACGGTCATCACCTTAGGCCGAAGTCGCTTCACCGCACCTTCGACAATCGCCTCCCGGAGATCGTCCCAGTTCCGCATCTTCCCTTTGGCCTGAGCATCATGGTGGGCAATATCAAGGTAAAGGAGCATGAACATTCCGGTCTCTGCATCCACCCCCATCAACGCAATCAAACCCACCCAGACCGCGATGCTCGTATTGTAACCAAGAAAATAGAGGAACCAGATGGCACCAACTGCCGAAAAGGGAACCGCGAGGAAAATGATGAGCGTCTTGGTGATAGATAGGGTGTTGAAATAGAGGAGCAGAAAGACAAGGAAGATAGTAATCGGAACGACGACGAAGAGCCGGGCCTTCGCCGCTTCCATGTACTCGAACTGACCGCTCCAGATCAACTGATAACCAGGCGGCAGTTGCACATTTTCACGAATGGCCTTCTTTGCATCTGCGACGTAGCCACCGATATCGCGTTTCGAAGTGTCAAAATCAACGTAAACATAACCAGAGAGTCTGCCATTCTCGTCGCGGATCATAGAAGGGCCGGTTTTGAGAGAGATATCTGCTAACTGCTCGAGAGGAATTTGTGCAATTCCTTGTCCGCCCGGAACCGACGCCCCTCCCGAACCTGACATTCCACCCATACTGCCTGTGGTACCTGCAGAACCCAACCGAACCGGCACAAATACCCTCCTGAGTTTCTCGATATCGTCCCTAAATTCTCTAAAATACCGCACATTGACCGGATACCGTTCGCGTCCTTCGATAGTGGTTGTCACATTTTCGCCGCCGATTGCCGACATGATAACGCTGTTTGCTTGATCGACCGACAGCCCGTAACGGGCCAGTTGTTCCCTCTTCAGCGTGAAGTCGAGAAAGTAACCGCCAGCCGTGCGTTCTGCAAAAACACTCTTTGTGCCTGGTACATTCTTAATCACCATCTCAATGTGTTCGCCGAGCTGCTGAACCTTTTCTAAATCGGCCCCCATGATCTTAATCCCAATAGGCGTCCTCACGCCGGTAGAAAGCATGTCCACCCGGGCCTTGATAGGAAAGGTCCAGGCGTTGGAGACCCCCGGAAATTTCATCTTTTCGTCGAGCCCCCCAGGACCATAGATCAACTCGTCGGGAGTTTTATAGCTCGGCCAAAACCTGCCAAGGATCTTTTTCAGCCATTGAGGTGCCCAGGAGGAGTACCATCGATTCTTTATAGGCCACTCCGCCTCAGGTTTGAGAAGGATGACCGTTTCCATCATGGAGAATGGCGCTGGGTCGGTTGCTGTCTCAGCCCGGCCTGCCTTGCCGAAGACATGATGGACCTCAGGAAAGGTTTTCAACACTTTATCCTGCAGCTGAAGCAGTTTTTGTGCCTCTGTAACAGAGAGGCCAGGTAGCGTAGAAGGCATATAGAGGAGGTCCCCTTCGAAGAGGGGAGGCATAAATTCGGAACCGAGTTTTTCGAAGATGGGGATTGTAAGGAGAACGACGAGCACTGCCGCAATCACGGTTGCCCACCTATGCTTCAGCACAAACTCGCAAACCGGGTGATAGATCTTCATCAGCGGACGGCTGATAGGATGGGTCTCTTCGCTGTGGATCTTGCCAACGAGCACAACATTGACGATGCGGCATAAGAACTTAGGTTTGAACTTATAAGGATCCATATGGGTAAAAAGCAACCGGATGGCCGGATCGAGGGTGATCGCCAGAACAGCAGCAATGGCCATGGAAAAGTTCTTTGTGAAGGCCAGGGGTTTGAAGAGGCGGCCTTCCTGCCCTGTCAGCGTGAACACAGGCATGAATGCAACAGCAATGACGAGTAAAGCGAAAAAGCTTGGTCCCCCCACCTCTTTTACCGCACCAATCACGACATCTTTATAGCTTCCGGGTCTGCCGGCTGCGTCCCAGTGTTCCAGTTTCTTATGGGTTTGCTCGACGACGACGATGGCCGCATCAACCATGGCGCCGATAGCGATGGCAATGCCGCCGAGGCTCATGATGTTGGCCGTCAGTCCCATCAAATACATCGGGACGAAGGCGATGATGATCGTGATCGGTATGGTGATAATGGGAACAAGGGCTGAGGGGATGTGCCAGAGGAAGATCATGATCACAATGCTGACAATGATGAGTTCTTCAAGCAGCGTATCTTTGAGTGTCTCAATCGAACGCTCGATCAACGAGGCGCGATCATAGGTGGTAACGATTTCGACTCCGGGAGGAAGCGATGCCTTCATATCTTCAAGTTTTTCTCGGACTCGTTCAATGACCTTGAGCGCGTTCTCTCCAAAACGCATAATGACGATGCCGCCAACAACCTCCCCTTCGCCATTGAGGTCAGCAACCCCCCGCCTGATGTCAGGGCCCAACCCAACCATACCGAGGTCCTTCACGAGTATCGGAGTACCGCCCGTTCTACTGGTGCCCACGACGATGTTTTCGACATCGGAAACCTTCTTAATGTAGCCGATGCCACGAACCATATATTCCAGCCCGGAAAACTCAACCAACCTTCCACCGACATCATTGTTTCCTGCCCGTACCGCCTCGATCACGCGATCAATGGAGATGTTGTACGCTGAAAGTTTGTTCGGATCGAGGTTTACCTGATACTGTTTGACAAAGCCCCCGATCGGGGCAACCTCAGCGACTCCAGGAACTGCCTGCAGGGCATATCGGAGATGCCAATCCTGAAAGGAACGGAGCTGAGACAGATCATTTTTCCCCGACTTATCAACAAGGGCGTACTGAAAGATCCACCCGATAGCCGTCTCATCACGGGCCAGCTCAACGTTTACCCCCTGGGGAAGGCGAGGCAGGATGTTACTCAAATATTCGAGTGTTCGTGAGCGGGCCCAGTAGATGTCTGTTCCATCCTCAAAGATGATATAGACGTAAGAGTAGCCGAAATCGGAAAATCCCCGGATGTCCTTAACCTTCGGTACGCCCAGGAGGGCCGAGACGATCGGATAAGTGACCTGATCTTCCATGATATCAGGGCTGCGGTCCCATCGAGAGTAAATGATGACCTGGGTATCGGAAAGATCCGGGATTGCATCGAGCCTGATATTCTTGATGGAGTACAATCCCCATAACACGGCCATTCCAATAAAGAGGAAAACGATGAATTTATTATGGGCGCAAGCTTCGATCAACTTATTAATCATGAAAGCCCCCGCTTCCCCTCACCCTTTCCCTCTCCCCCACGGGGAGAGGGCGGGGTGAGGGGGCCGCAATTTTTATTTCCCACGTCCTCCATGCTACATTCCGGGCATACCAGCCATCCCTCCCAATGCCTCTTTTAACTTTGATTCGGAGTCGATGAGGAAATTGGCGCTCGTCACCACCCGCTCTCCAGCCTTGAGCCCTTTGATCAC
The DNA here is from genome assembly GCA_049684675.1 of Thermodesulfobacteriota bacterium. Taxonomy (GTDB): domain Bacteria; phylum Desulfobacterota; class BSN033; order BSN033; family UBA1163; genus UBA1163. The sequence continues at coordinate 17,340 of JBAVGF010000240.1, read as the reverse complement.
CTCATAGTAGTTATCCACCTTGGAACCAACCTTTACCTCTCTCGGTTCAAAATATCCATTGCCTTTGTCGATGATGGCTAACTGTCGAAGACCGGTATCGATGATTGCGCCCTCTGGAACAGTCAGCTTTTGTCCCAGATGAACTTTAATTTCCACATTGGCATACATTTCCGGTTTCAGTTTTCCTTGCGGATTCGGAATTTCGAACCTCACCTTTGCGGTTCGAGTTTCCGGATTCAAGGAAGGATAGATGTAGACCGCTCTCCCGGTAAACGTCTCCCCGGGCATAGAAGCGAGCTGAACCGAGGCCTGCTGTCCTAAACGCACAAAAGGCAGTTCATATTCGTAGACATCCGCATACAGCCAGACGACCGAGAGATCAGCAAGTTTGAACAAAGCCACCCCTGGCATGACATTCATCCCTTTGTAGGCGGCCTTTTCCAAAACAAATCCGCTGAAAGGCGAGTAGAGGGTGAGGGTCTTTTTAGCCTGGCCGCTCTCCTCTAAAGTCTTGATTTGATCATCGTTGATATCCCAGAGTTTTAGACGCCGCTTGGCAGATTCTGCCAAAGAGTCTCCACTCCCGACCACTTCGGGAAATGGACTTTTGGACAAGTCCCTTTTGGCTCGAAGAGCAATGAGATACTCCTCCTGTGTGGAAACCAGTTCGGGGCTATAAATAGTGAGAAGAGGTTCCCCTTGTTTGACAAATCTGCCTGTGAAATCAACATAGAGGTCTTCAATCCAGCCCCCAATTTTGGGTGAGACCGTAACGATCCTCTTTTCGTCATAATCGATCCTCCCCACGGTCCGGATCACCTTCTCAAGAGGTCTCATTTCTACGGTTCCAAACTTTACTCCGATCAGTTGTTGTTTCTCTGGAGAGATTTGAACAGTTCCAGGGGCCACCTCTTGAACCTTTCCTTCTTTCTGGATCGACTCCATGCTCATCCCCTTCATCTCCATCTCCATTTCACTGGGCTTTTTTGCGGCTTCGGTAGTAGCGGCCTTTGCCTCGTGGCTCATACCTTCTTTAGGGGCAGCCGTCTCCTTCCCTTTTCCGCACCCAGAGATCAACCAGAAGAGAACCAGCAATAAAATGAGCCAAGTCAATCTTCTCATTTTCCTTCCCCCCCCTCTAAGATTTGTTTTCCAATCGCCGCTCCTAAACTCGCCACGTTCTTTTCATATTCAGTCAAGGCCTGATGATACTCCAATTCATATTTATAGAGCGTCATTTGGCTGTCCAACAGTGTCATGAAATCAGCCCTATTTACTCGATAGGCACTCATGGCTGAATTGATTTGAAGGCTTGCCTGGGGAATAATCCCTGTCTTATAAAGTTCCAGTTGCCTTTCCCCCCGCTGGATCATAGAGGCCATATCAGTAATCATGAAAAGTACCTCATTCTTCATGGCCCGATATTGGGCCTCTGTGGCAAGAATCTCAGCTTTTGTCTCCGCCACTTTTCGATCTTGCTTCGACTTATAGAAGATGGGAATGTTCATCTCTACCATTCCCGTGAGCATATCACGGCGTTTCATGTCCGGGCTATTGTCTCTCTGACCATAGGCAAATTTGAAATTAAAATCAGGATAATACTCCCTCTTGGCAAGAGCATAGGCCTTCTCCTTTGCTTCGATCATCTTCTTCATTCCCTTCAGGGTGGGGTTCATCTCTAAGGCCATTTTCTGAAGTTCTTCAATGGTGAAGGGGAATTTTCTAAAAACCACTTCTTCGGGTTCTCCCATAGGCGTTTCTGGAGGTCGATTAAGCAAAGCATTCAGTTTTGCTTCCATGGATCTTTTCCGTTGACCCAACATAATAAGGTCATCAACCATTTTGGAAACCTCCACGTGGGCCTTGAACACATCCTGTTGTATCCCCTCTCCAACGGCGTAGCGCGTTTCGGCGATCTTTGCAAAATCTTCCAGAATCCTTTTGTTCCTTTGGGTGACTTCTGTTGTTCGGTAGATATGGGAGAGATCATAATAAGCTGCCTTCACATCCTTGATAATCTGATGTATCTTCCCCTGAATTTCGGTGGAAACAGCCTCCGCCTCCTTGGATGCCATCTCCTTCATCAATGGTCTCTTTCCAGGAAAAGGAAACTTCTGGGAGATGGAGAATTCCTTCATCGTCATATCTTCATCCCTGAAACTGAAATTGGTAGGAAGGTTGATAATTCCAAAACCGAACATTGGATCTTCCAAAGCATAGGACTGAGGTATTTTTTCTTTAAAGACCTCCCATTTTATCTTTGCCGCTGAAATTTCTGGATTGTTCTGGAGCGCCTCATCAACCAATTGATCCACATTCAGCCGTGGTTTTTCTGACTGAGCTGATGAGGAAAATGGTGTTAAAATGATAAAAGAGAAGAGAATCACTTTAGCTAAGGAAAATAGCCTTGATCCCATTTCATCACCTTCCTTCTGAAAAGATCATTCAATTGCCAACGAAAATAGTTTCCACTCAAGACCATGAAAGCAAAATGTTATTTCTTAAGACTAATAAAGATGCAACCATAAGTAAATACTGTAAACTCCTTATTTTAAATTGAGGCTGGCTGTATATTTCAATGTTAGTTAATTCCACACCTAAAGCCCATGATTTTGAACTATGTTTACAAACCTTTTCTAATTTAAACTGGTTACGATCGTGTATATTTTTAGACCCCTTCTTGTATAAATTTGAAACAAAAAAGCTCTTGACCAGTTGGCTAAACCTTAAGGGGGGTGAAGGTTTTAGCAGTTTCAGAACCTAAGTTCGATTAGGTCCCTGGCCAAGAGCTTTATCTAAGTACCTAAAATTATAAACTTATTTTTTTAATAAAACCTAAGCTAAAAACTGTATTACAATTCAAAAATATACAGTCTTAATGGACATAGCCAATCTCAAAACTTAGTCAGCAATTCTTGTGCCAAGGTCCCACGCTTAGTAGTTTTTCCATTCATCCCCGGGGGAATAAAATGTGGGCTTAAATTAATCAGGGGGATGAAAGATGAGATGTGGTAATTCATCAACTTTAAATGAAGAGTGTGACAGGACCAACCGGCCACTTACCGGGATAGGCAAAAGTTCTGGCACGCTTACACTTAAAATTAGAGGACAATGGAAAATATACCCACAATCCACTTTCATATTTCCCATATGATTTCCCTCTGGACATCCATCCATAGAAAACACGGGGACATAGGAAAAAAGAATTCCAATAACGAGAAGGCATCCTATGATTTTCATATCCCGTTTCTCCCATCCAAAGCGAGATGGTTCTCAGCAGAACCGCTAAACCTTTGGGCAGCGAAGGCCTTAGCCTTGGAGGATCAGCGAGATCCCTCTTCTCTGTAGCCTCTATTAAAAACAGTTACTTCATTTCGCAAATTGATCTCTGACTCGAACCGTTGGTTATGGTCAAACCGGCCGCCTGATTGACGGGTTCCAAGCTACGCGCTTCGTGATAACCGGCAAGTCCCTTTATTTTCGGGTCCTCATTGCAAAGCGGACATGAAGGATTCTTTCTGATCGGAAACATTTTGAATTCCGTTTCCAGGGAATGATAAATCAAGAATTGGCCGATCAGGGGCTTTCCCTTTTTCAAAATCAGCTTGATCGCTTCTGTGGCCTGAATCAATCCAATTTGCCCGGGCACAACTCCCAGGACACCCGCTTCCTCTCAGCTGGGGACCAGACCTGGTGGAGGAGGTTCAGGAAATAAACACCGAAGGCAGGGCCCCCCCTCTTTTGGAGAAAAGACACTGGCCTGGCCTTCAAATTGAAAGACTCCCCCATAAATACAAGGTTTCTCTGCGAAGAAAGCGGCGTCGTTCACCAGATACTTTGTCGGAAAATTATCAGATCCATCAATGATGAGATCATACCTTTGAAAAATCTCGAGAGCATTCTGTGAAGTCAATCGCTCTTGGTAGGTCACAACCTTCACATCGGGATTAATTCGATGGATGGCCTCTTTGGCCGATTCAGTCTTCGGCCTTCCCACATCAGCCAAACCGTGCAATATCTGCCGCTGGAGATTGGTCAAATCCACTTTATCCGAATCGATGATTCCGATCGTCCCCACGCCCGCTGCTGCCAGATAAAGGCCTGCCGGACAACCCAACCCTCCAGCACCCACCAGAAGGACTTTAGCTTTCAAGAATTGAACCTGCCCTTCCATCCCGACATCTTTAAGCAACAGATGTCGACTATACCGGGTGAGCTGATCCGGTGTTAATTTTGAATCGCTTACCACTTCATAGCCACCCTTCTCCCATCCGTTGATTCCTTTGGCCATGGAGAAGACATGGGTATAACCTCTTTCTTTCATGAACCTGGCAGCAGCGAGAGAGCGGATACCTCCTGCGCAGTAAACGACCACCGGAACATTCTTATCAGGCAGCAGGCTCTCCACCTTTTCGCTCAAGAAACCCTGGGGAAGGAAAGTCGCTCCCTCAATATATCCCAGCGCTATCTCTTCCTTCTCCCGGATATCAAGGAGAACAACGGGCTCTTTTCCCTGAAGGAGTCGATGGGTCTCCTCAACCGAGATTTCAGAGGCCTCTTTCTTAGCCCTGATGACAAACCAATCTTTGAAGGCTTTGATTGTCTTCAACGTTCCTGCTTTCTCTTCATCGATCTTTAAGTTCACCCGGCCCATACTCTCTTAGACATTTCACTGCGAAAAGCTATAACCGCATTAGGTTGCCAGCCCATATTATCGGCTGGCATGCCTCTTAATAGATAAGGATGAAAAGTTGAGCGGCAGTGTCCTGATGAGTATTTAATACTATCACGATTTAACTGCCAAATTCTAAAAAATATTCTCTATAAAATCGATAAAGAATTACTCAATTAGAAAAGGCGAACCCGATATGCTCACCTGTTTAGACTTACACCGTGTTAGATATTACCCTTGAAAAAAAGAATAAAAACCCCATGGATCAAATTTGCTAAGAGCCCGTACTACGCGGCTCAAGAATTATATCGAGAAGAAATCATATATAGTACATAAATCTTTTGTCCAAATCCTTTTTTAGCCCCATTTCTTTCGCCATTTTGCATAAGTCCCCAATCGTTACAGAATCAAAATATTCCTTTAATCTTTTTCCTGCCTCGTTCCAAACGATTTGAGTTACGCATCCCCCTGATCTTTCGCAGGGTTGACTTGAATCTTCCGGATTGATACATAGAACCGGGTTGATACCACCTTCTGTGATTCGGATTACTTCACCGACAGTAATTTCTTCAGGTTTTTTGCCCAAAAAATACCCACCTGAAGGGCCCCTTTTGCTGCCAAGAATCCCCGCTCTCTTTAGTTTCTGGAAGATCTGCTCTAAATAACGTTGAGAAATTCCTTGTCTCCGGGAGATATCTTTTACCTGAGTCCCTAACCCTTCGGAATGATAGGCAATATCAAAAATAGCCCTTACCCCATATCTGCTCTGTGTCGAAAGCCTCATAGTACGTTAAGTTGACGATAAAGTTTTTATAATATTCTTTATAAAAATTGTCAAGATAATTCAGCTTTTTATTTTTCGATCAAAAAATTTATTAGAGAGAAAACCTCTGGACTTTTCCAATCCCTCGGACCTATGGCCCTCCCAATTACTCTCCCCCTTTTATCAATTATGAAGGTAGTTGGAATTCCTTTTACTTCAAAAAGATCAAGGGTCTCGCCATTTGGGTCGAGTAAAACAGGGAAGGTGTAGTGCTGTTTATTTAGAAATTCCTGAACCGGTTTTAACCCTTCATAGTCAACAGAAATAGTCATCAAGACAAAATTTTCTCCCTTAAACTGCCGGTGCAGAACCTCCAGGCTGGGCATCTCTTCTTTGCATGGACCGCACCAAGTGGCCCAAAAGTTGAGAAAAATAATTTTCCCTTTGTACTGTTTTATTTCGACTTTCTTACCAGTCAAGTCTTTCAAAGAAAAATCCGGAACCCTTTTATCGCCCTTAATCGGATTGATCCTTATTTTTGAAAAGAGATCATCCTCTCGTCCTTCCGCTGTGAAAGCAAGGCTGACGAGGAGGATGAAGACCAAAGAAAGAGAGAGAAGAAAGACTTTTCCCCCCATGGCTTATTCTTTATAGCATCTTCTAAATTCATGTTCCATCGGAATTTTAACTCCTTTTCTATGGACGCCTTGAGACCGGTCCGTTCTGATCGATTTTTCCAAGAAATTTGGAAAGAGAATGAAAAAGGCTTGTCTCCTGATTCATCTTTTCTTATACTTAGGGATATGCGGAAACCCAGTTTTGAACAGTTCGAAGCAACTTCTCTATACTGCTCAAGGTGCAAGGCAGCAGTGCCGGTGAGGAAGAGATTGCTTTTGGTCTTACCCGAAGGGGATGAGTACGAATATCTCTGTGCTTATTGTTCCACCTCGGTAGGCACGAAGATTGACAAAAATGCTCCCCAAATCGAAGCGATCATCAAACCCTGAACTTCTCAAGAAATCCCTGCCAAATTCATCCTACGGTTGACCCCTCCCATCGAAACAGGCTTGCACCTCTTCATAAAATCTGATTTAATGCCGTTGGGAGGCAGGATGTTGAAACGGAAAACAAGATTCCTGAAGACCGGAAAACTGGAGATCCGTATTCTGAAAAAATTTTTGGAAAGAAACACGATTCTCGACCCCCGGGTCGTCATAGGTCCGGAGATTGGTGAAGATGCCGCAGTGATTGATCCGGGGAGAAGTGCCGATCGTTACTGGGTAGTCACTTCAGACCCCATTACCTTTACAACAGAGATGATCGGATACTATGGAGTGGTAGTAAATCTGAATGACATTGCGATGATGGGAGCAATTCCCAAATGGTTTTCGGCCGTCCTCCTCTTCCCGGAAGGGTCGGATCTAAAGGGGATCGAAAAGGTCTTCCGGCAGATCCACGATGCCTGTCACCGATTTAAAGTCGCCTTCATCGGGGGACATACAGAGATCACACCCGGGATTAAGAAAATGATCCTGTCTGGTCATATGATTGGGGAGGTTAAAAAAGATAAGCTGGTGACCGCCGGTGGCGCAAGACCCGGAGACTTTCTCCTCCTGGTTAAGGGAGTCTGTATTGAAGGAACCTCGATCATGGCAAGGGAAAAGGAGGCCGAACTTTTAAAAAGAGGTGTCCCTTCTTCGGTGATTCGGAAGGCAAAGAGATTTATCTTTGATCCCGGGATCGAAGTCCTTCGTCCAGCGAGAATTGCTTGTGAGGTCTCTTCTGTCCACGCGATGCATGACCCGACGGAAGGAGGTTTGATCAATGGGATGATCGAGATGGCATGGGCCTCTGATACAGAGTTAGAGGTCGATTTAGAAAAAGTCCTGATCTATAAAGAGTCACGCCTCCTCTGTCAGGAATTTGGAATGGACCCTCTTGGTACCATCGCTTCCGGCGCACTGCTTTTAGCCCTGCCTCCGTCAGAACTCTTGCCGATTCAAAAGGCCTTCAGAAAAAATTCTATTCCCTTCGGAGTCATCGGCAAAGTGAGAAAAGGGCCGGCGAGAGTTCTGAGGATAGATCAAAAAGGTCGCAAAGAACTTAAACCCCTTCCCCGGGATGAGATTCTGAAGATCTACGATTGATTGCAGATCTTTAATCGTTCCCAAAATCCCAACCACCAAGCCCCCAAAAAGCCCACGATTTGCCATCTTCCGAAACGATCCGTCCGTCCCGATTTTAAGAATTTCGGCCATTGAAATTTCAATGATCATTTGGTGAAGGATCTATTGAGCTCGTTTATTGACTACTCCATCACCGCAGAGAGTGGGACGAGTTCGATTCCCTTCTCCTTCATCTTGGGGATCATCTCTTTGAGGAATTTGAGCGTGGAGGGATGAGGGTGGCCGATCCCGATCGCTTTCCCCTTGGAGAGGGAGATCTGGATCAGCTGCTCCAGTTGCCGTTTGATGTCTTCTTCAGTCAATGAATTGTCGATAAAAATGCTTCTTTCCAAGGCCTTCAAGCCCATGGATTGGGCAACTTGGAAACCGATCGTTTGGGGAGTCGTACGGCTATCTAAAAAGAAGAGACCTCGCCTCTTCAACTCTGCAAAAACAATCCTCATCTTCTCAGGATCTTCCATCAATCGCGATCCCATATGATTGCTCACCCCTTTGATGTAAGGAACCGCTTCAATATCCTTGGAGAGTTGATGAAGGAAACTCGCTTCATCCATCTCTTCAAGGAGAACTCCCTCTCCAGGCCGGACCTGCGGATAGCCATGAGGCTCCATGGGAAGATGGAGGATGACTTCCCTTCCCTTCCGGTGAGCCTCCCTGGCAAGAGTCTTTGAAAACGGGGTAAAAGGAAGAATGGAAAAGGTGATGGGGAGATCCGACCGAAGGAGTTCTTGAGAAATTTTTTTTTCTCCCCCAAGGTCGTCAATCACAATGGCAATCTTGGGGTGAAGACCCATTTTCAGAGAGGATGGAATGGAGGAGACAAAGGTAAGCTGATGGGTAACTCGGTCCAAAACCCTGACCTCCAACTGGAGGGATTCCGATTTTTGGGAGGACTGAATCGAAACGGGTCTCCCGAGCGGAGCAAGGCTTCGCCTCAGGTTTCCTTCGATCTGGGAAAAGGGAAGGGAGGGGAGAATCCGGACCTTCAAGGAGGATTGTTTCCAGACCAGGCCTCCCTCCTTTTTTAATAAGGTCTGATGAAGAAGGATATTTTTTTTCTGAAGGCCGATCTCATAGAGCTGGCTTTGAATAATTTGGTCGACCAAAAAAACTTTCTGAGAAAAATCCTCCGGGGAGAAAGCTCTTTCCCGTGTCAGGTAGATGGTTCCGGCGAGGCCCAGTAGGGCACCGAGAAAGAAAGAGAAGACATAACCCACCCACCTCCTCAATCCTCGTCGCCGGTGAGGTTGTTTAGCCATTAAACCCCGTAAAACCCCTCGATGAGTTTTGAAATCTTGCTTTTGAGTTCTCTTTTCTCCGAACTCTGAGCTATTTATTCCCTTTCGCTATATTATTAAAAATTTCCCAACTTTTGAGGAGCTCAAGCGCTCGCTCCAGTTGACTATCGACTGGTTTCTTTTCCTTAACCTCTCCCTTCTTTGACTTTTCCTTCTCTTTGGGCGCCCCCTTTTCCACATCCATCAAGTGTCTTTCTAAGTCCCTTTCTGCGGGAAGTTTGGGGGTAAGGACTTCCTTCTCTTCCTCGAGCCTCGAAGGTTTGACGATGATATCCGGCACAATCCCTTTGGCCTGGATGGAACGGCCACTCGGGGTATAGTATCTTGCAGTGGTCAGCCTCAAACCCGATCCATCCTTCAATGGAATGATTGTTTGAACCGACCCTTTTCCGAAGGTCTGAGTTCCAACGATGAGGCCACGACCCTGGTCCTGAAGAGCCCCTGCCACAATCTCTGCGCCGCTGGCGCTCCCGCCGTTGACCAAGACGACCAATGGATAATGCGCAAGCTTCCCGTCAGGGTGAGCATAAAATTTCATCCTCTGATCCTCTTTTCTTCCTTCCACTGAAACAATCAGACCGGATTCGACGAATCGGTCGGTTATTTTGACGGCCTGATCCAAGAGGCCGCCAGGGTTGTTCCGAAGGTCGAGGATCAAGCCTCTCAGGGTTCCCTTGCTCTCTTCCTCCAATGCCTTCATCGCCTTCTCAAATTCGTCATCCGTCTTTTCTTGAAATTGCGAGAGGCGAATATACCCATAATTTTTTTCTAACAATTCATGGCGTACACTTCGGACGGGGATGACCTCCCGGACCAACGTAAAATCCTTAGGTTTGGTGAAGCCTTCCCGCAGGATGCTAATCGTCACTTTGGTTCCCCTCGGGCCCCGCAATCGTTTCACACTATCCATGAGGGTGAAATTTTTGGTCGATTCCCCGTCGATCTTAACAATCTGATCTCCTGCCAGGATCCCTGCTTTGTAAGCGGGCGTACCCTCGATGGGAGAGACCACGGTGAGAATGGTGTCCTTAATGGTGATCTCGATTCCCAATCCTTCAAACCGACCTTTCGTCTCCTCCTGCATTTCCTTGTACATATTAGGCGGCATGAAAGCGGAATGGGGGTCCAAGGTTTCCAGCATCCCCTTGATCGCTCCGTAGATCAGGTCCTTTGATTTCGTCTCCTCGACATAATCCTTCTGAATGAGACCGAGGACGTCCGTAAAAACCTTTAGGTCTTCATACGTGCTATTGGAAAGGGCTGAAACCTTTTGAGATTGGCCCGACCCGATGAGGACTCCAACGAGGAAGACCGCGAAGACCATCAAAACGATCTTAACATTTCCTATCCTTTTCCATTGAGACATATCATCCTCCTTTATAATCCCTTCTTCCCTTTCTTATTCTCTTCCGGCAGGGAAACGATTCGATCTAATCGGGAAAGCCATTCTATCGGATCCTGGGGCTTCCCGCGACGGCGAATTTCGAAATAGAGACAAGGACCTTTCAACGATCCCGCGCTTCCGATCAAGGCGATCGCCTCCCCCTGGAAGACCCCGTCCCCGGGTTTCTTCAATAACTCTGAACAGTAGCCGGAAACGGTAACGGTTTGATCCCCATGATCGATGATCACGATATTCCCAAACCCCTTGAACCAATCGGCATAGAGAACTTTCCCGGAGAGGACCGCTCGAATCTCCGCTCCCATCGGGGCTTTGATTTCTATCCCATTCTGACCCTTTTCCTTAAACAAGCTGATCACTTTCCCCTGGACAGGCGGGGTCAGCTTCCCCTTGAGGGTCTCATATTTCGATTTCCCGTATGCCAAAAGACTCCTCTCCCGTTCCAGTTTAGCGACGAGCCTCTGAAGTTCCTTCGCTCTCTCTTCTAATTCCAAGAGGACCTTCTGGTAGACCACCTTTTGATTCTGAATGGATATGAGCAGCGTCCGTTTCTCCTCACTGACTTTTGTGATCTCCTTTCTCTTTCTCTCTATCTCAGAAATATTTCGCTGCCCTTGCAACTGATCCTGCATCAACTCCTCCTGATATCGCTCTTTCAAAACCACCTGATACCGATAGGTCTCGACCAGGCGAGCATCGTAATCAATAATGACCCTTAGATATTTGTCGAGCCTCAGCAGATCGGGGTAGGATTGTGAAGTGAGAAGGAGACCCTCCACGGGAACCCTTCCCATCTTATAAAGGGCGATCAGCCTGGAGATCAGCTCTTCTTTGGTGGACTCCATTCCCTTGCTGAGCAGGACGGTCTGTTGCCTTATCTGTTGGAGCCTCTCCTGAGTCTGAGTCAGCTGTGTCTCCATCCGTTTTAATTCCTTCTCCTTCCGGTAAAGCTCAACTTCCAGGAGATGGAGGGTTCCCAGGATGGAGGATTCTTTACCCCGAACCCTTTTTTCCTTCTCCTTGGTTAAGTTAATTTCCTTTCTAATATCTTTGAGGTCCTTCTTTTTTTCGGTGATGTCCTTATCAACGTGGTCAGTTTGGGCGGCCCTCGGGCCATGGGTCCCGAAGAAAAAGATCCATCCCGTCAAAAAACATCCGATCCATATCCATCTTCTGTTCAAAGACCCTTTCATTTATATTTCAGAACCCTCATCGAAGCGACGAAGCTCCCAAAAAAGCCGAGAACCATTCCCCCCAATATTATCCAAGCGATGGTCTCCGGCGGCAAAAAAAGGACAGGAACCTTTGCCAACCAAGCCTGCATCGATGGGGGGATATGGAGAAGAAGCCCCTGATGCAATAAAAAGAGAAAAAAAATCGCCAATCCTCCTCCAAGGAGACCTTGAATGAGTCCTTCCACATAGAAGGGAACTCGGATAAAGCCTGGGCTTGCCCCGACCCAATGCATGACTTTGATCTCCTCCCGACGGGAGGAGATAGTTAGTTGGAGGGTGTTGGAGGTGATGAACACGATCGCGATGAGGAGAAGGCCTCCGAGTATCCACTGGGTGAGACGTAGGATATGGACCAGCGCAGAAAATGTCTCCACCCACTCCTGTCCGTATTGAATCTCCTCAAACTGCGCCATTTCTCTCAGGCGGGTGACCACCTCGTTAATCCTTGAAGAATTCCGATAATCCTTCTTCAACTGAATCTCGAAAGAAGGCGGAAGGAGTGCCGGTTGAATCCCTTGGAGGAGATTCTTCTGCCCGCCCAATTTCGTTTCCATAAAGGTCATTGCGTCATAGGGCGAGACATATCTTACGATCTCCACCCCTTCGAGGAGTCGAGTTTTGTTTAAGAGAGGTTCCACTTCACTGGAAGGGGTTCCCCGCTTCAGGTAGGCAATGACCTCGATTTTGTCTTCCCAATTCTTGAGGAAGCTGGTCAGGTTGAAGGCGAGCAGAGTAAAAGTCGAAAAGATGAGGATTGAGACGGCAATGATGCCGATGGTGACGAGATTGGGGAACAAGTTTCCCATCATATTTCGTAGGGTACGCCTCATCACATATAGGAGAAAAAAAGTCATTCCCGTGCTTTTACCTCTCGAATCTCGTTGACCACTTCTTTTTTTCCGTTCAAGATCTGCCCGTTCAGAATCTGAATAACACGGTATGGAAAACGTTTGATGAGTCCCGTAAATTGAGTCGCAAACACGATGGTGGTTCCCTGATTGTTGAAATCGCTGAAGATCCTCATGACGTCAAGGGTCATCTTGGCATCCAAATTCCCTGTGGGCTCATCAGCGAGAATCAAGGGCGGTGAATTGACCAGAGCCCGGGCGATGGCCACTCGCTGCTGTTCACCGGCAGAGAGGGCGAGGATCGGATCTTCCTCCCTTTCTTCAAGACCGATTCGCCTTAACATCTCCGAGGCTTTACTTTTTGCCTCCTTCCGGGTATGGCCCGTTACTTCCAAAGCGAAAGCGACATTCTCGTTTACAGTCCGGTCACGTAGAAATTTGAAGTCTTGGGAAACGATTCCCATCCTCCTTCTCAATTGGTGGATTTTTTTGAAACCGGGCCGCGTGATCTCCATTCCATCAACGACCACGTCGCCATCCGTCGGTCTTTCTGCACAACAGAGGATCCGAAGAAGGGTGCTTTTCCCAGAACCGCTGGGACCAACGACGAAAGCGAATTCCCCTGATAAGATCTCTATCGTGATGTCCGAAAGAGCGGAGATTTGACTTGGATAAGTCTTAAACACATGATGTATCTCAATCATGGGCTCATTCATAATTTAAACAAAACTAACACGACTCCTGATTTTTTTCAAGAAAATTAGGGGGTTAATAATTTGTCTCAGGTTCTAATACAGCATGGGTGTACCCCAAGGAGAGGTTTGAAAAGGAAACCGCAGGTGGAATGGAACATGCCAAAGAGAAGGTTTGAACCGCTCTTTGTGCACGCCGGGCGGGAGTAAATCTCCTGTCTTAAGCCAAACTAAAACCTTCGAGCCGAGGCTCGGAGGTTTCTTTCATTCAATCCGTCAGGAGCCCTTTGCCGTAAAAGGATGCTGTTGATCTATGAGGCTTATAAATTTCTTCTTCTTTCGATGGCGGACTTAAGGGCATCAGGGTTGTATCCTCTGATGATGGTTCCTTCAACATCGATTAACGGGACGCCCGTTGAGCCACCGCTCTTGCCCAGCATTTCCTCTCTCTTATTTTTGTCCCGCTCAACATTATATTCGATCAAATAAACGTCCAGAGAACGAAGAAAATTTCTCGCCTTGGCACAATAGGGACACCATGATGTCATATACATGATGACATGGATATCCCCGTAGGGCCTTTTCTCTTTAAAACTTCCACTCTTGGCCCTTTGGGGAGTTTCTTTTGTGGTGGGTCCCCCTGTCGTGTCTTCTTTGAATTCCTTGACCTCCGCGTTGACGCCGGGCGGAGGAGGAGTATCGGAAAAAACAACGTTCCCATCCTTATCCTTCCATTTATAAATTTCCACGGACACCGCAGAAGATGCCTGAGACATAAAGATAGTCAAGAGAAGGATCGAAATGACCCGCCGAAATTGGCTCTTCATTTCTTTCTTACAGGCAACTCCTGTTATTAACTCTTGTAGATGCCCCATTTACAATTGCCTTGATCGTCCTATTTTGTCTCTGGTTTACTTCCTGGTTTATTTCCTGGTTTATTCTCTTGCGTTTTCTCTTTAATCGAGACCAGTTCGATTTCGAAGATCAGAGTGGCATTCGGCCCGATCATACCGCTCGTTCCGCGCTCAGCGTAGGCGAGATTCGAAGGAATAAAGAGCTCCCATTTCGCACCCTCCCCCATGAGCTGCAAAGCCTCCGTCCAACCACGAATGATGCCGGGGCCGGAAACCGGAAAGGTTGCAGGTTGCCCGCGCTTATAAGAGCTGTCAAACTCGGTGCCATTAATCAGGGTCCCCCGATAATTCACAGTGACCGTATCATCTGCTTTGGGTTTCTTGCCAGTTCCTGCCTTAATCACTTTATACTGAAGACCGCTGGGTAAGGTCTTGACCCCTTCCTTCTTCTTGTTCTCGGTAAGGAAAGCCTCTCCCTCTGCCTTGTTTTTTTTGCCGGTCTCCTCCCATTTTGCCATCATTTCCTTCTGAAAAGCGACCATGGTTTCCTGGATTTCCTGATCGGTCAATAAAGGCGTTGCGCCGGCAAGGGCATCCTGGATCCCCCTTACGAGAATGTTCGGGTCAATATCGATCGGCTGTTTCTTTAGGTCATTCGCTAAATTCCTGCCGATATTCAAGCCGATGCTATAACTGACTTTATCCTTTTGATTTTTCAGCACCAGTTTTTCCTCTGCACTCAACTGGCTCGCCAAGAGCAAAATCCCCAAGACAACAATCACTTTTAATCTCATTAAAGCTCCTTTCTTATTATTAATTCTTCCTCCAGAAACGCAATGAATGATATCATAACCCAGGACGTCCCCTTAAAGTCAACCCCTCGACTCCCGGTTTAAATACCGGGGCTCGGCTGAGCGGTTCGACTGGGGTCGCTACAGTCTCACATTGACGCCTTAGCGCTGTCAAATGGGTTAACCTTTATTCACTTCGGGCGATCTTGCATAACTTTATATCGAGCGCCTTGATTAAATCCCCCGGCGAAATAAAAATTTGGGAACCCCGCGCCCCGGCGCTGATCGAGATAAATGGAAACCTCATGGCGCCCTCGTCCAAGAAGATCGGATAGCGCTTTTTGGTCCCAATCGGTGAGACACCTCCCCGGATATAACCCGTTATTTGTTGAATCTCCTTCACATAGACCATTTCCACCTTTTTATCTCCACTGACCGCAGCCATCGCCTTCAAATCGAGCTCCGCATTCCCTGGAATACAAGCCATGAGGATTCCTGTTTTGTCACCCCGGGCGACCAGTGTTTTGAATACCTGCCCCGGAGGCAGATTCACCTTCTTCGCAACATTTTCGGCGCCCAGATCCGACTCATCGATCTCATACTCCAGAAGTTTGTAATCAATCTTTAAACTATCCAGGAACCTTGCCGCATTCGTTTTCTTCATAGCGGTTTAGCTATTCTCCTCCTTCGACGGGGGAGGATCCCTTTATTCCCTCCTGCAAGAGACTGTGCCGTAACCCCTCTCGTCGTTGCGAGCGACCGGGGGGAGCGTGGCAATCTCCTTGTTTTCGACCTTTTATGAGATTGCTTCGGTCGTTACACTCCCTCGCAATGACATTGTACCACAGTCTCCAGGGGAGGGCAGATTTTCGAGGGGTATCTTGTGCTTAGAAATAAGAAATGAACTGATTCACTTCAGCTTCAAGTTTTTGAAAATGTCCCCAAGAGTCCCCAACTTCCCGTTCTTCTCGTCCTTCTCCATAAACTTTCTGTAGGACTCCCGGTCCTCCCTCTCCTCCATCACCTTTTGGGATAGTCGAATTTTTCCCTGTGCATCGATGGAGATGATCTCTACGTGAATTTCTTGACCTTTGGGAAACTTCTTCTTAACATCTCCCTTTCCGGAATCTTTCACTTCCTCCACGGGGAGCAAGCCCCTTACCTTTGGCCCAAGCTGTGGAAGGCGGATGAAAATACCGTAAGGCTTACTGTCTTCAACAATCCCTCTCAGGATCTGTCCTACCTCAAGGCGCACCTTATCCGATCCCTCCCCCTCCTCTTCCATCCTTTTCTTGATCGTCGCCTCTTTAATCGATAATGAGACGCGGTGCGTCTGGCGATCTATTCCCATGACAAGCACATCCACCCCATCTCCCTCGTGAAGCAATTTACTCGGGTGAGGGACACGTTCGTAGCTGATCTCTGATATGTGAACAAGACCATCCACGCCCCGCGCCACTTCGACAAAGGCCCCGAAGTCAGTGAGCCTGGAAACTTTCCCATGAATGATTTCTCCTTCTTCAAATCCAAGGCCCTTTTCCCATGCGTCAGGCTCCAGGGCTTTGATGGAGAGAGAGATCTTAGGACGGCTTTCCTTATCCGGCTCGAACTTCATCACTTTAACCTTCACCTGCTGGCCAGGTTTGAGAATCTCTGATGGATGGTTGATCCTCCCGTGGGATATTTCAGAGATATGGACCATCCCCTCGATGCCTCCGATATCCACAAAGGCACCGAAGGCGATCAGTTTCGTCACCTTCCCTTCGCACTCAAGGCCAGGCTTGAGTCTCGCCAAGGTCTCTTTTGACTTTTTCTCCCGTTCTTCCTCGAGGAGCCCACGTCTGGAGACAATAATATTCTTCCCTTTTTCTTTGATCTCCATGATTCGAAACGGATATTTCGCCCCAACATGCTCCTCAGGTTTCTCGCAGAACTGGAGGTCGATCTGGCCTAAGGGGCAAAAGGCACGAATACCAGAAAGATTGATCTCAAAGCCTCCCTTCACGACGCCGGCAACTCTTCCTTCCACGGGGATGAGGTTTTCTTTTGCCTCCCGGAGCATGTCGAGAGAATCCGCTCCCTGAACCTTCATTCCCTTTGTGAGATGGATTCCATCCCGAATCGATGCCACCCTCATCTCGACCCAATCTCCTTGCTTGATGGCGAGGTCTCCTCCCTTGCCAAGGAATTCCTGAATATCCACGATGCCCTCGCTCTTGCCTCCTAAATCAACAAAGATCGTATCCTTGCTAACCTTCAACACTTTCCCTGAAACTTTATCTCCAGGGAAAAGCTTGCGGCCTGGAGCTTCAGTACTGGCATCCAAAAGTTCCTCAAAACTGGGCTCTCCATTCGTGTCCTTTTCTGTCATCGCACCGCGTCCCTCAGATTTGATTTTTTGCTGCGTTATATCAGACTGTCTGAATTACGCAAGACGCATTATAACCGGTTCCGCTCATCAAGAAAAGACAGTGTACTCGTCCACTACATATGAGACAGATTCGAGGAGTAGTCGGAACCAACGATGCCATTGTCTTTTAAGAATTGCAATGGCGTTCTGTAATTGAGAGCCTGATGAGGCCTGATACAGTTATAGACA
>JBAVGF010000239.1:0-3236 GCA_049684675.1 Thermodesulfobacteriota bacterium | reverse complement strand
GCTTTTTTCTCGATCGTAAAACGAAAAGATTAGCAGGATACTTCCCGGCAGGAACCGCGCTTTCTCCATCCGCCCACCCCTCCATTAGGAAAGAGAAATCAAGGTTGTTGCGTAAATAATACAGAAGGTAAAACTTTTGTCAAGGCTTTTTCTTATACTGTGAAAAGAATCCCATCTCGGGCTAATGCCAATAAAACTGATAGGAAGGTGGCATGGGGGTGAGAGAAAATAGGTCTTGACAGGTCAGATTAATATGACTATAATAGTCATATACATCACAGGAGGTCCAACATTGCCATGAAGATAGCAGCCGTCTCAAAGCTAAAAGCCTATCTGAGCGAATATTTAAATCAAGTCAAAGCGGGCAATGAAGTGCTGATCACAGACCGGGGGAAGCCTGTGGCCCGGCTTGTACCCGTCTCACGGACCAGAGCAGTTGGAGAGTCGCTGGCGAGAATGGAAAAGCAGGGCTTGATCAGATTCGGGTCGGGCAAGCTTCCAAAAGATTTTTGGGCGATGCCCAGGGCAGAGGACCCAAAAGGCCTTGTTCTCAAGGCCCTTC
This sequence comes from Thermodesulfobacteriota bacterium, assembly GCA_049684675.1. Taxonomy (GTDB): domain Bacteria; phylum Desulfobacterota; class BSN033; order BSN033; family UBA1163; genus UBA1163. The sequence goes on along the minus strand of JBAVGF010000239.1, from coordinate 2,674 downwards.
TTGAAGAGAGAAAGGAGGGAAGGTGAGATTCTGGGATTCCTCGGCCATTATTCCCTTATGCCTCAAAGAACAAACGTCTGAGACGGTAAAACGTTTAATTAAAGCTGATGAGGATATCGTTGTTTGGTGGGCAACAAAGGTTGAATGCTTATCAGCCCTCTCAAGGCGACGTCGCGAGGGAGGGCTGGATAACGGTTCAGAACTCAAGGCAAAGGCGATACTATCCGCACTTTCAGAGGAATGGTCGGAAGTACAACCCGGCGAACTCGTTCGCCAACGAGCGGAAAGACTCCTGGCCATCCATCCATTAAGATCCTCAGATGCTTTTCAGCTTGCCGCCGCATTAATATGGGCCCAGGAAAACCCCCAAGGTCTTGAGATGGTCTGTTTTGACCAAAACCTTCGACAAGCAGCGTATAAAGAAGGGTTTACGCTGCTCCCCTAAGAATAAGACTCCTATTCTTGGCAAAGCAGGCCTCCAGCGTCGATACCCAGCATCCGACAAAATAATAGATCCCTCACCCTAACCCCACCCCTCTCCCATCAAGGGAGAGGGAGAACTAGATCGTGTCAATATTATTTGACAATGGTGGCGGATTTGATTTTATGCCTCGATGGTGGTAGATTCAAAAGCGTTCAAACTGAAATTTTTCTTCTTACATTAGAAAAGCCTTTCCAAAATCTCCCCTCCCCTGGCGGGAGGGGATGAAGGGGAGGGGGAATTAAATTATTTTTGCCCACCCCCACCCTACCCTCCCCCATCAAGGGGGAGGGTATAAACAACAGGGAGAAGATGAGATGTGGACATTTCTTGAAAAATTAAGAACGGGTCTTTCTAAAACCCATGAGGGGTTTGTAGAAAAGATCGATCAGCTCTTTCTGGGAAAGAAGGAGATTGATCAGGAACTCTTGGACGAATTGGAGGGTCTTCTTTTTGAAGCGGACTTGGGCGTAAAGACGTCTCATCAACTAATAGAGGGGGTAAACCAGGGGCTTAAAAGAGGAGCGCTACAGGAACCTGAAAAGGTAAAAGAATATATTAAACAAGAGATCCTGCGGATCCTAAAATCAGGGGAGAAGCCCCTTTCCATCGACTTCTCCCGGACGAAACCATTCGTCTTTATGGTGGTCGGGGTCAATGGCGGTGGAAAGACGACCACCATCGGAAAGATTGCCTACCAATATTCATCCCAAGGGAAAAAGATTCTGGTCGGGGCTGCGGATACCTTCAGGGCTGCTGCGGTCGAGCAGCTTGAGATCTGGGCAAATCGAGCCGGAGCCGATCTGATCAAACAATCCAAAGGATCGGATCCTTCCGCTGTGGCCTTCGACTCCATCCATGCTGCCAAGGCCAGAGGTATTGATCTCGTCTTCATCGATACAGCAGGCAGGCTCCATACAAAAGTTAATCTCATGGAAGAGTTAAAAAAGGTGAAACGGATTGTCGGGAGAGAATGTCCGGGGGCGCCCCACGAGGTACTCCTCGTCCTTGACGCCACGACAGGCCAGAATGCGATCTCTCAGGCGAACCTCTTCAACGAGGCCATCGGTGTGACAGGCATCGCTCTTACTAAATTGGATGGAACGGCCAAGGGAGGAATCATTGTCGGGATCACGGAGGAGCTGAAAATCCCAATCCGATACATCGGCGTAGGAGAAGGGATCGATGACCTGAAGGAATTTGACGCTACCGAATTTGTCCAGGCATTATTTTGAGAAATTCGTCTTTCGAGTTTTCAACAAAATCGATAGGCAAAGATAAAGGCACCCGAGCTCGCCAATTTATAAATACATCTCTTTTTACCAAAAAATACTGCTTCCACCCTATTCATTCCGTCGAAAAACTTTCATAAGTTTGCATTGAAGGGCCTATTTCTGCGGCAGAAGGCTCATTTTCGCCTTGATTGCATAGAGCCATGGTAACCGGTGATCATATGGAGACCCGATCAGAATTCGCCGGAAAAAAGAAACATATCAAATCATATTTCATTTCGGCTTTACTCCTAATTATTTGTCTGCTGGTGGGTTGTGTCCATGCCCCGGCACCCTCTCGCCCAAACAGTTGGGTTCATACTCCGATTGATATGAAATCGGTTGCTGATCCCCCAGACCAACCCCTGCTCCAGGTAATCATCGTTTACGGGCCGGCATGGGATCACCACTCAGCTTTACGATTGGTCTGCCCCGGCCGGCCGGTTCTGTTTTGGGACCCCGGGGGTGGGTATGGCGTTGATCTTCCGGAGGATGTGAGAAGCAGGGATCTGATACGCATCAACCCGCCCGACCTTGAAACGTACTTACAGCATATCTGGCATTTTAGCAGCTTAGAGGTGGAGGTCTTCGAATGGGGTCTAAAACCGGAAGACGCCGCCGAGCTATATGGTGTACTTCTTACAGGAACTGACAAGAATAACCCTTCGGGTCGGTTCACGACGACGACGATGGGGTTCTTTTGCACGGTGGCGGTGAGCGATTTCTTGCATCGTTTTGCAGGGAAGACCCTGACCGTTCCCAAATCTTTCTTCCTCCCAGAACATCTGGCCCGCGTGCTGTATACCCAGTCACCCAGGCGGGTGCTGGCCTTCCGTCGTCGTAAACAGACCGCCTATTTCCCTTCAAAGATGACTTCGGGCGATTCTCATTCAACTCTTAAGAATATGAGTTGAATGAGAAT
>JBAVGF010000238.1:0-8449 GCA_049684675.1 Thermodesulfobacteriota bacterium | reverse complement strand
AGGTGACCCCGGGGCCTATTGTCATTACAGCGACTTTTATCGGGTATTTGTTGAAAGGCCCTCTCGGAGGGCTGATTGCCACCATCTGTGTATTTTTGCCTTCTTTCATGATGGTTGTTGGAATCGTGCCTTACTTTGACCGGTTGCGGAGCTCGCCCTATTTTAAAAAGGTTATCACCGGCATCTTGTGCTCTTTTGTAGGCCTTCTCCTAACCGTAACAATTCGTTTTGCGTTGGAAATTCCCTGGGACGTTCCTCGTATTCTTCTTTCCGGTGCAGCATTTATCGCCTTGCTTTTGAAGGTAGATATCCTGTGGGTCGTCCTCGCAGGAACGGTGATTTCGTTAATTGTCCTATAGTAGATGGTTTTCTGATAACGAATAAGAAGGAGGACCCATCGGTTGGTCTCAAAAAAATTTCATCGCTGGACAAAGGAGTTCGGGCACGCCTTCCTGGTGCTGATTATTACCATTGTCATCTCCGTACTTTTAGGGGAGTTTGCGTTTATGAGAGGCTGGGAGGCAATCTACAGGGGATTGCTGCGGTTTTTCCGAATGGCTCTTTTCCTCTGCCTTCCCCTCCTTTTATTATTGCCAATCTTCAGTAAGCTTGGATCTGTTATGCGAAGGGGAAAAGGGATTTTTGTTCAAATTGAAGGAAAACAAGAGTTGGAAACACATCCTGTAAAACACTGGCTCTTCCGGCCTTTTCAGGGTATTGGTATCGGACTTCTTTTTGCTACAAAACTCTTGGGTATTCTTCAAATCGTTACAGGATCGAACACCACAGCCCCTCTCTTTTTGCCCCGAAGCCAGTTTCAGCCGGGACGACTCTTGATTGCCACAGGGATCACAATTCTTGTCGCTCTCCTCCTATCGACGCTTTGGACCATGGATGATCTGGGAATCAGGTACTTCAACCGGAAGGATTATGAAATCAAAATGGTTGGGAAATATGTGGGGACACTCATGCCCATTGTCTTCGGGCTTTACGGGGTGCTCAGCCTCTTTCGCGAATTTTCAAAAGTGCAGGCCCTCCTCTACCTATTTCAGGTGGTTGTTATCTTGTATCCCCCTTTCGCGGTCTTCAGCGTCTTTCATGCCCATTTCGTCCAGAGAAGGGCAGAAGATCTTTCAAAGAGATTGAATGTCGAAAAAAGCAGTATTCTCCACTGAACAGGCCCCGACCAAGACAGATAAAGAAGAAGATAATAGGTCCCGGTGCGGAAGAGCGCTCCACTGACGTAGAAGGGACCGAGGCTTGACAGACAGACTTGGGGATGTTAGAGTTTAGGCTATTTGAAACTTATAAACTTATAAACAAATGGGACAAGAAATGTGGGGGCTAATATGCCGGCTTTAAAGGGGGACCAAAAGGAGCGAGAATGGAAAAGATATACGAACTTCACGCCGATCTTTGCAAGATTTTTTCCAACGCCAAGCGACTCGAGATCATCAATTCACTGAATGATAAGGAGATGTCGGCTGGCGAGTTGATCGAAAAGATTGGCCTCAGTAAGGCCAACCTTTCGCAGCATATGGGCGTACTAAGATCGAAGGGAGTGATTCTAACCAGGCGGGAAGGGGTCAATATTTATTACCGTATCGCAAACCCCAAGATCATTCAAGCCTGCCATTTGATAAGAGACGTTCTCTTCGAACAATTTCGGGAAAAAGGGAAGATGGTTTCCAGCCTCAGACACATCAAGCGAGCCTCTTAGTTGATCTGAGCCGCAAAACAAATCAAATCTGCTAATGGATGGAGTGACGCAATGAGCCAATTCGGTGAAAAACACCAATCGTATCTTGAAGAAAAATTCGGAAGCAGGGTATCGTTCCATAAGACTGAACGGAAACTCTACGGTCATGATATTGCGGTTCTTCCCAGCCTTATGAAGCCACTTTTGGGAGACACGACCCCGGATGCGGTGGTCCAGCCTGAGACAGAAAAGGAACTCGTTGGGCTGGTCCGCTGGGCGGGAGAGAATAACATTCCTCTCACCCCTCGCGGGAAGGCATCCTCTGGTTACGGTGGTGTCTTACCCGTGAAGCGGGGCGTTGTTGTCGACTTTTACAGAATGAACAAGATCGTCAGTATTAATCCCAAGGCTTTGACAGCCTCAGTCGAGTCGGGTGTGGTATGGGAAAAACTGGATCAAGAGCTGGAGAAACAGAGGCTTACCCTCAGGCTCTATCCGAGTAGTTACCCCTCTTCCACGGTTGGCGGGTGGCTGGCTCAGGGCGGAGCAGGTATTGGCTCATACGAAGCTGGCTGGTTCCGGGATAACGTAGTCAGCGCACGTGTCGTTCTTCCCGATGGCGAAGTCAGGGAGTTCAAGGGGAAGGGTCTTGATTTTGTCTCCGAAGTTGAAGGCATCACAGGTTTGATTAGCGAGGTGACCCTTCGTGTGCAGCCTTTGGAGGAGGTTGAAGTTATCTCGATCCGCTCCCCCAGAGCGCACGATTTGCAGCAGCTTGCACAATCCTTGATAGAAAAGAGGGTTCCCATTTGGTCGTTGATTTTCATCAACCCGCGCATGGCGGAGCTCAAGAACAGGGCTCCTTTAATGGAACACGATGGTCATCCTGCGGAGGAACGGGTCATTCTGCCGCTCTCTTACATCACCACATTAGCTTTTCGTAAGAGGAATCGGGAGGCCGTCATCGGTCAATTGCCGGGACTCCTCAGATCCTGTAACGGAGAGTTACTTCCCCATGAAATCGCAGAGCATGAATGGAAGAATCGCTTTAAGCTGATGCTCGTCAAGCGACTTGGCCCGAGTCTCGTTCCTTCAGAGATTGTCGTTCCCCTTTCTGCACTGGGGGAGGTGATGGAGGAGATTGAAGATAAAGTCAAGCAGCCTCTTGTCAAGGAAGGCGTGGTCATCCGCAACGGCATCAACGGCCAGCCAGAAGTTGTCATTTTGGGCTTTATTCCCGGCGATGAGCGCAAGTTTACTTATAACCTTGTCTTTGGTCTGACCCTGACAGTGACAAAGATAGCTGAAAAACATGGAGGGCGGGCTTTTGCCACAGGAATTTATTTGGGGAAGAAAGCACCGATGATCTTGGGAGAGAACAGAGTTAAGCAATTGAAAACTTTGAAGGCTCAGATCGATCCAAAATCGATCATGAATCCAGGCAAAGTCATTGCCGCCGGTCTCCTCGGAACAGCCATCAGTCTGACAGGATTCCTTGAGCCTCTCCTTCGGCTTGTGGGGAACTCTGTTGTCACGCAGATAGGCGAACACCCGACAAAGCCTATCCGCGGTATCCCCGCGGATGTGGCCTGGTATGCTTATGGATGTTCTCAATGTGGTTACTGTGTGGATGAATGCGACCAGTTTTACGGTCGTGGCTGGGAAAGTCAAAGCCCACGGGGCAAGTGGTACTGGCTGCGGGAATACATGGAAGGCCGGGAGAAATGGGATCAGCGTATGGTGGATACGATCCTGGTCTGTACCACTTGCGAGCTCTGTAACCTCCGTTGTTCGGCTTCTCTCCCTATTGAACCGTCCTGGATGAAGCTGCGAGGCCTCCTCGTGAACGAAAAGAAGAAGATGACCTTCCCGCCTTTCGAGATGATGGGTGCTGCCCTCCAGAAAGAGGGGAACATCTGGGCGGCCTACCGCAGAAACCGGGCCTCATGGTTTCCAAAAGACCTCCAGGAGAAGCACGGTCCCTCGCATCGTGCCAGGGCTGTCTATTTTGCCGGCTGTACTGCCAGCTATGTGGAGAACGATATCGCTCTGGCTACGGTTCGTTTGCTGGATGCGGCGGGCGTGGACTTTACCTATGTAGGTGAAAAGGAAAGCTGTTGTGGAATACCCATGCTGGCGGCAGGGAAATGGGATGTCTTCGAGGAAACGTTCAGGAAGAACCTTAAGGTGATAAAAGAGGCTGAGGTCGATACGGTCATTGCTTCCTGTCCAGCATGCAATTTGATGTGGCGACAGGTATATCCTACTTGGGCGAAGAAGCTGGGCATTTAATACGGTATTACCGCCAGGCACTACACTGAGGTTCTGGCTGAGAAGATTAAGGCCGGAGAGCTTTTGTTTCCCTCCAGGGAGAAACAGAAATCCGTCACGGTCACCTGGCATGACTCGTGTCACATCGGCCGTGCTTCAGGAGTTTATGAACCTCCTCGAGAGGTCATTCGGGCAATTCCAGGTGTTCACTTGGTCGAAATGCGACACAATCGAGAAGCGGGACACTGTTGCGGAAGTGTTTTGACCATGATTAAGGATCCACCCGTGGCCGCTGAGGTGGGCAAGACAAGACTGGATGAGGCGCTCGAAGTGGGCGCGGAAAAAGTGCTCAGCCTGTGTCCTTGTTGTGAATTTCAGCTCCGTGTCAGTGCCGATAAGAAAAAGATTCCGATTGAAGTGGTAGACCTCGCACACTTCACAGCTTCGGCCCTGGGCTACGATTTCCCCGATCCTAATCCAGAAGTGCACAGGCAGTGGGCAGTCTTTGAAGCGATGATTCCCTTGATGACACCTCAGGGCTTCGCCAACTTGATGAGCACCATGTGGCCGGAGCTTATCGATGCCATGCCCTTTGGGATGGGATCGATGATGCGATTCATGGGCAGGATCCCAGGGGCACTGGACTTGATGAAGCCGATGTTTCCTGTCCTGTTCCCTAAGCTGCTGCCCTTGATGATGCCGAAGTTGATGCCGGTGATGCTCGGGCGCGTAGCTGAACAAGTACCGATGCCGGATTATATGCAGGAGCAGATGGGGGAGCTAATGCCCAAAGTGATGGATCATTTGATGCCCCATATGATCAGTGATATAGTGTCTCTGGTTACACAGCCAATGATTGACTATTTGAGGAAGGGCCATTGAGGGACCGGCACTGACGGTCTCAATGGCGATTTGATATAGCCATATGCTGTTTAGAAGTTGCTGGATAATTGTCGACCGGAACAGAATAGGTAAATATTAGAAGTGACGGAAAGGAAGGATTTCTTTGGATAAGAGAATACGAATTTTAGTGGCGGAACAAGATACCAGCTTCGTAAAGATGACGGAAGACTCGTTAAAGGCCTCCGGGAGCCTGTATTATATTGAGAAGGTTTCTTCCGGAGAAAAGTGTTTAAAGATGCTTCAAAGGGAGAAATTCGACATCCTTCTCTTAGACCACTCCCTTCCTGACGGAGAGGGTTTGAACTGGCTCCGCCGATTTCATGAATTGGGTATTGGCGTCCCCACGATCTTTGTCACCGCCCAGGGAGATCCCCTTTTGGCGATTGAGGCGATGAAGGAAGGGGTTTTTGACTATATCAACAGATCGGCAGAATGTGCCAAGGCCTTTCCCTTCGTTGTGAACCGTGCCATCGAAGGCCATGGTTTAATGCTGGAGAAAGTCAGGCTTCAGAAAGAACTCATTGAGACGAAGAATTTTCTTGAATCCATTGTGGAAAAAGCAGGAGATGCCATCTCTGTGGTCGATCTTGAAGGAACTGTCCTCTATTGGAATGAGGGGGCGGCGCGCATTTATGGATACCAGAAGGAGGAAGTACTGGGGAAAAAATTGTCTGATTTCCTTTATTCTCCGGATGCAACATTGAGAGCTGAGGAAAAGAGGCTCATGGAAGGATTAATGGCTCGGGTAAAGGCAGGAAAGGTGGTTCCAAATGTGGAGGTCAAACGACAGACGAAGGAGGGCAAAGAGATCATTACGAGCATGACGATCTCCCCGCTCAGGAATGCAGAGGGAAGGATCATCGGTGCCTCACGGATCTGCAAAGACATCACCCACTTGAAGAAGGCGGAAGAGCGGCTGGTTCTGGCCGAAAGATTGTCTTCCCTGGGAGAACTGACAGCAGGGGTAGCTCATGAACTTCGGAATCCTTTGGCTGGAATCAAGATCAATACTCAAGTGTTGTCAAGAAAAAAAGACCTTCCTGACATGGAGAGGCGGCTTCTTGAGAGCACCATCGAAGGGATTGAGAAGATCCAGAAGATTGTCGACGACATGCTTCATTTTGCCAAGCCCAAGGCATCTCATTTCAAAGAGGAAGAAATCAACGGTGTGGTGGAGCGAAGTTTGGCTATCCTTCAGACCAAATTGAAGAAGGGAAATATCTCATATGTCTTCGAACAAGGCCAGGGATTGCCTAAGGTTCGAATCGATATCCATCAGATCCAGCAGGTCTTGATCAATGTGATATTGAATGCCATCCAGGCTATGGAGAGAGGAGGAGCCCTGACGATTCGAACTTTCTTATCCAACGGGGACGGCGTTGGGATTGAAGTGAGAGATACTGGGATAGGGATTCCTCAGTCTCATCTGAAAAGGATTTTCGATCCTTTTTTTACCACGAAATCCGAAGGGACAGGTCTTGGACTTTCGATTAGCGCCAAGATCTTGGAGAGCCATGGGGCAACGATTGATGTGGTCAGCGAGGAGGGGAAGGGTTCCACCTTCAATATCTTTTTTCCAGGGGGGAGAATGTGAGGTTCAAGATCCTGGTTATCGATGACGAACCCGTTTTGCGTGACTCTCTCGAAGTCGCTTTGAAAACATCAGGCTATGAGGTTTTAACTGCCCGGACTGGGGAAGAGGGTCTGGAGCGGTTTAAGAAGGAGAATCCTGATCTTGTTCTTTTGGATCACTGGCTCCCAGGAATCAACGGGGATGAAGTGCTTCGAAGAATTAAAGAAGAAGACCCCGAGATCCCCGTCATCATCATGACGGCCCAAGGGTCAATCGAGATGGCCGTTAGCTCGATGAAAATGGGAGCTTTTGATTTTCTCGTCAAACCCTTTGATCTCGATCAGGTTGAAGCCTTGATCAAGAAGGGACTAGAAAGAGTTCGTTTGAAAAAGGAAGTGGAATGGCTCCGAGCGCAATACCAGGAGAAATTCCGTGCCGGAGGAATCATCGGGGTGAGCCAGAAGATGAAGGACCTTCTGGAATTGGCCGAAAAGCTTGCCCCAGGTTCGGAGACCACGGTCCTGATCGAAGGAGAGACCGGGACGGGGAAAGAACTCCTTGCCGAATATGTTCATTTTTTGAGCCCCCGCTCTTCCTTTCCCTTCATCCCCATCAACTGCGGCGCCATTCCCAAAGATCTCTTTGAGAGTGAACTCTTTGGATATGAGAAGGGTGCCTTCACGGGTGCACTGGAAAAGGGAAAGATGGGAAGGGTGGAGTCAGCGGAAAAGGGAACCCTTTTTCTCGATGAGGTAGGGGAGCTTTCCCCGTCGGCACAGGTGAAGGTCCTGAGGGTTCTTGAGGAGAAGGAATACTTTAAGGTGGGAGGGGTTGACAAGAAAAAGGCGGATGTCCGGGTCATTGCGGCGACGAATAAAGATTTAGAGTCTGAGGTCAAGAAAGGAAATTTTAGGGATGATCTCTATTTCAGGCTCAATGTGGTCAAGTTGCAAATTCCTCCCTTGAGGGAACGTAAAGAGGATATTCTTCCACTCTTTCGTTTCTTTTTAAATCGATTCAACGAACAATTCAAGAAAGGATTCGTTCAGATATCAACAGAGGCAGAAGAGAAGATCCTGGTCTATCCCTGGACTGGAAATATTCGCGAACTTCGAAATGCCGTTGAGCGAATCGTTCTTCTGGAGAAGGGAGACACAATTCTCGGCAAGCATTTTTCTTTTCTTTCTGCGGGGGCTGAACTTCCTGAAGAGGGGGCCCAATTCAAACCCCATCTTCCATCGCAGGGGATTGTTTTAGATGAAGTTGAGAAGTATTACATTCTTGAAGCATTGAAAATAAAAAAGGGGAATAAATTACAAGCCGCCAAAATGCTCGGCATTTCAAGATCTGCCCTCCTTTATCGAATGGGAAAATATGGAATTAAAAATGCAGAGTAATCTATATCCTCGTCCCGACTACTTCCACTTCCAAGAGATCTTGTGGGGGAGCCGGGTTTATCCCGGCTCCCCCTACAACGGTTATGCAGCAAAGGTATACTGTGTTCCAGCCGTATTAATAATAAATTCGTTAGGCATCTCCCTGCTGAAGGCTACGATTGCTTCGAATCCGGTGCAATGGGTCGGTACGATGTGGTCTGGTTTCATTGCCTTGATATCGGTCACCGTATTCTGAATGACCTCAGGTTTTGCATTGATAAGATGAAACCCTCCCATTACAGCATGGATTTTGTCTATGCCTGCAATTTTCTGCGCATGTTTGACTGTGTTGACGATACCAGCATGGGCGCAACCCGAAAGGACCACCAGCCCTTTTCCTTTCACGTTGAAGAAAAGCGCCTGCTCACCCCTGAAATCGTCTGGTTCGGGCTTTTCGCCACGCTTAATGAGCAGACTCGGCGGCACCTTTTCGTAGGTCGTGACCCGCTGGATGTTCCCCGTGACGTAGGCACCCGGAATGATCTGCACCGCTTTTTTCACCTCGAAAACTTTTAGCCCAAGAGCTTCAATGTCCTCTTTTCTGAGCTGCCCGAGGTCATCGGGTTC
>JBAVGF010000237.1:0-2135 GCA_049684675.1 Thermodesulfobacteriota bacterium | reverse complement strand
GTCCCGCTCAGAAAAGGCGATCCAACGGGGGTTAGCTTCTTGAGATAATGGAAACCCGCCCCAATTTCTTAAAGGATTCTTCCCTTGCCGAACGCTAAATCAGCACCTCTTCCATCCAGCCGAGTTTGATCAGCTGAATGCGGCTCAGGTCACTGACCCCGAGGTGATATTTTTTATCGGCCACCATGATATGGATGGGGGGAACATCCAGAGCCCGTTCTTCTCCGAAAAAACCGGTCCGCTTTACCTGGAGGAGATGGGCACCTATTGCGTCTACAGCAACGGGATCGGTTCCCACGATCAGCCCCTTATAGGGCCACACGTATCTCTTGTCGAAGAAATTGGCTCCCCTCCCATAAAATTGGGGCGTGAGGGCACTGAGGATATTCAGGCGGGTCTTTCCCTTTACGATCGGATAAGTCCAAATTTTGCCCAGGGGCGAGCAACCTTCCTCATGGTAGTCTGGCCGGTTTGGGACAAACTGGATATAATTTTTCAGACAAGTCCCGACCCCGGCCCAATGATGCGTCCTCAACGGTCGCACATTGACGAGCGCAGTTGCGTTAAGGAAGATCGGATTATTCAGCACTCCCCGGTCATCGATGTCGATATTTTTCTCCGCCACTCCCACATCCAGCAGCCGGCGCTTAATAGCCGCTTCCAATTCTTTGGGGGTCGGCAGCTTCTGCCATTCGTTGCTTTTAATCCCCACTATGTCTGAACTCTTGAAAAGTTTCTTCCACGCCTCCATGGCCTTATCAGTTCCCAGGAGACTCTTAACGGCTTCATCCAGCATGGATTTTAGGATCTCCTCCTGCACTTTGTCTTGGGGTCCTAATACCCCAGCATTCCGGATGAGGGCGACTTTCGCCGTTGGTTCTGCACGAGCTTCTCCCAGGATCCCTGACCCCAATGTAGCGGCCATTGCGGTTCCAGCCGTGACTCGAAGAAAATCCCTACGGGTGATGGTTTTTTCTTTCATCTAACTCAAACTCCTTTCTCTGCTGAATAGAAATATTCCGCCCCTCCTCGGAGGAGCAGAGGACTGGGTCAGAGGCATCTTCCTTCAACGTCCTCCTGGCAATTTTTCTTCAGTAGCCTTAAGAAGGACCTCGGCATCAGCTTCCGTTGGAGCTCCAAAAACAATGAGAATAAATTCATTCCGTTGTCGGGCAAAAGTCCACTTCCGGTCTTCCGTTCTTGCGCGATCCATCCCTCTCACATCGGGAAGGTAAACCTTCATGAAGCTCCGGTAGGCATCCGCAGCCTCCTTCGAGTCGGGATATCGAATGAGAAGAAGTTGGGACTTTTGTTTACCTTGAAGGTATTGAGCGAGCACGGCTTCCGTCTTCCGGCTCAGGTTTAAGATATTCTGGTGGGCTATGAAGAACCGCTGGTTCAGGAGAACATGACTCTTAAGATAGCGAAGACTCTTATCGACCAGCCCAAGGTCTTTCCCCGGAATAAAGCCGACCAATTTCGGCTCCGGACCCACAGCCGGGATTGAATTTGCCGCAGCCCTGCCCACCTTGAGGATTCCTGATTCAGTCTCCGCTCCCTCCCCTTCAGCATAGATGCTGACAAAATATTTACCTTTCCAGAACCGGAGTAACCCTCCCCCAAACTCCGATCCCTGGCCGATTCCTACGGCTTCATCCTGATGTTCAAAAGAAAAAACCCCATAAGCATCCTCTGAAGAAGCCATTTCATAGAGTTCGAGGAGAATGGGAGGTTGATTCGATTTCTCAAACCGGCGAACCGTGAGATTCTGAAAACCATACGCCAGATAAAGCTCCGCGGCCCCATCGATGTAACTGAATAGGGTTTTAGAATTGTATCTCATCTCCTTCCCGTCCCACTTCCAGCCCCCGGCTTCTGAAGGCGGAAAAATCTCTCGACTCATTTTCCCCTTCTCTTCTCCTCTGGCTATTTCGGCTACCGTGGACATCAAAACTATGATAACAAAAAAAGTCCAAATCCGCATATCAGATAACTATCCCCCTCCATCTTGAAGCATTTTCACTTGAGCTGAACGGCCCCCAAAACCTCGGAGAATCTTATCCTCGCCGGGCGAAGTCGATGAACCCCTGTTCGACATCAGTGCGGATCAACTGAACCCGAACCCGATCACCCAC
>JBAVGF010000236.1:0-7315 GCA_049684675.1 Thermodesulfobacteriota bacterium | reverse complement strand
TCTCAGCGCTAAGGCGGTGAAAATTGCCAAACATGTAGGCGATGTCACCGGCAAATGGCCATTCGCCTTTCATAAAGACCCGCTCATTGGGGATAAAGACGTCATCAAAGACAACCATGGCATCGTTCAGATAGATACTCGCGGTAATCGGATTATCGAAGAAATTGCCCGGTTCCTTTATCTCGGGCTCAGCCGAGATCAGGGTAAGACCCTTCGCATTGGCCTGGACAGCAAACGAAACAGCATAAGCCTTATCATCTTCACGCATCGCCCGGCAGGGTAAGATGATGATTTCGTTCGCGAGGGGTGCCTCACTGATATGGGCTTTGGCTCCTCGTACAACAATCCCATCCTTACGTTCATCCACAATCCTTACATAGTAGTCCTGATGAGGTTGTTGCTTGGAAGGACGGAGACTCCTGTCCCCTTTAACATCGGTCATCCCCAAAGCAATGGAGGCATCGGTTTTAAGAAGGTACTTTCGATAGGCCTCCACTTGCCCGGCATAATTTGTCCCATGTTCCTTATCGATGCGTTGGGTGACCACCGTTACAGCATTCAGTCCGTCCTTACCGACAAATTTAGCTCCGGACGGCTTTCCATAGCAAACCCTTGCCCAGAGCTTAACGATTTCCCTCAACCTCAGCAGGTCCTCAACACTCGTTTGCGGCATAAAGACAAAACTGCCTAACTCCCCCTCCTCCGTCTTCTCGGTGACAAGGCGCTGGTAGCGTGGATCCTGCTGCAGCACATAATCCATCGCCATCCAGTCGATGCATATCCTCAAGATAGGATGCTGGGTGACATCCCTGATCCTTTCCCCCATGCAATAAACGACGCGGCCATCTTTCAGACTTTCTACGTATTGTTGTGGTGTTCGAATAGCCATTCAAGCCTCCTCATATATTAGTCCATGCCACGGACGGATTTCTCTTTCGGTGGCGACGATGCCTGTAATACCTTTGCTATCTTGTTGGGACGAGAAAAGGGTTGCCTTTACCATCCTGTCAGCTGATTGTCATAATGGCTTATCAGTATCCTTAAGTCCTCATGCCCTCCATGTTCACAAGCCTAACAACAACGACAACAAGGGCATGATTCAGTGAACCGTTGACGGATATTCCGGGCATTTTCTCGTATCCTCACCCAACCTTCGCCGTCAAGATTCGTGAAAGGTATCTTCCCCGCACCACGATATACTGATGGATTGCCGACTGCCCCTTGCCGACCTTCTTACCGCCGAATATACTTTAGCGCATTCTCTCCTGAAATGCGTCCCGAGTTGAGTGCAAAACCGCTGCTAGCTCCGGACGCGATGACGTCATAGCTATCACCGTACAAGCCGCCCGCGTCATTACCTACAGCATACAGGCCAGATATCACCTCGTCGTCCTTGTCGAGGACTTCCGTCTTCTCATTGATCTTGATGCCGCCGAGCGTGCCCAGAAAGTTCATATAGCACTTGAAGGCGTAGAACCTGGGAGTCTTGACCGGACGGAGATACTCGGGATCTTTCGCAAACTGATCGTCGTGTCCTTTTTCACAGAACCTGTTGTACTCTTCCACGGTCTTCTTGAAAATACCGCGGTCAATGCCCATTTTGTTCGCCAGTTCATCGAGGGTGTCGGCCACAAATATGAAGGGGTTCTTTTCCTCGACAGCAGCCTTAATCTTAGTATCCAGGTACGTCAGAGGTGTTCTCGACGGCACATACATGCCGACACCGATACCCCCGTTTTCTGTCAACTGGATCTTTGTTTCCTCATCGAATATCCTGAAGACATAGCCTCCCTTTTGCTTCGCCATGGCGTTCCCGGCATAAGCGATGTTCTCGACGATAGTCTCGTCACAGAACCGGACTCCATCCTGGTTGACCCAGAGCGTGGGCTGACCCACGGCTCCCCAGATATGGCTGCGGGCTCCAATTTTGGGCGGCGAGCCGATGTTGAGGTGGATAACGCCGACCCCCTCCTCTGCAGCTCCCGCTTCCCAGGCCATCTGGATGCCCTCACCCGTTTTGTTGCATCTGCCTAAAAGGAAAAGGGTTACCTCAAGGTCGAAGCCCGAGTATTTCTTGATCCACTCCTTGTTGTTTGGGTAGCCGCCCGTGGCGATGATGACCCCTTTAGCCTGCACCTTGATCTGTTTACCCGTTTTATCCTCGACAACAGCCCCAGTGACTGGTCCGTTTCCTTCACGCAGGAGATGCTTAACGGTAGTCTCGTACCGAACTTCGACGCCTTTCTTGACCGCATTGGCCACAAGGACGTTGATCGCGACTCCCCCCAACCCCTTGAACAGGTGCCATGTCCTGGGGCCTCCCAACAATACCCCTGTTGGCTCGGTGAATTCAACGCCCTGCTTCTCCAACCAGTCAATGGTGCTGGCTGATTTATCGACGAAGGCCCGTACAAGAGCGGCATTAGCCTTCCAGTGACTGTATTCCATGATACCCCTAAAGGCTTCATCCCGTGTCACCTTGATGTTTCTCTTCCGTTGCATATCGCTATCGGCTGCAAAGGTGCCTTCCACGAATAGGAAGCTGCCTCCTGCAAACGGCATCTTTTCAAAGATAACAACCTTGGCTCCGCCCTCAGCAAGGGTCAGGGCGGCTGCAAGACCCGAACCCCCGGCACCTGCAACGACCACATCCTTCGCCTCTGGGGTCAAATCCCGATTTTCCAATTTACCCATTTTTTAACTCTCCTTTTCTTGGTTCTCATATAATGTTTCACAGCCGTTTTGATTGTTTGAGGCTAAAAAAGTAATTCTTGGATTTGAGTATTTGGGCTCCTATTTCAGGCCCAATCCTTTCAAAATAAAGTTGATGATGGAAACTTCCTCCTGCTTTAATGACATACCCCTAAGAGTCCACCCCCTTAAGGACAGAAACACTAAAAGGTAAGTAATTAGGCTGGCTAAGAAATTTAGGTCGCCTTTAATTGGCTTTTTTTGGTTCACCTCCCTTAGCATTTTGTGCCAGAACCCAATCACATTTTTTTTATCCATTTGGAGCACTGCCCGTAGGTGTTTCCTATCCAAATATTTACTTTCTGAATAAATGAATTGGATTAGCCTTCTATTTTCAGACATGAATTTTAAGGTTTGACGAAGTGCTCGTAATAACTTCTGTACTGGCTCTTTAGCTTCTTCATAATCCGAGTTTTTCAAGTATTCATACCAGATGTTTTGCATATGTTTGTGAACTAAGTACAAAACATCATCTTTAGAAGAGATGTAGTGATAGAGTTGGCCCATAGACATACCACACGCCCGGGCTATATCGCGAATAGTCGTCGGATGGTATCCCTTCTCGAAAAATAATTGGCACGCGCCATCGACTATCTGTTGGTGTCTCTTTTGGATCAGATCCGCATTCTTAGCTGCGGTATGGATCAAGTCTTCAAAGGGTTCGTTAATCGTGTTTTTTGACTTTAGCGTTTCATTCATTTTAGCCGTAATAAATTCCAGTTAAGCTCCCATGCTATTTAGAGCAAGCGCTCGATTCACCGAATACCAAGGTGAGATTATTTTGTCAAGTATTTTTTTAAGATTTTTTAGGAAAGCAATTATGTTGTTAAAATTGCTTAGTGACAGGATTTAAGGTTTTATTATCTATTCGGGGAGCAATGTGAATGTTTCTTTAAACTTTTTTAGATCGACGGGTTTTGGCATTCCTAAATTTCATCTGGGCCAATAGTTTGCTCAGGGCCAATTGATGTTCCTCCGTCTTCATGGAGTCGATAAACGTCCTGGCTTCATACTGTATAACTTGATCCAGAGTGGATTGCATCCCGTGACGTAGAATCTCTTTCGACCTTTGTACGGCCGTAGGCGGCATGGAGGCAATCTGTTTGGCCATCTTTTTGGCCTCAGGCATCAGCCGGTTGTGGGGAAATACCCGGTTCACCACGCCGATCTCTAATGCCTCGTGAGCATCAAAGGGCCTGGCCGTGAAGATCAGCTCTGCCGCTTTGCCGTAGCCAATGAGCCTGGGCAGAAAATAGGTGCTGCATAATTCCGGGGTGAGTCCGATCCGGACAAAGGCTCCGCTGAAGGTTGCCCTTTCAGAGGCCAGACGAATATCGCAGGTGAGCGTTACGGTAAAGCCAAAACCATAGGACAGCCCATTGATGGCGGCGATGATGGGCTTGGGGTACTGCACAAAGGCACGAGGTAAATCGAGCAGCCCGAATCGTAACTTCTTCTTACGATCCTTACCCTTTTGTTGGGCCTCTATGAACCTGTTGAGATCGGCCCCTGCACAAAAACCCGGGCCCCGCCCGGTCAGAATCAGAACCCGGATGTTAGGGTCTTCTTCGGTCTCCTTAAGGGCATCCACCAGCTCCACCATCATCGTTTCACTCAAGGCATTTAGAACGTTAGGCCTGTTGAGGCAGACCCAAGCGATCCCTTCTTCTCTGATCAACTCGATATCTTCGTATTTCATGATTTTCTCCTTTCAAAAAAATCCTTTCGATCAAACGGTGGCTTCGTTCCCTATCTTCCTGCCGGTTGTCCCGGCAGCGGGGAGAGCCCTTATCCTCCGTCTCAACGCCATTCTCTCTTTGGACATTCACCAAGTCTTCGAGGGCAGGGGAGCCTCTGGGTCGAGGGGAGGATCGTTGAACAAGCCGAAGTTGGGTTTGACGAGAGTCTGAGTTTTTGAAGGGTGGGCTTCCCGCATGAATTTATTTCTTTACTGAGTCGGGTCCCAGCATGATTTCAGCGATCGCGTCTTTCTGCTCTTCCTCTGTCCCAAGGTCCACTGCGATGGCCCAGGCATCCCTAAAGTAGTGCTCGATGGCCTGTTCTGCCATATAACCGTAACCGCCGAATATCTGGAGCGCCTCATCGACCACCCTCAACAGCCTCCTCCCGACCTCTAATTGAGTGATGGAGAAGAATAAGGGATCGATCTTGCCCCGGTCATACTCTGTAGCAGACTTATAAGTGAGGCAGCGGGCCACCTCAATGCCCACGGCCATATCGGCCAGTTTATGTCGAATGGCCTGAAACTGCGACAGTCTCCTGCCGAATTGCTCCCTCTGTTTGGCATGTCCCATCGCCCGATCCAAAGCCCCCTGAGCGGTGCCCAGGGCCTGAGCAGCGCTTCGGAGTCCCATCGCCTGACGGCAATGACGAGCCTGCACCATGCCTTCCCCTTCGCGTCCTATCCGGTTGGCCAGGGAGACCCGGACCTCTTTGAAAAGAAGGTCGCCGAAAGAAATCATCTTCAAACCCATCTTTTCAATCGGATGGACTTCGATCCCATCCCTTGCCCGTTCGACCATCAATGTGATCCACCCTTCCTTGGGTTCTTTACTGAGCGTCAGGAAGGAATCTGCCAGAGTGGCGTTGAGCACGAATCGCTTTTTTCCCCGGAGGGAGTATTCTTCTCCCCTCCTTTCCGAAACAGTGGAGAGGGAGGAGAAATCGTTTCCATCTTCCGACTCGGCAAAGGCAACGCCCATCCGCTTCTCCCCTTTGATCAGAGGGATGAGGAACTGCTTCTTCTGCTCCTGGGAACCGAATTTCAGAATTGTCTCCGAACCCAGATCCACAGTGCTCAGGGCGCTCCCGATGCCGGAGTCAACCCTGCAAAAAGCTTCGATGACCAAAAGATTTTCGAGGAGGCCCAACCCCTGGCCCCCCAGCTCTTCGGGATAATGCATCCCGATGAACCCTAACTGAGCAGCCTTCTTCCATAACGATTCCGGAAATTTTCCACCCTCATCCAGCTCCAGGGCCAGATCCGGATCAAACTCTCCTTGGGCAAACTCCCTGGCTGCCTTCTGAATATCTTTCTGCTCATCGGATAGTTCGAAATCCATTCTCTCCTCCTACAGCCCCAATCCGCCGGCGATCACTAAATGCTGAACTTCAGAAGTTCCTTCCGGAATCTTATTCAGTCTCCCATCGCGGAGAAATCTCTGAACCGGATTGTCCATCATCAGCCCGGCATCTTTTTGGATGGCCATCGCCTTCTGAATGATGCCCTGAACGGTTTCACTGCAGAAGAGCTTCACGATGGAGGCGTCTTTCATCGTGGCCATGCCTTGATCGAAAAGCCAGGCGCCTCGAAAAGTCATGTAGCGAATGGCCTCCAGTGACATCGCCATCTCCGCCAGGATGAATCGAATCGCCTGTGACTTGGAGAGAGGCTGGCCCTGTCTCTGGGTTTTCTTGACGTAGGAGAGGATGGCGTCGAAGGCCGCCTGACCCACTCCCGTGCTTCTGGCCCCATAGGTCAGCCTTCCTGATTTGAGGGTTTCCTCTAACTGCTCCAATCCTCCCCCTTGCTGTTCTCCAAGCATCCTTTCTTTCGGAACATAACAGTCGTCAAACGCTAACTCCGCCGTATCCGCCGAATGGTTTCCGAGTTTTCTTAATTTTTTAGTCACAGAAAATCCCGGATCTTCGTGCTCCACGACAAAGAGATTGATGCCTTTCCCTCGCCTGGCAGGATCGGTGTAGGCAGCGACGGTTGCGAAATGACAGATCGTTCCGTTGGTGATGAAGGTCTTAGGACCATTGAGCCGGTAACCCTCCCCCTGCTTTACCGCCGTCGTCCGAATTCCGGAGGCGTCCGATCCGGCGTTCGGTTCCGTCAGGGCAAAGGCGCCGATCTTCTCGCCCCGCACGGCCGGGGAAAGGTATTTCCGCTTGAGGTCTTCGGAGCCAAAATGGAGAATGGGATCCGTGGCCAGACCGCCCTGAACCATAATGCTCGCGCCGATGCCCACGCAGATCCGGTTCAATTCCTCCACGGTGATGCACTCAGAAATCTTGTCCAAACCGGGGCCCCCATATTTCTTAGGGCATCGCAGGCAGAGAAGATGCTCTGCGCCCAGGATCGGAAAGAGTTGGACCGGAAAAGCCTCTTTTCGCTCGTATTCCTCGACCAGAGGGCTGACCTCTCTCTCGTAGATTTGCCGGACCCTCTGTCGAAATGCTTTCTGCTCATCGTTTAGTTCATAAAACATAGTTCCTGTGTCCTCCTTTAAAGCTAGCCAAACATAATTTGGAATTCTCCCCTCACCCCTCCCTCTCCCCACTGGGGAGAGGGAGGGGTGAGGGGGCCGAAACATGGAAGAAAATTCCTCATTCCCGCCCCGTATCATGTACGGGGTAAACTGCGGCGGGAATCCAGGCCGGAAACTCTGGATTCCCCCGTATCACGTACGGGGCAGGCTTAGTCAAGCCCGGAATGACGAATAAATTTTACATGATCAATTGATCACCCACGAGCTATGAAAATTACCCAAGATTATCCTCCCCCTTGACGGGGGAGGATTGAGGTGGGGGTGAAAAC
>JBAVGF010000235.1:0-7119 GCA_049684675.1 Thermodesulfobacteriota bacterium | reverse complement strand
GCGATACTGGCTGAATTATGCTTATCCGCTAAGAATGACTCCTGTGTTGCCCACACTAAGGTGGAATGGTAGTGGAAAAAAGTAAGTATAACAATCCAAATCACAAACAATGAAATATTCTTATTAGTCATCTTGAAAGCTTTCTTTGAATCTCATGTTAAAACCTGGGGAAACAGTATCCTCCTGTGCTCCGGGGTCGAATCCCTATCCTTGACTTCACCTATATTTCACCAAAGTTTCCTTCTGACCCCAGGCTTTTTTCCCGAAAACGAAGAAATATCTGCCGCCACCCTGTTCTGTTCTGATTGGAATATACAAATTTTGTGAGAGTTGGTCAACCGAAACTTTCAGAAAGCAAGAGTTAAAGAAGTGGGATAGTGGACGATTACATAGAAATATGCATAATTAAGAGAAGTAATACAGAGTGGGTTACGATTAACTCCTCACCCCTCAAACGACGCTTTTGGGATGTCTGAAATGCTTAATCTTCTGATGCGAAGGAATTATCTGTTTTTAAGGGGGGTTCTAAATCTTCTTTAAGCTTGTCTCTAACTCATCTAAAAGTTTTCGCATGCCATCATCTTCGTCCTTTTCCCTCTTCGTTCGCTTCGGAGGCTCTAACTCATTTGTAGATTTTTGGATATCCTTATCTACGTCCTTTTCCCTCTTCATTCCCCTTTGAGCTTCCGAGTCATTGATCATCTTATGTAATCTAACGGAAAACTCATTAAGAGAGAATGGCTTTTTTATAAAATCTTGAGCCCCAACAATAATTGCCATTCCGGCAGTATGTTCTTCTTCAAACGCTGTCATTATCATTACCGGGAGTCCAGGGTATTGTATTAAAATCTTACTTGTAAGAGTAATTCCATCCATGTTGGGCATTTTTATATCTGTTACTACAGCATCGATTTTATTTCCCTTTATTTTATCCAGAGCATCAACTCCATCAATTGCTGTGACGCATGAATGTCCCAGTTTGGATAGAAAAGTAACGATTAGGTTTCTTAATAACTCTTCATCATCCACCACAAGAATTGTATATTTGGAAGGTTTCATTCTCACATCTTCTACCATGAGAGGGCGCTCCGTCCTAATGCTCGAACCAATTTTAACCGACCCTGAGTGAAAAAGTCAAAGCTGTTCAAGGACGATTGAATTTCTAATTTTGGTATGAGTGTTGGCCTTTAAGAAAGCGTAAGGGCGTAAGCTTCGGAAAAAGATTGGGCTTTAGGGATTACCGAGTGAAATGTTGGGTGGCCTAACAATATTTGAAAATCACTCTTTCAGAAAGAGGTATGAAACCCCGTTATCGCTTCAACGTACGAGTCTACAATCCGGGATAATACTGAAAGTTGATGATTATCGATTGAAATGTTGAATATAAAAAAGGCAGAGTCCTCTCAAACCCTGCCTTTTCCCCCCACGAAATTAAATATAAAGTTTACTTCTTAAATTTCTTCTTGAATCCCAAAGACCGACTATTCCAGAACCGAGAAGGAGCATCGTTGCAGGTTCGGGAACGACGGCAGCAGTAGACCCCTCAAACGTATTTGTGAATGATCTTCCCCACCTGTGATAGTCATACCCATGCTGAAGAAGAATGCGCCCTGGGTCTCTATCGGCCCGAGATCGGCCACCTCTTCAAAGGGAGACTCGAAGAACTTGATCTGGGCATCGCCAAACCCAACTCTGAGGCATTCTATGTGACAAAAAAAGTCACTCCCCAATTCTGAAGATAAGGGTACAAATTGCATATACCCAATTGAAACAAGGACTTGGGAGGTTTCTCCTACCCTGGCATCGAACTTGCTCAATTAGACATTGTGGACTAGGGCGCATTTCACATACCTGCATAGACGGTACGATGATTCATGCAGACTACGGTTTCTTCAAAGGACGCCATGACTGGGCCGAAAAATAGAGAAGTGTCTTTACTCTCCAGAAAGGTTGAGGCCTTCGCTTTAAACCTGTTGCACCTCATCCGCGGCGTACGCGTTTACCCCGCCAAACATCCGACCCTTCTGGAAGTCGCTAAGAACGTCCTTAACTCTGCCCCCCTCGATCCCCAGGGCTCTCTGACGATCGGAATCACCTCCAGGGAACTGGTCGTATCGGGAGAATTCGTCGCCGGAAAGGCGAGCAGTCTCGCTTCGATACTTCACTCGCGAAAAGTGCTCCAGCTACTCTGGACGAAAAACGTGACCCTGGACGATGTCTGGACTTTTGCCAGAGTGATCTCAGTTCCGAAGTTGGAAGGCGATGCCCTGCGACAAAAGCTTCGCTCCGAAGTCTTCGCCATCGACATTGAACCCCTCAAACTCGATGAGATCCATGGCGGGATCATGGATACGGTTAAGGACTCGGAGGATAACCCGGAAGAAAGGCGGCGCCACGCCTGGCTCGCCTTGATGATTCAGGAAGTGCCCCCTGAGCAGCTTGCTGCAGCCCTTGACTCCGATGAATTCTGGGTCGCTGCAAAGGCCGAGTGGATGGAATCGGGACGGGGTGATTCGGAAGGGTTTACAAAATTGCTGCTCAAGTTGGGAGAGCGTCTGGAGAATGCACTGGCCCTTCTTCCCGACAGGCGGCGCGAAGAGATCCTTGGTTACCTTGCTCAAATGGGCAAGTGTCTCTCCGCCGGGGACCTCGTGCGTATCGTGGGACATGAAGGCCAGGAGTCCGGGCGATTGGGGTCTGCAAAGAGCTCCCTCCTGAGGGAGATCGACGGGGAGCGATTTGTCGATCTACTGGCAGGCCTCGCTGCGATGGGTAACCAAGGGACTCGAAGGTTTGTGGAGGTCTACCGCCGTTTTGCCCCGCTCACCAAAACCGATGAACTCCTTTCATTGGTGAGGTCCAGGCTTGCTCCCGGGAAAGACGGGGGCTTTGCAGCGGAGGTGTGGAAGACGATAGAGGACTTTATTATCAATCTGACGGAAAATCCTTTTATGGACACGGAGTACTCCGAGTCACTCGAATTCCTGATGAATCCTTCTGCCTCGACGGGCCCTGAGGAGGACTCTCTGATTTTGCACGAGGAACCTGATGAATACCTGGACCAGTTGATCTTGGCATTGGCTGACGACGAGGAAGAGGATTTCAAGAAAAGGCTCCTGGACCGTATCAGGCTCCGGGCGGAGCAACTCGGTCCATTCCGTGTCCTCGGATTCGTCAAGCTGGTGGATCGAACATTCCCGGGCCTGCTCGATACTGTCCCTTTTTTTCTCAAGGAGTTGTTTCACAAGGGTCTCTCGGCCCTCACCAAGGCGTCGTTCGCGGAGCAGCAGGCCCTGGTCGCCTTTGCCGTAAATCACGAGAGGTGTCTCCTCGACACGGCGCTCAAGGCTCTCGCGGAAGAGAAAAAGATCTCCACACGCCATTTTCTCGTCAGCCTCCTCTCCTGTTTCTCTTCAGCCGCGACGCCAACATTTGTGACGAAGTCCCGCACCAGCCCCTGGTATGTGACCCGTAATCTCACCATTGTCCTCGGACAGCAAGGGTTCCGCCAGGGTCTTCCGACCCTTCAGGCTCTTTCAAACCACCCACACCCAAAGGTTGTGAGGGAAGCCCTCAAGGCTTTAAAGAGAGTTCGGGCCTCACTCTCTAACGCACAGTGGGAACAGCAAAAAAGATCAGTTGCCGAGCCGAGCCTCCAGGATCTTGAAAATAGAGAGAAGAGCTATGGCGCAGAAGGCACTTGATTATTTTCTCCATTCCCTCGGGGCTCTCTTTCGGATGCGACGAATCTATCCTTCAGGGACCAAGCAGGTTCTCCAGTCGGCCCGGCAAGCTTCGCAGAAGCTTGCCGAATGGGGACGGCCTGTAAGGATCACCTTCCTGGGGAGCGATACGATTGTCGAGGACCGGCGGATCGAAAATCTCCCTGCCTCCTTTCGAGCCCTTTTCCAATCACTCCAGCAGCTCGGGTTCGAGAGCGTTCAGATCGAAGCCGATGCAGGCGAGGACGATCTGACAGCCTGGATCGAAAATGTTGTTTCCAGGGGCCGTCCCCCCTACCGAGGGTCTAAAATTGTCGCAGGCTCCCTTAAACTGGAAAGACGGGCGGACCCCGATGCGGTCCTAACCCAGGCGGTTACGGGATATATGGGATTTCTTGCCGAGGCTCAGGAAGTCCTCTCCGATCTCGAATCCAAAAAGCCCGAAGGTCTCGTTCGAGCCCGCGAGGTCGTGTGCGCGATTGTGGCCCGTCTCGCCGTTGGCAGGGAGCTTTTTGAGCCCATCCGTGAGATGAAGAATTTCGACGACTACACCTTTACCCACGCCCTCAATGTCTGCGTTCTTTCGTCGGCCCTGGCGCAGGCGCTTCAGGTTTCCGACGAGATGGTCAGCGCGATCGCCATGGCCGCTCTCTGCCACGATCTCGGGAAGAAGGAGGTTCCCAAAGAGATCCTGAACTATAATGGTCCTCTCACACCGGAGCAGTGGCTCCTCATGCAGAGACACCCCTCCTGTGGGGCACGGCTCCTCCTCGACATCCCGGGTGTGGAATCGGCAAACCCTCTCCTTCCGGTAGTGGCCTACCAGCACCACATAGGGACCAATCAATCTGGATATCCGAAAGTCCAGAGGAACCTACCGCAACACACGCTCCATTTTGCGAGCCATCTTGTAGCCATCGCCGATGTCTATGATGCCCTTCGAACCGTTCGCCCCTATCGGCCGGCTTTTAGCGTAACCAAAACCGCAACGATTCTGATCAAGGACGCCTTGGCCGGAAAACTTCACATGGAGTATGTCTCCAGGTTTCTATCATTGCTGAATGTATTGACTCCCGGGCGGCGGGTTCTTCTCTCGGATGGAAGTTCTGGGATGATCGTTGAGACACATACTGGGTATCCCTTATGCCCTATAGTAAGTGACGAGCACGGACAGATCCGGGATCTTTCCAAGCCTTCAGCCCCTACGATTTCGGAGGTCAAAGAGGAATCAACTGGGGATCTTCCATAGATGCCAGTGGCGGAACGGCCAACTTTTGTACCGATGACCTAATGCAATTTGGCAACGCCAAAGATCACTGTGCAAAAATGAGCAAAGCCCAAAAATGTTAATTTCTCTGTCTTCCCATTCTCAGTGAACATCTGCAATTTCGTCCGATTACATCTGAGCTATTGCCGGCACATGATTTGCAAAAAGAAGAATATCTCATCCACAAGAGACAGGACCAAGAAAGTCAGCTAATTCTTCAAAGGGCTTTGAACAGATTAAGGTGAGCCCCCATAACTACTCTACCATTCTAAAAGTTCAATATTTCGATGGAAGTCAACGCGGGAAGAGATTTACACAAAACTCGATTTACTTCCCTAAAAATGTAAAAATGGTCTCCCGCTCTTTGTTGATTTCAGATGAAATCCTCTAACTTAAAGGAACGTTCAAGAATCACTCTCTCTTTATTTTACTCTCTCTATAACACAATTACTGGTAGGAGGAAGAAATACTGACGTTCGCACTTCCTAAGAACCCAATTTTTGAAGGGCTCTCATCGCTATTCTTTCCTGTTTCCTTCCACCTTGCAATTTTCAAGGTTCTTTTTTTTATTTTTTGCAATTTGCAAAACTCATCGTCAAAAAATAGATTCGAATGGCACGAATGACACCGAATGGAGCGAATAAGAAACCATCCGTTATTATTCGGGTAATGGGTTTAGAGGCGCTTCAGATAGACGGAATGTCATGTGGAAATCTTTAAGGCATGGAGTTTGCTATATAGATTAGTGATTCAGACAGTAAGACTATAGACCTTAGACATTTGACTGTAGAATGAAACCCAAGGCCGAGGTTGAAAAATTCTAAATCTGAACCTGAGCCTGCACGAAGTGGTTGTCTGGAGTCTGACGTCTGAAGTCCAGTGTCTGAATTGCAGATAAAGACTAAAAGGAGGAAGTTGAATGCTTGGGCTTCGGCAGAAGTTATCTCTTGGGTTCGGTGGATTGTTGTTAATCATCTTAATTATAGGCATCCAAAGCATCATCCATCTTACCAAATTGGGAGAATCTATCGATGTCATCCTAAGGGAAAACTACCGGAGTGTCATTGCATGTCAACAAATGAAAGAAGCATTGGAGCGAATGGACAGCGGGATACTTTTCGAACTTCTCGGATATACCCGGAAAGGGGACGAACTTATCCGCAAGAATGAACTGGTTTTTGAGATGGCACTTCAAGTTGAGTTAAATAACATTACCCTTCCGGGAGAAGGAGAAAAGGCATCCCATCTCCAGGTTCTTTTTGGCAAATACAAAACAGTGCTTAAGAGGATAGAGGATTCGAAAGTGGCGATTTCTGTCCGGCGCAATGCCTATTTTACAGATCTTTTCCCGTTATTCCTACAGATTAAGGACACGGCCGGAGAGGTCCTCCGGATGAATCAACAGAACATGAGTGACGCGAATGATCTGGCCCGAAATAGCGCAGCCGCAGCTCGAAAACAGATGTATATTCTTTTGGTTGCCGGTACGATTGTTGCCATCGGTTTTGTTTTCTTTACCGGCAGGTGGATCCTTCGCCCAATCAATCGCCTTATTCAATCGGCAGATGAGATTAGGCGGGGGAATCTTGATCTTGTTGTGGAGAGAGAATCCCGGGATGAAGTCGGACACCTTTCCGAAGCGTTCAATGCAATGGCGGCAAGCCTTCGGGAATTTCGCCGTTCCGATCAGGCCAAGCTGGTTCGGATTCAACGCGCAACCCAGCAGGCATTCGACAGTCTTCCCGATGCAGTGGCGGTTGTTGACCTTCAAGGGAAAGTGGAAGTGGCAACGGAAGCAGCCGGAAACATTTTTGGGCTAAGACCCAACACGCTCATATTTGACTTGCCATTGGGATGGATGGCTAATCTGTACAAGGACGCCCTGAAGGATGGCAGTGCTGTGCAGCAAAAAGTGGTTCAACATTTTGTGGGGGGAGAGGAGCGATACTATCGTCCAGAGGCAATCCCAATTTTAGACAACGACAGGCAACTCACAGGGATAATCCTTGTACTTCACGATGTGACACAACTCCGACAGCAGGAAGAGATAAAGAGGGGAGTCGTCTCAACGGTCTCTCATCAACTGAAGACACCGCTCACCTCCATTCGTATGGCGATCCACCTGTTGTT
>JBAVGF010000234.1:0-11886 GCA_049684675.1 Thermodesulfobacteriota bacterium | reverse complement strand
CATAACACCCTCCTCTCTTCGGCCTTTCTATGTCTCGGTCCTTCCATCTTACAAGAAAACGGGGAACAACCAACCCATTTTCTGTCTCTTTTGGCTTTGCTCTCTGCGCAAAGGTGACGGGAATAAGTGTTACTTTTCACCTACGTCCCTGTGCCCCTTATTATTGTGAAGCTCCCCGCCCACAGGGCGGGGCTTGTGGGGCACCTGCCGGTCAATCAGCGTATTAAAGTAATTTGGCACTTTGGTTTCAAAAGTCATCTGCTCACCGCTGGTGGGGTGTTTGAAGGAAATCGATTTGGAATGAAGCGCTAAACGCCCGTACCCATCCTTGGTTTTACCATATTTACGATCGCCTACGATCGGATGTCCCTTATCAGCCATATGTACACGTATCTGATTCTTCCTGCCGGTCAAAAGATTAATCTCCAGCAGACTAAACTGCTTGGTCTCTTTAAGCACCTTATAAGCAGTCTGTGCCAGTTTGCCTCTTGTGACATCCGTTGTGGAATAGACGACATAAGCCTTGTTCTCAGACAGGTATGAGGTAATCATTCCCTCTTTTTGCGCCAACTGACCATAAACCACCGCAACATATTTCTTTTCCGTGCCTTTCCACTGAGCCTGCAAATGGTACTTAACTTCCTCGCTTTTTGCAAATATCAGTACGCCGGATGTCCACTGGTCCAGCCTATGAACAATGAATATTCGGTTTCGCGACTTCAGACAGCCTTTGCGTACATAATCGGTTAGAATGTGGTAAGCCGTCTTGAATTTATTGGTCTCCGTCCCCACTGTCAATAGCCCCGCAGGCTTATCTACCACCAAGATATCTCTATCTTCGTAGAGTATTTCTAACCCTCTTGGCAGATGTTTGCTGGTCGAATCCTTTTTCTTAAGCATACTGAGTACTCTTCTATCTTGTGCAAGTTTACTTGTGCAGTTTATAGCCTATTGCCACATTGCTATCGAGTCACAAAGCATGAGGAGTAATCAAGGGTCTGATGTCAACCATCGTCTCCTGAGGAGACCACCACTGGCTGAGTGGGGCGAGTGTTGACAGTAAGGCGAAAAATATCCGGCCGGGAATAATGGCCGACGACGTCGAAGTCATATTTGCTCCTTGGAATCTCGCCCAAATCCAGATCTGCAGTCAGAATACAAGGCCCTTCAAAATTTGGCCCAGCCAAAATCTGACCCAAGGGGCCAATCATGCAACTCCCACCGCGCATCAGAACCGTGGCCGGGTCGTTCCCTTGGGCGGCAGCATAGTCCTCCGGACAATCGGCCCGGGTGAGATACTGGCAGCAGCTGAGGACGAAGCAGCGCCCTTCCAGAGCGATGTGGCGCATCGATGGAAGCCAAGTGTCCCGGGAGTCAGCCGTTGGGGCACAGTAGAGCTGGATTCCTTGAGCGAACATATGCATACGAAGCATGGGCATATAGTTTTCCCAACAAATGACACTTCCGATCTTTCCGAGAGGGGTATCAAATACGGGCAAGGTCGAGCCATCCCCGAATCCCCAAACCAAGCGCTCCATGGCTGTGGGCATCAGCTTCCGATGTTTTCCCATCAATCCTCCATCTGGGGAGAAGAAAAGCACCGTACAATAAAGTGTTCCGCCGTCACGCTCGATGACCCCGATGACCAGGAAAACTCGGGCATCCCGTGCAGCCTTCCCTAGGGCCTCACAAGCTGGACCGGGCACATCCACAGCACTTTCATAATAACGCCTGAAATCGTCACGCCCTTCTGGCGTCCTGGAGCCCATCCGGGCTCCGAAATCCAGGCCTGAGGGATACGCTGAGACAAAGGCCTCAGGAATAACCACCAGTCTCGCTCCTTCTCTGGCCGCTTGGTCCACTAAGGAGTTAACTTTTTCAAGGGTAGCTTTCCGATTAAAGACAATCGGGCTATCCTGGACTACTGCAGCGCGGACAATATTCATCTTCCGTCCCCCTGGTCTCCATGAGATTTAATTCCCTATGAGAATATACTTGGCAGGTTGTATCCGTCAAGTGGTTTGAAGTTGATCAAAGATGTGAGCCAAAATCTATAAGGTGCTATTAATTACTCAATCATCTATCCTGCTTTGAACTTTGAGCCTTGATCTTTATGCCATGCATTTTGTGTTCTAGATTTTGAATAACTCATTCACCCATTCAATCGAGTTCGATTTAGATTTCGCCAGCTTTTTTATGGATGACATCTGTGAATAGTGTAGGCCTGGCACCGGATGCATTTTCGAAGAAGGAATGTGCCGCTTTTTGCCTCAAAAATTACTAATCTTTTGATAAGTATTTTATTTTAGTTTAATCTCATGGAAAGATCATATCCCTAAATCTCCATCAAATCCCTTCCTACAATGATCTTACCGTTGAAATGAGTTTTTGCCCCTTTTATCCACATTTCATCTGTCAATGACGGATCGTCAGAAGGGACAAAGTGAGTCAAGACCAAAGTCTTCACCCTTGCTGCTTTGGCAACTTTTCCTACATCGATGTGAGTGGTATGGGAGGCTACAATGTGTTCAACCAGTCTGTCAGCATTGGGAATTCTAGCCATCAATCTGGCTAAAGATGGTTTATGGATGACTTCGTGAACCAATACATCTGCACCTTCGGCGAGTCTGATTAAATTATCCCACGGAGTGGTATCGCCTGAAAAGACAATGGACCTGTCAGGTGTGTCAAAACGATAGGCAAAAGAAGGTTCAACCGGAGGATGATTTACCAGAGCAGCTGTCACTTTGACACTTCCATTTTGCATCACCACACCATCCTGGCTGAACTCGTGGACGAAAATCATGGGTGCAAGGGGAGGCCTGCCTTCATCTGGAATACGGATATTGATATCATAGGTATTCATCTCAAAATAGAGCTTGGTCATTTTTTCTAAAGGCGGTGGCCCGTAGGAATCGATACGGCCCTTAAACCCTGAAACCCAGGCATTGTAAATGAGATTTCCATAATCGAGGTTATGGTCAGAATGATGATGGGTAATAAATATATACCTAAGATTTCGAAGAGGCACATTTGCAAATACTAGCTGACGACTAACACCTTCTCCACAATCGACGACATAGGGAACATCGTTGACAAGAATAGCCCACGACGATTGCGCTCGCATCTTATTAGGTCGGGGGCCTCCGCCGGTGCCTAACAAGATCAATCGGGTTCCTGATTTTTGGGGAGGAGTGGATTCCTTTGATTGCGCAAAGACTTTCTTCGAAAGTAAACCGCCGAGAGCAATTGCTGCAGAACCTGTCAAGAACTGTCTTCTTGAAATGCCTTTTCCTCCATTTTCCATGGCTCACCTCCCCGAATAATTAATGGGTATGGCTGATCATTTGATACCTAATCTTCCTCCTAATCAAGTTTCAGCAGGAGTGTACTAAATCAGGGAAAGGCTGTCAATGAGAATTGGGAGGGGTCCCTAAATTCCGGCACTAAACAGGAGGATGAAAATCTGGCAATCGTAGCCTTTCAGATTTTGAAGGTTTCACCTACAAGTCTTCACCCCAAGACTTCCCTAAATGTCAACGATTACCGAACGAAACGAACAAAAAAGGCAGGGCCATTTACTAACCGCCCCTTCACCCTTTGGCAATCAATCAAGACCCAATTTTTTACTCACCTATGAGTTATTTATTTTTGTATATTTTATTCTGAAGCGAAAAGATATGATCGGCACTGGCATGATCGCCCAAAATCCTTTTCCCACCTTTAATGTATGTGTCTCGAAACTAATTCAGTTATATTATAGATGTCAAATCCCAGACTGAAGGCACCGGAATAAATTATCGGATAGTCAAAAATTAAAGCAATTATATCGGCAACAACAACCACTATCAATACCAATTTCAATTTTTTGATTAGCATCGTTTTCATGCCTCAATTTCGCATTTTGACTTAAAATCCTACTGACATACCCAAGCGATTTTCATTAAAAACGAAACGGAATTACCGGCTTATGAAACCATGGTAATCCAGTTCATTCAATTTCACTCCGGGGACCTGTGTATTCCAGATTGACTGGTGCTTTTCGATCCCAAGATTGCTCGTGGTTCGGCTTTATCGGTAAAGTTGAGTAAGAATTTTTGTTTAAGCACGAATAGTGCAATCGGAATGCCAAAGAGAATTGTTTTGAAACTAACTAATTCTTAAAGGTCTATTCAAATTGTGATTTTTTGCGGGAGGTGAAATTATAACGTTTTCGGACATAAGTTGGTAACATTTATGTTCCCCTATAACTACTCAATTGATTTTATTTGCTAGAACAATTTTGCTCTATGACCTAAATAATATGTTTTTAAAATCTCACCCCTTCATTCAACATCCAAAGTGTAATCGATAGGACAAGGTCACACAGAAGAAAAAAGTGAGACTAAATATCCTTATCATTTTATGGGAAGGAAAGCAGCGGCGTGGCCGGACTGCCCTGATGCCGCCGCAATTACAGCCAGCTTAGGAGTAGCGGCAGTTGGTCTCGCGGTTTTCGGGTCCGGACCGTGGATATGTACGGAGGCAGCTCCCGCACTTGCCGCTAGCCCCGGTTTCAAAAGATACTTGACAGAGTTTCCAAATTATGATACGAAGTTTCCATTTAAGAAACATATTCTTTTCTCTCCTGAACTTCTCTCAAGAATAAGATCATAAGGGCGGATTTGAGGCTCGACCCGATGATTCAGGAATCGGAATTAGGAAAGAGAATCAAAGAGTATCGGATGAAGAAGGGGTTGACCCTTCAGAAACTTGCAGAAAAAACCGGCTTTACAAAAGGTTATCTTTCAAAAGTCGAAAATACAAAAAAGGCGCCTCCCGTTTCCACCTTAGTCGTCCTGGCAAAGGCTTTGGAAGTTAGTCTTTCAGAGATTTTTGGGGAAAAAGGGGAAAAGAGTTCCATTTCCCTTGTGAAAAAGAATGAACGGCAAGTTGTTGCACGAAATGGAACCGTTTTTGGTTATTCCTATCAAACCCTAGCACACAAATTCTACAAAAAACAGATGGAACCCTATATTTTAACCCTTCCTGTCAAGCCAAAACAGGTACCCCTTTATCAACATGAAGGGGAAGAAATGCTTTTCGTCCTCGAAGGGACCATGAAATTTTTTCATGGGGACCTGGAATTCATAGTGGAAGAAGGGGACTGCCTTTACTTCGATGCAAGCATCCCCCACCATGGCATTTGCGAAGGGAAAAAAGAAGTGAAATGCTTGATGGTGATTTATACTCCAGAATAAATTAGGGATTAGAAAATAAAAGCCGAAGAGATACAAAACATCGGAGTTATCGGGGCAGGACTCATGGGCCACGGGATTGCCCAGGTCTTTGCGCTAAAGGGGTACAAGGTCAAACTTTTCGACAACGACTCAAAGGTCCTTGAGAGTGCTCCGGAAAAGATTCGTAATAATTTACAGACATTGTTGGAAATGCGTCTGGTAGAATCCCGGGAGCTTGAAGATTGTCTAAATCACCTCCAACTCTGTCGCACCTTGACGGAAATGTGTGAGGGCGTCGAATTAACCATTGAAGCTGTCAACGAAAACCTAGATCTAAAAAGAGCAATTTTCTTGGACCTGGAGCGCCTTACACCACCACAAACTATTCTATGCAGTAATACCTCCGGTATCAGCATTAGTCTAATAAGTGAAAAACTCCAATTCAAAGAGAGGGTGGTGGGCACCCACTTTTGGAATCCTCCCCATATCGTCCCCTGCGTTGAGGTTATTAAAAGTCAATTTGGATCCGATGAGGTATTCCATACCGTGGTTGAATTGATGAAGAGGGTGGGGAAGGAACCTGTCCGCGTCTTAAAGGATGTCCCGGGGTTTCTTGGCAATCGGTTACAGCATGCCCTTTGGCGTGAGGCCATCTCTTTGGTCGAGAAAGGGATTGCGGATCCTGAGGATATTGACAGGGTCGTGAAATACGGGTTCGGCCTCCGCCTCCCCTTTCTCGGTCCTCTGGAAACGGCAGACCTGGCAGGTCTCGATCTTGTTTATGATATTCATCAATATCTGTTCTCAGATTTAGAAAACCGTTCCACGCCGTCGCCCCTCTTAAAGAGACTTGTAGATCAGAAGACAATCGGCGTAAAGGCCAAAAAAGGCTTTTATCACTGGACTGATGAAAGTATCAAACAAATCATTCAGCAACGAGATAAGGCTTTGTTAAAAATAACCGAAATCATCAAACGATTAAATCGGGAAAACAAGAAATGAATGTCACAACCATTTTCATCCTTCACGGGCTGGTCTATGCTGGGCTTCTGTTTCTTGTGTCGTCTGGCTTGACCCTCGTCTTCGGCATGATGAATGTTCTCAATTTCGCCCATGCCTCATTCTATATGCTGGCTGCCTATTTTTCATACTCTCTTTTGAGGTGGACTGGAAATTTCTGGCTCTGCCTGCTCGTATGTCCCTTTTTGCTATTCGTGATTGGGGCTTTGATTGAACGTTCTTTGCTTCGAAGAGTCCATGTCTTCGGGCATCTTCATGAACTCCTTCTTACCTTTGGAATCGCCTTCATTATTTCAGAGGTGGTCAAATGGGTTTGGGGGACCGCCCCTCTCCCCATCGAAATCGGGGGTTTCCTAGATGGCAACGTCACCGTACTCGGTGTCATCTACCCAACTTATCGCTTTTTTGTTTTATTTTGCTCTATTCTGGTCGGGCTCTTAATGAGCTTTTTACTTCTCAAAACCCGGATGGGCATCACGGTTCGGAGTGCAGTGGATGACAGCGAAATGGTGAATGCCCTCGGAGTCAATACCCCACGGGTCTTCATGTTTGTTTTCGCATTGGGGGCCGCTCTTTCCGGGCTTGCAGGAGTCATCTCTGGGCCCTTGTTATCGATCAACACAGGCATGGCCACCGCCATTTTAGTTGATGCCTTTGTGGTCATTGTGATCGGCGGGTTTGGAAGCCTTATTGGGGCTGTGGTTGCATCCTTAATGATCGGCCAGCTTCAATCGTTTGGGGCTTTGCTCTTCCCAAGAATTTCATTAGCCTTGATTTACTTGCTCATGGCCATTGTTCTAATTGCGAAGCCGTCAGGCCTTTTTGGTGAGAAGAAGTAGTGAAAAAGGATTCTAAAGCCATCCAGATTTGGGGTCTCATCATCTTGCTCGTTCTGTTTTTTTTACCCCTTGTAGCAAGACCGCATATCATTAATCTACTGACCGAAATGATCATCTTCTCCTTGTATGCGGTAAGCTATAATTTATTGCTCGGTTTCGGTGGACTTCTTTCTTTTGGCCATGGGATGTTTCTTGGCCTCGGTGCTTTTACCACAGGAGCGATGCTCCAACGCATTCCAGGACTTCCCTTTTTTGGAGCCGTTTTCCTCGGTACACTCATGGCAACCCTCATTGGCCTGGGCGTCGGGTGTCTGCTGCTTAGGCATAAGGGAACCTATTATGCTCTTCTCACCCTGGCATTTAATGCCCTCTTTTATGCCGTTGCCATCAAATGGCATGCTGCAACGGGAGGGGACGACGGACTGCCCGTCAAAAGGCCAAATCTTCATCTTGGGTTCGTTCAATTGCCCATGTCGGATGTAACGGTCTTCTATTACGTAACCCTGGTCGTCATTGGATGCGCTGTCCTCTTTTGCTGGTACTTCACAAAAACTGCCATGGGGAAAACAGTTCTGCTCGTACGGGAGAATGAAGAACGGATGCAGTTCATTGGATACAACCCTGCCGTTTCTCGGATGATCTTATTTACACTGACTGCTTTTTTTGCCGGTTTAGCAGGATCTTTTTATGCCCTTTTCTTTAAATTTGTAGGGGTCGATGCCATTGGCATCGATATGACCACAACAGCTCTTTTGATGACATTCATTGGTGGAACGAAGAACTTTTTCGGTCCTGTTTTGGGAGCGGGCTTCTATATCTATTTCCAAAACTTTCTTAGCAACCTCACGGATCGATGGCCCCTGTTCATGGGCATTCTCTTTGTCCTAATGGTTCTTTTTGCCCCTCAAGGCTTGTCCGGGCTGATCAGATCCCTGGTTGAACTTTTCCGAAAGACAGGAAATGCAAAGGCAACACGAAAAGAAGATCATCCCTTCGGAGAATAAGGGGATGGAAATTCTTCAGGTTAAAGCCGTCTATAAGGATTTTTCAGGCCTCGAAGTCTTGACGGGAGTAACTTTTACCGTCAAGGCAAATGAGAAACATGCTATTATTGGTCCAAATGGGGCTGGGAAGACAACCCTTTTCAACATTATTAGTGGTAAATATAGACCTTCATCCGGATCCATTTTGTTCAAAGAGAACGAAGTAGGCGGGCTCTCACCTTACGTGCTTAATCATCTCGGGATGTGCCGTTCCTTCCAAATTACGAATATTTTCCAGAATCTAACGGTTTTTGAGAATATTTCCGCAGGAGTAAGATCCCGTGCCGGATTGCGTTACCACCTCTTTAAGACATTGGATCGTCAATCCAAAATGATTGCCAGGACGGAACAGATCATAGAACAGGTCGGTCTGGCGGAGGTTAAACAGAGACCAGCCCATGAACTTTCATACGGACAGCAGCGCGCCCTTGAAATTGGAATTGCCCTCTCTTCGGAGCCCGAATTGCTTCTCTTAGACGAACCGACAGCGGGAATGACCCGTGAGGAAACAGAAGAGATGGTTAAGTTGATGAGGTCGGTGACGGAGAATCGGACGTTAATGATCATCGAACATGACATGGAGGTCGTCTTTTCACTGGCTGACACCATCTCAGTGCTTCACAATGGTACCATTCTGGCCTCCGGCAAGCCCGAAGCGATTCGAAACGATTTAAGAGTGAAGGATGCCTATCTCGGGGAAGAATAGATGATATTAAAAGCCAATGAGATTCATAGCTTTTATGGAAAGAGCCACATTCTCCAGGGGGTTTCGATTAATCTGGAGCAGGGAGGCCTGGTTTGCTTGCTGGGACGAAATGGTGTAGGCAAGACTACGACCTTAAAGAGCATCATGGGAATGGTTAAACCCGCAGAGGGTTCAATCTTGTTTAAAGAAAAAGAGATCGTTGGCAGACAGCCCTATGAGATCGCCCGGTTAGGAATAGGGATTGTTCCAGAGGATAGGCGCATCTTCCCCAGTTTGACGGTTCATGAAAATCTACTCATGGGAATCGTCAAAAGGCCGGAAGATTTTTCAAGGAGAGAAAAGTGGTCCGCCGAGAAAGTATATCATCTCTTTCCACATCTCAAGGAACGCATGAAGCAGAAAGGAGGACATTTATCCGGTGGGGAACAACAGATGCTCACCATGGGTCGCACCTTGATGGGGAATCCCGAACTCATCTTAATTGATGAGCCAACCGAGGGGTTAGCCCCTAAAATTGTGGCCCTGGTCACAGGGGTTCTCGCAGCGATCCATCGGTCGGGAACAACCCTTCTACTCGTAGAGCAAAATTACAAGAGTGCCATTAAACTTGCAGAACGATTTTATATCATGAGCAAAGGTCAGGTCGTATTTGAAGGAGGTGGTGAAACGCTGATCCAGGCCGAGGAAGTAAGAAAGAGGTATTTAGAGGTATAAAGAAGGAGCATTCAGTTCAAATAATAAAATGATAAGGAGGGTATGACGATGAAAAAAATATTTTCACTGTCGCCGATTATTTTAGCAATCATTCTTCTGGCTTCATTTCCCATTTCAGGGCAGGCTGCAGAACCTATCAAACTG
Source organism: Thermodesulfobacteriota bacterium (assembly GCA_049684675.1). Lineage (GTDB taxonomy): Bacteria > Desulfobacterota > BSN033 > BSN033 > UBA1163 > UBA1163. The sequence goes on along the minus strand of JBAVGF010000234.1, from coordinate 2,201 downwards.
GGAGTGGTCGAACCCCTTTCAGGTACTTTTAAAAATATCGGGGATCGATACCTTGAAGGAGTCCAATATGCAGCCAAAGTCCTGAATCGACAGGGAGGTGTTTTAGGTAGGCAAGTCGAGGTGATCCCCATCGATTCGGAGCTGAAACCAGATGTCGCTACCCGAAAAGCGACTGCTCTCATTCTTAAAGATCAGGTTAAGTTCTTCTGCGGTGGAACCGGAAGTTCTGTCGGAGCAGCTATGTCGACCGTTGCCGAGCAAAATAATGCCATTATGTTTTCTTATGGCATGGACGCAGCAAGCTTAACAGGGGCGAAATGTAGCAAAAACTTTTTCCGGCCGGGAACAAACACCGATATGCACTCCTATGCCCTTGCAGCCTACGTGGCAAAGAGTAAATTCAAGAAGGTTTATTGTATCGGCCAGGATTATTCTTTCGGCCATGAATCGATCAAGGCCTTTATCGCCAGACTGAAGAAACTGAATCCCTCGATCGAAATTGTCGCTGAAGTTTACCATCCTCTCGGAGAGAAGGATTATGGCCCGTACGTGAGCCGGATCGTCGCCTCCGGAGCGGATCTCGTCTTTACGACAAGCTGGGGCAATGACCTGACTCTCCTCGTCAAACAAGCCAAACCTTTTGGCTTGAAGGCCAAGTTTGCAGGCTATTACCTGAGCGACGAAGAGACCGTCTCCGCCATTGGCGAAAGCGAACTGCTCGTCGGGAGCATCGCAAGCGAGACCTATATGCTCACCATCCCCACAGAAGAAAACAAGAAATTCATCGAAGGATATTATAAAGACACAAAAACGTATCCTTTCTGGCTTCGCGGGAAAGCTTACACGGGCACCATGTTCTGGGCGGACGCTCTGAAAAAGGCCAAAACGGATGATGTCAACGCAGTGATCAAAGCCTGGGAGGGCCTCTCCTTCAAAGGAGTCGCCGGAACCTGGACCATGCGCGCATGCGACCACCAGGCCCAGGTGCCCATCTGGATCGCTGAGATTGGCCCCCAAAGCAAATTCATGAAGCTTCCTTATGTGGGGACGCCGATCATGATTCCGGCAAAGGAGATCGAGGTTCCCTGTGAAGAAACCGGCTGCAAAATGAAATAAATTAGGAAAAGAGAAGGAAGAAAATTCATTATGTCGATCTTGATCGCTGGGGGGAGCGGCTCAATCGGCGCTTCCCCCATGCTGATGACGTTAGGAGAGTGCCCCACTCTATTTTACATCGCCCCTATTCACCCGGTCCTGTTGCCTTAGAATTGATTATTAATACGTACTCCCCTCTTAATAGGCACAGACCTCCTACTACATTGACTAAATCTTCATCTTGCTTTATAGCTTCACAGCGGATTTGTATGCCAATGCTTTTAATTAAATCCTCAAGCTGTTCTATGATGGTATTCTCATCCATGCTGGGAGTTTCCTTAATAAATTAACTGCCAACGGACAGCCTTCTCATCAAATTGAAGAGTACTGAATTCTGTAGAGGGTGTCAATGAGAATTGGGAGGGGTCCCTAAATTCCGGCACTAAACAGGAGGATGAAAATCTGGCAATCGTAGCCTTTTAGATTTTGAAGGTTTCCTACAAATCTTCAGTTTGAGATAATCTGGAGCTTGACGATTTCGGGTCGAAAGAGTGGGTAACACCTGAGCTAAGGGGCGCTACAACTATTTGCCGCATCCCTCTTGAGCGAATTACCCCTTGCGAAAAAACCTCTCTTTCACTTCCACCAAGATGCCTCTACGCAGGGTTAATACTGAGATGATGAATAATATCCCCATGATTAAATTCCATTGTTCGGTCCAACCACTCATCAGATTCTTTAAGTAAACGAGAAGCATGGCTCCGAAGATTGGGCCATAGAGGGTTCCTATCCCGCCGATGATGCTCATGATCACCACATCCCCTGACGTCATAATGTTTAAGGTTTCGAGGGGAACGAAGTTGAGATGTAAGGCATATAAACCTCCTGCTAACCCCCCGAAGAAAGCGGAGATGAGAAACGAGATCAGTTTGAACCGGCTGGTATCAAATCCGATGCTCTTTGCCCGATCCTCATTGCTTTTGAGAGATTGGAGTGCTCTTCCAAAGGGGGAATGGACCACCCTTAAAGCCAGTAAGAGGCAGACAACAAAGAGGATCAAAATAAAATAATAGAGCCGGATTTCGGAGTCCAAATGGATCGTAACG
>JBAVGF010000233.1:0-12940 GCA_049684675.1 Thermodesulfobacteriota bacterium | reverse complement strand
TCGCCTGATAGGTGTCTTAAAGATCTAAGAAGACCTATGTTACTGAAATATTGTTTTTGGGATTTTCCAACAAAATTCAACATTTCAGTCGAAATCAAGAATTTCGTCAATAATTTGTCAATAATTTGTCAATAATTTTTCTCTTGACTCCTGATAAATTTAAGAGTATTTTTCGAGTCATCTTTTTCTATCCTGTCCTAATTAACCCAACAACCTGACTCACCTGTTAGGGGTTGCTTATGAAAAGGGGCTTCCAAAAGATGCCTATATGAAACCTCCAAGGGAGTTTTTTGTTCCCTTGGAGGCTCTATTATTCAAAGCAATCTATCCCGATTTTTTCATTTTTATTCTCACGCAGTATGATGGGCCGAATACAGAAATGCTGCATTCCAACTTGGGGCCGTCCGGTTTATTGGCAAGGTATCCTTGAATAGGATGCAGCTTGAGGAGTTGGTCAAATCCCATTTCAATATTTACGAATCGGGAAATAGAGTACGAAGGAAGCCGAAAGAAGTTCTCCAAAAAACAAACAGGTTTTGCTTATGGGAAAAAAGATGAAAGTCATGGTAAGGGCCGTTTCTTGAAAGCATAAACTTTAAAACTCAGGGCACCATACAACTTAGAAATCAAATAGAAGAGGAGAATTACTATGAACCTCAAAAGATTTATTCCAATCATCATAGTTGTAGGTGTTTTTGGCACTTCTTTAGTTGGAATTTCTGCTATGGGTCAGACAGAACCAAAAGGAGGGATGAACCTCCTCAAGGAAGAGATGGTGGCCCTTGAGCGGGCTTTTGAAGGAATCATTGATGCTGTAATCTTCGGCAACATGAAGTTAATTAAACCCGCAATACCCCCATTGAATAAAGCGAGAGAAAAGGTTGGGCAGGCAATCAAGGCAGGTGAGAAGATAATTCTTCCTAAGAATCAAGAGAAGTTTAAAGAATTCCTTAAATTAGATGACAAATTTCACAGAGAATTTGAGGCATTAGAGAAGGCAGCGGAGGGGGGAAAGAAAAAAATGGTTAAAGACCAGACTCATAAACTCTTTGATGCCTGTGTGGTCTGCCACGAAAGTTTCAGAAAATGAAAAGCAACACTCACCACCATGCTCTCTTTCAATCAAAAATGAACAAATCTTAATTTAGACCAATCTTCACTCTTTAGCAGGTGCAGTTCTCAACCCGTTTTCTGAGGACTCCTTCCTGAAATGCTGTTTTTTAAATTTCACCCGGCAATGCAACATTTCGAGTAAAAATCATTAACCATAGTGATTAACTAACAACACGATTCTGAGTATTTGGTAAAAATTGTAAAATTTTGACGAAAATGTCATCTTTGACTAGTAAATTTTCGATCCAGTCCTTCCCTAAAAATTAAGTAACTCCTTAGAATTTAATAATTATTTAATTGAAATTAGCTTGGTTTATTTTGGGCATATATTGTGCATTTAAAAATGGAAAAACACGGAAAAAAGGAGTCAAAATGATGTCTTTTATGGATAAAGACGTGGTCTTAACAACTAAAGAAGCAATCAAATATCTAAAAATCTCCAAGCCTACGTACTTGAAATATATACGCCTTGGAAAAATCAGGGCCATTAAAGCCGGAAACGGGTGGAGAGTACATCAGTCTGAATTACATCGGTTTTTAAGGGTAACCCATTGATGAGAGGATTCATTCTCATCTTTGAGGCAGTTTCCTCGAGAAAAGGACCTAAACCTAATGATTGTTTTTCCATCTTTGATAGAAAAAGAAGTATGATCGGTAACCTTGGAATTACGATGCAGAGGGAATATGAATCTTAAAGAATTATCTGAAAAGTTAGAACTAGAAGAAGATGAATTTTTGGAATTGGTTCGCCTTTTTGTAGAGACTGGTTCTTCCGATTTGAACGAATTGCAATCCGCTATTGGAGATAAAGATGCACAGAAGGTAGCAAGAGTTGCCCATTCTATAAAAGGTGCTGCTGTAACTTTGGGGTTAGCAGAGATATTTGAATCGGCAAATAAAATGGAGATGAATGCCCGGGCAAATGATCTGGAAGGGGTAACTGGGGCTGTAAAGAGTATCAAAGAAGAACTTGATCGAATAGCCAAAGGTCTTAACAAAAAGGTAAAATATAAAAATTAAAAAGTTCAATGGAAATCCTGTGTTCCAATCAGGACAAGATTAGGAGCTTAAGAGATGGGTAAAAACATATTAGTTGTGGATAACCATCCGGTCATGTTGAAAATTATGACCAATTTGCTGGAAAAGGAAAAACATCATGTTGTCACTGCTGAAAATGGTCTCGCCGCCCTTGATATTCTAACCACCTTTACTCCGGATATTGTATTCCTTGACTTGGTCATGCCTCATATCGACGGAGAAAAATTATGTCAGATTATTCGCGGCATGCCGAAGTTGAAAGATGTTTACATCATTATTCTCTCTGCTATTGCTTTAGAACGGAAGATAGACATAAATGCCTTTGGAGCCAATGCTTGCATTGCTAAAGGCCCCCTTAACAAAATGGCAGAAAAAGTTCTTTTGGCTCTGGAGAAATCCAACCAGAGATCTCCAGCCTTTCTTCCTGATCAAATCATTGGACGTGAAGATGTTTTTCCACGCCACATTACAACGGAATTACTCTCAGTCAAAAGGCACTTCGAAGTCATTCTAAAGAGTATGGGAGAAGGGATCTTAGAGATTACCCCTGAGGGAAGGATCGTTTATGTCAACCCAGCTGTTATTTCATTGATCAACCTACCTGAGAATAAACTGTTGGGTTCCAATTTCACTGATTTGTTCCAAGAGACAGATCGCCAAAGGATTAAGAGTTACCTGGCAGCGATGGATACACAGCCTCAGACAGTGAATGAAGAAGTCTCGCTGATAATGAACAGTAAACAAATTTCGCTTAGACTCTTACCCATCCTAGACAAGGAAGATCAACCCATTATTATTATCCTTAATGACCTGAGTGAACGAAAGCGGATGGAAGCACAATTTCTGCAGGCCCAAAAGATGGAAGCTATTGGGACCTTAGCCGGCGGCATTGCCCATGATTTTAATAATCTACTCATGGTAATACAGGGGAATGCCTCCTTGATGCTTTTGAATGTCGACCCCTCGCATCCTCATCATGAAATGCTAACGAGCATTGTTAAACAGGTTCAAAGTGGATCGAAGCTAACCAATCAACTGCTGGGATATGCCAGAAAAGGCAGGTATGAGGTCAAGCCCATTCAGGTGAACCAGTTGGTGGAAGAAACTTCTAAGGCCTTTGGAAGAACAAGGAAAGAGATTACAATCCACCGAGAGCTTGCCAATGATCTGTTTCCAATCGAGGGAGACCTGGGACAGATTGAGCAGGTCCTGATGAATCTATTTGTCAATGCGGCAGATGCCATGCCACAAGGGGGCGATATTTTCTTGAAGACGATCAATATTCCCTATGGAGATATTCGAGGCAAACTTTATAATCCAAAACCCGGTGACTATGTCTTGTTGACTGTTACAGATACAGGCATGGGTATGGATCCAAAAACTCTAGATCGTATCTTCGAGCCATTCTTTACGACAAAGGAACTCGGTAGGGGGACAGGTCTTGGATTAGCATCTGTCTATGGTATCATCAAAGGACATGGAGGATATGTCGATGTTGAATCAGAAGAAGGACGGGGAACCACCTTCAAAATCTACTTACCCGCATCAAACAGAGAGATTCAAAAAACGATTGAAGTGCCAGACCACATTATAAAAGGAACTGGGACTATTCTTTTAGTTGATGATGAGGAAATGGTCTTAGAGGTCGGCGAGAGATTTTTAAAGGTCATGGGTTATCAAGTATTGACTGCTCGGGAGGGAAGAGAGGCTATCGAAGTATACCAGAAACATCGAGATACCATTGATCTTGTCCTTCTAGATATCATCATGCCCAATATGAAGGGTGGCGAAGTTTTTGATCGGTTGAAAGAAATTAATCCAGAAGTAAAAGTTCTGCTCTCAAGCGGCTACAGTATTGATGGTGAGGCCTCTCAAATATTGGAACGAGGCGGTAGCGGCTTTATTCAAAAACCATTTGATATGAAGCAGTTATCTCAAAGTATTAGAGCAATGTTGGGAAATAATTCGGTTTAATGTGTGCTCTACGTCTCAGCCTAGAAAGACAACGCAATTGTTCGTCATGATAATTTAAAGGAAGGGAAGAATTTCTTCCAAAAACCTTTTACAGTGGACGATTTGGTAAGAAAAGTGAAGGAGTTTCTGGATAAAGACTCAAAACCCGTTGTTTAGTTTAGAATGAGTTGGGTAAGATGACCAGTGCCTTGACGCTCACTTTCAACCCATCATCGTCAACTTCTGATATGGAATGGTCCTCACACTTTGCAGGGGTAACCGAGATTGCCGCGAAAGGGATAGATCTACCACCACGATAATCCAACGAGGGAGTGCCCGTGACTTATTGATTACCCCATCCGCTTTAACTCTTTCAAATACTTTCGGATTCGTCTGGCATTCATACCGACATCGCTTTTTCCGACCCGTGAGACAGAGCGTATGTCAACACGGCTTCCGTGGTCAGACGGGGCAACGCGGATAACGATGTCATCTTTGAAACCAAACCAGAATGTTGTATCTGTTGCCTCGATGCGTCCCTCGGCCGCGTTCGCATCCACAATCACCCAGTCCATCTTGCGAGCGGCAGCCAGGGCTTGCTCAAAGGCTTTATCCTGTGGAATAGAAAGCATTGCCGGAGCCAAGTCAGGATAAGCGGCTCGCTGTTTGGCAGCGATTTCAGGTCCGCCATATTCGGATGAATTGGGGGCATTTTTTCGGAGAGGTGAGATGGAAACAAAGCGGGGTGGATTCTCCGTATCGGTTGTAATGTCATGGATGGCCGGGACACGCTGTGCAGTTCGCCAGTAGCACCACGGAACGCCAAACACCAGGATTCCGATGACGAGCCCGAAGATCGAGATGAGAAAGCCCCTACGCAAAGTGGTTGGCCGGGTCAAAATGGCGCTGGCAAGGGAAACCAGGGCAGCCGCTATACCGGCATAGGCCGCCCACCCAAGAATGGCAAACCCCGTTCTAAAATGCCATAGCCCCCAGCGGGTTCCGAAACCTGCCAGCGTGGCTGCCAGGGCCGCCAGAACCGCAAGAAGGAATCCAATGAAAGCAAAAGGGAAAGAGGCGGGTCGATTCATTCGCTCAACTCCTCAACCACGATATCGTCCCGGATATGGATACAGCCGATCACGCTCTGAGCCGCAGGGCAGAATTGCAAGTACGAGGAGAAGGCTTCTCGGGCCTCGGCGACTTTTCCTTTTGGTGCTTTCAGATGGTACGTGGCCCGAATTTGAGTAATCTTCAGAACATTGTTTACATTCTCGACATCTCCCTCCACGTCTGTCCAATAACGGTCCTCAGGAGTGGGGATCTTTTTTCCGGCCAACAGCGTGGCCAGGGTTCCCATCATTCAGGCCGCCGTCGCAGCGACAATATGGTCGAGCGTCGCAGCATGCTCTTTTTCAGGCTCGATCTTGTAGAATCGTTTGATCCCGCCATGGACACCATAATAGATTGGCTCATTGAATCCTTCGATCATGGCTCTTCTTGTGGGTCCCTTTTCCCTGACGATCTTGATCCGTGACGTATGAACGACCTCTCCCATTTTTCTCCTCCCTCATAATTTTGGCTTACGGGTGAAATAACTCATTTCAACTCAACTCTTTTAAATATATTCGCACAGGGGAAAGGATGAAGCAAGAAAAGATTGGAGACTGTGCCATGATCGTGATGGAGGGTAGGTGCGCCCGGAACAGACAATCAGGCTCCTCAGCTTTAGAATGCCGTCATTTAGAGTTATGCATGATTGGGCTTCTTGATAATGCGGCCTTTTCATGGGCTTGCCGCGGGGCAGCTAATCGATAAAAGGTTTCCGCTCTAAAGCTTCGTCACCTGATCGCCTGTTCCGTCCCGCAACGGAATTGGTCTTTCGTTAATTGTGGCACAGCCTCTTGCAGCCGGGATTCAATGGCTTTTTGATTTGACAAATGAGCAATGTTCTATGAAAATGGTAAAATTACACAGGTGGGTCATATTACATGGCAAACGAAGACCTTTTAAAGCTGAAGATCGATAAGTCCAAAGTTGTTTTTCGTCCGAAAAAGAGGAAAAAGGTCATTTACGCAACATTGGTGGCGATCTCAATCATCCTGTTGGCCTCGCTCTCCGCCAAAGGGGTCTTCACGCCCTCTATCCAGGTTCAGGTGGCTACGATCACGCAGTTCCACCCGTCTCAAGCCTTTACGATGCTGAATGCAAGCGGCTATGTCGTTGCCCAACGTAAGTCAGCCCTGGCATCCAAGGTAACCGGACGCCTCATCTGGCTGGGCGTTGAAGAGGGAAGCCGTATAAAAAAGGACCAGGTGGTTGCCCGTCTCGAGAATCAGGATGTCAGTGCAGCCAAGGATCAGGCCGCAGCCAATGTCAATGTGGCCCGTTTCAGCCTTGAACAGGCCCGGGCAGAGCTTCGAGATGCAACGCTCTCGTTTAACCGTAACAAGGAGCTCCTCTCCCGGGGAGTTGTGGCTCAACAGGCTTATGATGATGCCGTCGCCCGTTACGATAAAGCAGTCGCTGCCGTTGCGGGGGCAGAGGCTGCATTGAAGGCGAATACCTCGGCCCTGGAAGGCGCAGCGGCCCTGCTGGAATATACGCTGATCCGTGCTCCCTTTGACGCCGTCGTCTTGACCAAGGACGCGGATGTGGGCGATATCGTTACCCCCCTTGGCGCAGCCGCCAATGCTAAAGCCGCAGTGGTCACCATTGCCGATATGGGCTCTCTCGAGGTGGAGGCAGATGTCTCCGAATCGAATCTGAGTCAGGTCAGGCTTGGCCAGCCATGCGAGATTCAACTGGATGCTCTGCCGGATCAGCGCTTCCGTGGTGAGATTCACATGGTTGTACCGACCGCTGATCGGAGCAAGGCGACCGTCATGGTCAAGGTTCGTTTTATTGACAAAGACAGCCGCATATTGCCGGAGATGTCAGCCAAGGTCGCTTTTCTCTCCCGTTTGGTGAAGGCAGAAGAAGAGAAACCCCGGACCGCCCTTAATCAGACGGCCTTGGTGAATCGAAAAAATGGGAAAGTGGTCTATCTCGTCAAAGGGGACAGGGCGGTCGAGACCCTTGTCAGCCTCGGGGGGCCTATGGGTGACATGGTAGAAATCCTTGAAGGCGTAAAGGTTGGAGACCGGGTCGTGCTGAATCCTTCGGATCGATTGAGGAATGGCTCAAAGATTAAAATAGAGGAGAAGTGAATGGAAAGCAAAGCGCCGATTGTCGAGATAGAGCACGTGAACAAATCCTACCGCAGGGGCACCCACATTATCCCCGTGCTGGAGAATATCAGCCTCGAAATCGCAGAAGGGGAATTCCTCGCATTGATGGGACCATCGGGTTCGGGAAAGAGTACCCTGCTTAACCTGATCGCTGCCCTTGACCAGGTGGATAACGGTATCATCAGGGTAGGGGGCATCGATATCACAGGGCTCACAGAAACCGAATTGGCTGCGTGGCGATCGGTCAACGTCGGTTTCATCTTCCAGTTCTACAATCTCATCCCTGTTTTGACGGCCTTCGAGAATGTTGAGCTTCCTCTATTGCTTACCGGTCTATCCCGTAGAGAACGACGCGAGCATGTGGAGCTGGCGCTCCAAGTCGTCAATCTGGCGAGTCGAATGGACCACTACCCTGCTCAGCTTTCCGGAGGAGAGCAGCAGCGAGTTGCCATTGCCCGCGCCATTGTCACTGACCCGACCATCTTGGTAGCGGATGAACCGACAGGAGACCTCGACCGGGTATCTGCCGAGGAGATTCTCGGTTTGATGGATCAGCTCAACCGTGATTCACATAAAACCATTATCATGGTAACCCACGACCCTCGGGCAGCGAAGAAGGCGCATACGATCCGTTATCTCGATAAAGGTGTCTTGAACAATGTACATTCTCAAGCTGCTCCTTAGAAATGCCTTTCGCCATAAGCTCCGGACCGCCCTGACCATTCTAAGTATCACCATCGCCATTCTTGCCTTTGGGCTGCTTAGGACCTTCGTCGGCGCCTGGTATGCAGGCGTCAAGGCCTCCTCGGCAAACCGTCTCATCACCCGAAATGCCATCTCCCTCATCTTCCCACTCCCCCTTTCCTATAAAGATAAGATCCGCCAGATCGATGCGGTAAAGCGGATATCTTACGGGAACTGGTTTGCAGGGATCTACAAAGACGAAAAGAATTTTTTTGCCAATTACGCCATCGAAGCAAAAAACTATATGGCATTATACCCGGAATTCGTTCTGCCTCCGGATCAAAAAGAGGCCTTTCTTCGGGATCGGAAAGGATGTGTTGCAGGACTGAAACTTGTGGAGAGGTACCATTGGAGAATCGGGGACATTGTTGTATTGAAAAGTGCTGTCTTTCCAGGCAACTGGGAGTTTGTCCTCCGAGGCATATACCACGGAAGAGACGAAAGCACGGATGAAAGGGTCTTCTTTTTCCATTGGGACTACTTGAATGAGGCGCTGAAAAAGACGGCCCCTCGCCGTGCGGATCAGGTGGGCTGGTACATCGTCGAGGTCACAGATCCGAATCGCGCGGCGGAAGTGGCTCAGGCGATCGACAAGACCTTTAAGAATTCACTGGCTGAGACCCTCACCGAAACCGAAAAAGCTTTCTTTCTCTCCTTTATCTCCATGGCAGATGCCATCATTGTCGCCATCCAGCTGGTCTCCTTCGTAGTGATTATCATCATAATCGCCGTGGCGGCAAACACCATGGCGATGACGGCCCGGGAACGGATTGGAGAATATGCCATCTTCAAAACTCTGGGTTTTAGGGGCTGGCGTATCGCCGGCATGATCATTGGGGAATCTCTTCTGATCACCGTGATCGGCTGCCTGATAGGAATCGCCCTAACCCCTCCCGCGGCAAAGGAGTTTAGCAAGATTGTAGGCACCTACTTTCCAACCTTTAAGGTAGAGACTGACACCATTTATATGGATATTGCAGCCTCCGTTCTGGTTGGTCTTTTCGCAGCCATCATTCCGACCTGGCGTGCTCTAAAAATCCGCATCGCCGATGGGCTGAGGAGGATCGGGTAGATGGGACTTCCCATCTCGTACAGTTTCCGGAACCTCTGGACGCGCCGATTGACCACTGTGCTCACTGCATCGGGCATGGCCCTGGTCGTGTTCGTCTTTGCTGCCATTCTCATGCTGGCCGAAGGGCTTCGGAAGACACTTGTTGAGACGGGTTCGTATGATAACGTCGTGGTGGTTCGAAAAGGTTCTACATCCGAAGTGATGAGCGGGGTTCCTCGACTCCAAGCTTCTATCGTAGAAACGCAGCCCGAAGTGGCGACAGGGGCAGAGGGTCAGATGCTCCTTGCGAAAGAGATGGTTGTCCTCATCGCTCTTCCCAAACGGGGGACGAATGCACTCTCTAATGTGGTGATCAGGGGAATGGGCGCAAGCTCACTCGCATTGCGGCCACAGGTGAGATTGGTAGACGGGCGCATGCCGGTACCCGGACTATCGGAGATCATCGCTGGCCGAAGCATTGCTGAGCGATTTAAAGGGGGCGGCATCGGCGAAATCCTCCGCTTCGGAATGCGGGACTGGAGGATCGTAGGGATCTTTGATGCGGGCAACACGGGGTTCAGTTCAGAGATCTGGGGGGATGCAGATCAGCTCATGCAGGCCTTTCGCAGGACGATTTACTCATCCGTCATCTTCAAGCTGCGCGATCCTTCTGAGTTTGAAAGAGTGAAGAAACGGATCGAAGACGATCCACGCTTGACGTTGGATGCAAAGCGTGAGAATCGTTACTACGCGGAACAATCCGAAAGAATGGCCGAATTCCTTCGCATTCTCGGGACGGCATTAACCATCATCTTCTCCCTGGGCGCTGTCATCGGTGCCATGATCACCATGTATTCGGCAGTGGCCACGCGCACAGGCGAAATCGGAACCATGCGCGCCCTGGGTTTCAAGAAAGTCAGCATCCTGGGGGCTTTTATTGTGGAAGCCTTGTTTCTGGGGTTGATCGGTGGTTGCCTCGGTCTCTTTTTGGCCTCTTTTCTGCAGCTTTTCACCATCTCCACGTTGAACTTCCAGACCTTTTCCGAACTCGCCTTTAGCTTCACCCTCACTTTCGGCATTGTTTGGAAGGGTCTCGGTTTTTCTTTGGTCATGGGTTTTGTCGGGGGCGTGTTACCAGCGGTCCGGGCATCGCGGATGAATATCATCGAGTCGCTTCGCGCGGTTTAACGACGAAATTCAATTTTCGAAAGGAGAGATATTGATGTCTGAGTTTCGATTAAATCCGAGATATACAGAGGCCATATCAACGCTTGTAAACCGATCCCCTTATTTTTCACTTATTTCGATGGAGATAAAGGAGCTTCAATGGGGAACCTCTATTTTGGAAGTTGAACTGGAAGAGAAACACCTTCAGCCTTTTGGCTATGTCCATGGAGGTGCAATCGCTTCCGTCATAGACGCAGCAACCTTTTGGGCTGTCTTCCCTCAAGTGAAAGATGGAATGGGGCTCACTACGGTGGAGATAAAGGTGAATTATCTTGCTCCGGTCCAGGAAGGCAGGGTTGTGGCAAAAGGCCGGTGCATTAAGATGGGGAGGACTTTAGCCTTGGGGGAGGCTTACATCAACAGTGCGGAGGGAAGTCTTTTAGCGCATGGAACCGCCACCATGATGATCCTCCCTGACCTGAAAGTCGAAGGACAAGACAACCTACCACCCAAACTGATCTGATTTTTTCAAGCGAGAGTTCTACCGAAGCATGAACGATATTTGACTCTTTGAGTCTGTGTTCATTACAGCTATTAATGTTGATTTCGAGATATTTCTTAGGTGCAAAGAGGGCAAGTGCCACGCCTTTGCGCGGCATAGCAGCTACGGACTCGGTAGAGCCGGGTTTGTAGGGCAGTCGTTCACCACCATAACGTCGCGTTCGAGTCTCAGCACGGCGGGGTTCTCGGCAGTCAGATCGACTCTCCGGTCAACCAGTTTGATAAATGGCCACCATCCGGTGCGGTCGTCCTCCGGTCGATCCGACCCGGTCCAGAGGGTCGCCGACCAGTTCAGGAATGTTGCCGTAAGCTCAGGGGTGGAAGCGATGGGTCGGTGCGCCTGATAGACGTCTCGGACCGACCGGAAAATCTTCGGATCGACGTATCCCTCGATCGTGGGAAGCCCGAGCTTGCTCGTCACGTCCTGGTACTTTGATTGGTCGCCGGCGTTGAATACCACCCGGGTACCGGGAGCCCAAACGTCGAGGCCGGTTTCCACTGCCAGCTCCCTCACCGCGATGTTGACTAGGCGGTGCTGCGCATGGCCATATTCGCCCCAATTGTTGTGGGTGATCACACGTTTGATCGGTGGGGCGAAGTAGGGCCGAAGGTGAGCTTTGATGGTCGCCAAGTTAACTATCGACGCACGCTTGCAGAAATCAGTGAAGACCTCGGCCTAAATATCGTTGTCGACGGACCCCCAGATGGGAGTCCATCGCACGCGATACTTGAGGTCTGCGGGGAGGCTTTGGACGAGATCCTGAAATACTGTCGCGGCGGGGTAGGCTGCGAGAAGAAACTTGGATGCAACGGGCCAGAATGGTAACATCCAGAGCAAGTCGTCGTCTTGGTGGGCAAAGACAACGAGGGTGTGGCCATCGCTGAAGACCGCGACTGACTCCTGACCTCCATCCGTTGTGCGGAGTGTGCTCTGACAGGCTGCTGGCTCGAGAAGACTCAGGGTCAGCAGTAAGCTGAGGAGTAAGCGGTAGAGGGTGGGTTTCATGCGCTCCCTACTGTGAAGCTTGGATAGTCGGGTTCTGCGCCCCAAAATTATTGTACCGTACTCTACAATTTCTAATGATCCTACCCATTCAGGTGCTCTTTGTCAACAAGAAATCAGGAAAGTCATGGTCTTCTCCCATGGTGACTCCCTATTGAAATCGTTTAGTTACCTTTGTTTCCCGAAATACCTGGCCCGGATTTCTTTTTTATCCACTTTGCCCATAGCGGTGACCGGAAGGGCGTCCAAAAATCTTATATCCCGGGGACGTTTAAAGTCGGCTAGTTTATCCCGGCAGAATTCCATCAATTCCTCAGCTGTTGCCGACAGACCCTCACGGAGAACAATAAAAGCGGCCACATCCTCACCGAGTTTCGGGTGCGGTTTGCCTACAACGGCGCATTGCCCGACAGCGGGATGTTCGTAAAGAGCACTTTCCACTTCAACGGAATATACGTTATATCCTCCCCGCACCAGCATATCTTTCTTGCGATCCACATAATAAAAGTACCCATCTTCGTCGTAATAGGTAAGATCGCCCGTATGGAGCCATCCATTCTTAAGTGTTTCTTCAGTCGCTTCGGGATTTTTGTAATACTCTTTCATGACGTTAGGACCACGTAAAATGAGTTCGCCGACCTCCCTGACGCCCACATCCCTGTCCTGATCATCCACAATGCGCCCTTCCATATCCGGAGCCCAGGGGAGGCCGATAGACCCGATTTTCGCCAGGTGATCTTCGGGACCGAGTCGGGTGCCGCCGACCCCTCCTTCGGTCAAACCGTAAATATTAACCAGTTTCAGGCCGGGCCAGGCCTCCAGGGCCTGGCGGATGACTTCTTCGGGCATGGCCGAACCGCCGTAAGACATAATTCTGAGACTGGACATGTCAAATTCTTTGAACTGCGGGTGCTGCATAATAAAAATGATCATCGTCGGGGCAAGGCAGATGGAGGTCGTCTTTTCCCGCTGAATAAGTTTCATGGATTGCACCGCGTCAAACACCGGTTCCCATATAAGATAATACCCGTACCAGAGCCAGGTCATGATATGGGAGCTCACGCCCGTCGAGGTGAAAAA
>JBAVGF010000232.1:0-16298 GCA_049684675.1 Thermodesulfobacteriota bacterium | reverse complement strand
TAAGTAGACAGATTCTCCGTTCGATCCCAGGACGAGATAACCGGAAAGACCCGTCTTGTTCCATTTTTGAAAATTATACTTAAGCTTGTCCGATGCGAATTTCCCACCCTGGAAAGGTGTCGTGATGGGTGGCATGACTCCCCCGAGTTTCATTTTGGCGCTCCTCCTTAAAAACGTGATTCGTGTCTCGTGTCTGTAAATTATTTTTCCCTTCCCTTTAAATAACACGTGAGATGAGTTACGGTCAAATATCATCTTTGGCTGATTCCTGTGTTATAATTTTTCTTGACATTTCTTAAGAATCTTAATGTAATGAGGTGTATTTTTTTGGAGAAGAATTGAGATCCTTAACTACGGTTTTTTATTCCGGACACGGGACACGTTATTTTCTTTTTTGGGGAAAAACATTGGTCGAGGAAAAAATCAAGGATGCGACAAAGATCTTAAATCTTTTAAGGTCAATGTCCGGCTATCAACCCCATTTCGAGATTATCGGTAATTATCGACTCATCGACGACGGCATTCAACCTGAGGCGACCGTTATGCTTCGGGCCAACGGAAAAGAGATGCATGAAGCGGACACAGGGGTGGGGCCGGTGGATGCCTTAGCCAAGGTATTGAAAAAGTCGCTCAAATCGATCTTCCCCGAGATTGACGGGGTGAAACTGGTCGATTTCAGCTCCAGAATCTTTGATCCGGGTGCTGGAACCGCAGCGGGTGTGGAAGTGGAGATTCTGTTCAGCAATGGGAAAGATGCGTGGAGAGTGAAGGCATTTTCAGAAAATATCAATAGGGCCTCTTTTCTGGCGTTGGTAGACGGGTTTGAATATGGAATTTATATTTCTAGGCCCCCGAGCCCAACCCTCCCCCTCGAGGAGGGAGGGAAAAGGAAGGAATGACGGAGCTCATTATGGATCGAAAAAAAATAGAGGAATTGATCAAGGAAAAAGCGAAAGATGGAAAACTTCCCTGTCCCATGTGCTTTAAGATCGCTGAAGATTTCGGAATCTCGAAGAAGGAAATGGGGAAGATCCTGAATGAAATGAAGGTCAAAATCAGCCAGTGCCAGCTGGGGTGTTTTGAATAGTTTTCCATTTAGGACGGGGTGCACGCGCGGTTCAGGGCGAATAAGTTAAGGGGTTGACATAAAAAACTATTTGACTATAATTAGGTCATCCAAAATTGGAGGAGGTGAGAGCGCGTCACGCGTGGGTAAGGAATATGGGTGGGGGGAATTCATCCAATATCTCAAGGGTGGTTTTATAACCACAAGGAGGTAAAATCATGAATTCAGTTGTTGTTATCGTCATAGGGTTTATCGTCTTTTTTATCGGTTACCGCTTCTATGCAAAGTACGTGGATACGAAAATTGTTAAGTCTGACCCGAAGAGGGCCACTCCGGCCAAGATGTATATGGATGGGGTGGAATTCATGCCCACCAGTAAGAACATCCTGTTCGGGTACCAATTCAAGTCCATTGCTGGCGCGGCCCCGGTGATCGGACCCATCCTTGCTATCCAATGGGGGTGGCTCCCCTGTTTGCTGTGGCTCTGCCTTGGTGCGTTATTCATTGGATGGGTTCATGACTACTCGAGCGCCGTGGTGGCCATGCGAAATGAAGGAGCTTCCTTTGGCGGATTAAGCTACAAATTGATCTCGCCGCGGGCTCGGATCGTTCTACTCTGTTTTATCTATTTCTTTCTGCTTCTCATCGCGGGCGCCTTCGGAGCAATCGTTGTCAATGCAGCCGTCGGGGCGAAAAGTTCCCCCGTGGCATGGCTTTTTTTCACCGGCGGTGGGGTTCTTGCCGGGCAGATGATCTATCGCTGGAAGAAGGATATTATTCTGACCACTGTTATCACAGTCGCCATTTCGTTGTTCGGGATATGGCTTGGATCCGTTGTTCCCTCTAACAACATTCTTGGAGAAGGAATTGCCAATAGCAAAATTGTATGGGCGATTGCTGCGCTTGTCTTCTGCTACTTCGCAGCGGTTTTGCCGATCTGGAGGTTTGCCCTTCCGATTAACTATGTCACTTCCTACATTATTTTCTTGGGTCTCTTATTCGGGATCATCGGAGTTTTTGTGCTCCATCCTAATTTCACACTCCCGGCCTATACCGGTTTTGACATCAAAATCGGGCCTCTTTGGCCCATCATGTTTGTAACCATCGGTTGCGGGGCAGTGTCCGGATGGCACAGTATTGTTTCAAGTTCAGGTACGGCCAGGCAATTAGAGTACGAAACAGATGCCCGTCCAGTAGGGGGTGGGGTTATGTTTGTGGAGATGATGCTTGGTTTGTTCGCCCTGGTCATTGCTGGAACGATTTTCGCCTCGTCTTCGGAATATACGGCCGCCATTGCCAAAGGACCTATTGGCGTATTTTCAGCAGGAGTGTCGAAGTTCTTAGGGGCATTGGGGCTTCCAGCTGCCATCGGGAGATCTTATGGTAGCGTTATGTTAATCGTCCTGGCAGTTACCATCCTGCAGCTTGTGATTCGATTCATGAGAGTGGCCACTTCTGAAATGTTGGGCGATATCAGCCCTATCTTTAAGAATGTCCATATTGGGACCGTGATTGCCAGCGGTCTAACACTGGTCCTGATCCTAACGGGATGGTGGCAATATCTCTGGATACTTTTTGGAGGAGCCAACCAATTGATGGCTTCCCTGGCCTTGTTGCTGATGACAGCGTGGCTGATGTCTCAGGGGAAATCCTATGGATGGACATTTTACCCGATGATTTTTATGTTTTTCACGACCACGGCTGCTCTGGTGGTTACCGCCTGGAGGCTTTCCAAACAGGTTTATTTAGGAGCGGTTAAGGGAGAGGCCTTGGTGGGGAACACACTGATGATTTTGGTTGCGGTCTTCCTGGTCGTCGCCGCGATCATTCTGGCGGTGGAAGGACTGAAGGCCTTTAGCCGTTACAAAGTAATACGAGCAGAAGGAGCGCCTGCAAAGGCGTAAGAGAAGTTCGAAGTTCCCGGTTGCGTGAAGGCCCGGCGGGCAGGTAAAGTTAAAGGCTCGGAGCGGTGAAAGCGAATCATCCCCTCTTTTTCCCTTTAGTAGATATTAAAGAGAGGGAGGGAAGATTTTAATAGAAGTGATGTTTGCTCGCAAAGGGACGGGCAGACCGATAATTTTTGTGCTATAGTATTGCTTCGTAGCATGCAGCGTCCCCATTTACTGGGGGCGAAACAATTATCGTCCGTCGGTAATGCCTGCCTGTTAGCAGGCAGGCATTCCGGCGTGACGTGAAATAATTTTTGGGAGGATGCTTTTTTATGACGCAAGAAGAGAAAAAGAGAAAACCAGGATTTTTCCAAGCGGTTAAAGAGTTCGTCTATGGGATGGCAGCTCACGACTCGTACCGATTTGCCTTGAAGACGAGGGCGAGCATGGAGCACCTCTTCATCCTCATCACCATGGGAGATATGCTAGGTGTGCCGATTCTGCCCCCCTACTATTCCTTAAGGCTGTTGCCTTATGTAGTTCCCCAGATTTCTACCTGGAAGCGGAGAATGCTGAGGGAAAAAGATTTTACGGATGGGCTGGCATGAGATGCCAACGAACATTTATTGGGTCCATCGGGTTTATTGAGTTCATAGGGTTTTTAGAGATATGAAATCATTAAACACAAGAAACCCAAAAGACCCAATAACCCAAGTAACCCGATAACCGAGAAAGGGGTGATTGACATTCCATTAGCAGATATATTCGAGAAGTTTCCGGACCGGCGGTACATTATGTTTGGCGGAAAGGGAGGTTTGGGGAAGACTACTTTCTCCGCTGCTACGGCTTATTATTTAGCTAAAAAAGGGAAAAAAGTTTTGGTCTTTTCTGTTGATCCGCAGGCCTCGTTAACCGATATCTTCGAAAGGGATATCTTTGGTAAGGGGCCAGTAGAGATCATTCCCAACCTCTATGCACAAGAGATTGATGCCGACCGTCGTGTGAAGGAATATCAGCAGGAGATTAGGCAGAAGATCTTCGATATGTATGGAATAAATAAGATTCCAGAAGAGATCGAGAGCTATATTCAGGCTGCTGCGGCAGAGCCTGCGATGGAGGAAAGCGCCATTTTTGATGAGGTGGTGGATATTGTCGTCAAAGGAGGCTACGACTACTACATTTACGATTTGGTGCCGTTAGGTCATGCCCTCTACTATTTAAGCATGGCATCCGTCTACGATGCCTGGATCGGCAAGATCACTGCTCTCCGAGAACAGATGAGGGAGTACGATCAGGTGGCAGCTGTGATGCAGCGGGAAAAAGAATTGGATGAAGACGCCATCTTAAATGAGCTCCTTTACATCAAGGACCGCATCAACAAATCCTCAAGCATCTTGACCGATAAGGAAAAAACAGCCTTCTTTTTTGTCATAACAGCTGAGGAGATGATCATTAAGGACACCTTAAAAGCGGCAGAGCTTTTTGCTAAATTTGATGTTCCCCTGAGCGGTTATATCATCAACCGAGTCTTGCCTTCTGACTTAAAAGGGAAAAATATTCCCGAATATTTAAAAAATCGTCTCACGATGGAGGAACATTACCTGAAGGTGATTGACACGACCTTCGGAAAAGAGATTTTAGCATCTGTGCCTGAGATGGAGCGAGATGTAACCGGTCTTGGAATGATTGAAAAAATGGCCAAGGCGATGTTTGGGAATTCTTAATTAGTAAGCAGTAGGCAGAAAGCAGTAAGCAGAAAAAAGCAATACGCGGGAGTTTAAAAATGGACCAAATTACGATCAGTATGGGAAAATTCTTAAAGGATCACCCTCGTTTGAAATATATCTTTTTCGGGGGGAAAGGAGGTGTTGGAAAGACCGTCATGGCAGGGGCAGCAGCTCTCTGGTCGGCCAAACAGGGGAAGAGGACTTTACTGGCATCGACCAATCCTGTCCATAGCCTTTCTAACCTATTAGAAAAAGATGTCTTTGGAAAAGCGGCCGTCGTCTGCGACGAAGAAAAATGCTATGCCTTCGAGATCGATACACGGGATACGATCGAACGGTCCAAACAAGAAATCCGAGAGAAGATCAACTGGTTTCTAAAATTTGCAGACATTACGACGAAAGCAGAGGATTTTATCGAATCAGCCACCATGAACCCTGCCTTTGAAGAGTCGGCTATGTTTGAAAATATGGTCGATCTCATGTTCAAGGATGAATATGATTTTTATGTCTTCGATACTGCCCCCACGGCGAATGCGAGGCGCCTTCTCGGAATGTCGAAGGTCTACTCCCTTTGGGTGGAGAAGATGCTGAAGAGCCGGGAGGAAGCAAAATCGTTGAGGGAAGTGCTTTCTTTCTCGAAGA
This sequence comes from Thermodesulfobacteriota bacterium, assembly GCA_049684675.1. Classification (GTDB taxonomy): domain Bacteria; phylum Desulfobacterota; class BSN033; order BSN033; family UBA1163; genus UBA1163. The sequence goes on along the minus strand of JBAVGF010000232.1, from coordinate 10,974 downwards.
AAGAAAAAAAAGACCCTCTCCTGGATTACCTCTTAGGGTTTAAAGACAGAATGGGCCATGCGAAGGAGCTCCTGACCGACGATGCCCTTACCGCTTTCTTTTTTGTGACCCTCCCTGAGAGCCTTCCGATCGCGGTCATCACCCGCTTCATTAATTGGTTCCACGAATTTGGAATTCCCGTTGGCGGTGTGATCGTCAACGGGCTGATTCAAAAGGATCAGGTCGGAAAAGATGCTGTGGAGTTCGTCCTGAACCGCGTCAAGATGCAAGATGAGCATATGGCCGAGATATGGAAAATATTTGGGGATAGGGTGAGGGCAATTGTCCCTCTCTTCGAAACAGAGGTGAAGGGAGCGAGGATGTTGAACCGAACGATTGAATATCTTTTTAGGCCACCCTCTCTTTAGATGCAAACCTGAGCTAACCCCCCTTTAAGTGCTCCAAAATTGGTGTCTTTTCTTGCCAAAACGTGACACTTTTCGCTGAAATCGTGCAATATTGTCATACTTGACTTGACCAGAGGCTGAGGCAATGGTAAGCTAATTTATTGAAATCATAATTGTTTTTAATATTTTTTTGATTTGGTATGGAAATTGCTCAAAAGATAAACACGGGTTAACTTATTGTTTTCATTTAATTTTTAAAATGACGGAGAAAGCATGTTAGGTATAGTACAGCTTTTACTCGCAGCTTTTGCCATCTATAGTGCTCTCAAATTTCCTGAAGAATTGAAACTTTTCATCCCGTTGGGCTGTCTTATCGCAATGCTCATTGTCAGTCAGGTTGAAAAAAGAAAGTCTGAGAACCAAACGGCACGAAAAAGTTTTTTGCAATCCGAAATCTACAAGGCCACGAAGAAGGAATCTACAGCGATCAAAGATCAGGATTATTCCATTATTGAATCATTGCTCTGGCCAAAAAGCGAGTTGTTATTGATCGATACCGTTCATTCCATCTTCAAGGATCTGGGGTTCAAGATATCTACCGGCGTCAACTACCAATCCGTGGACCGCGTTGTGAAAATTCCCGAAAGCCGTACGGCTTTTGGGGTACAGATTCTGATGAGCGAAGGAGAGGTGGAGGGGAGCCATCCCAAGATTAACCGGGCGTTGCAGTTTGAGAAAGAAAAAAGGGAAGACGAGAAATCCTTGATTATTGCGAGCACCCATATCCGCCTCCCTCTTTCCGAGAGAGGGCAGGTCAGCCATATCTCCAAAGAGTTAAGCCATTTCTTAAGCCGGCACAATATGAGTTTGATCACTACGCATCATCTTTATGATCTCTGGCAGAAAGCCAAAAGAGGAGAGATAGATATTTTCGGTTTCTTTGAGCAAGTCTATTCGCACTCTAATGAGACCTTTCCGCTAAAAGGGACTTCGAATTCTCACTCGCCTTTATTTAACCTCCCCGCCTGATAAACTTCCGCCTGTTCCTTCCCCCTGCCCTCGGTAACGAGTAGCGTCGGCATTTACTGCTGACGGTACCTTGGAACGCCTCCAATAAATGAAGGCGCTACAAAAAAATGGAAATTGCGTTATAATGTAAAGAATGAAACTCAAAGAAATCTTTGCAAAGACCATTCTGACCAAGACAGCCATCCCCGGCTTTGATTACTGCGTCAATCCGTACGTAGGATGTGGTCATGGTTGCCGGTACTGTTATGCCAGTTTCATGAAGCGTTTCACCGGTCACCTGGAACCGTGGGGAGAGTTCGTCGATGTTAAAATGAACGCACCCGAGGTGCTGAGAAAACAGTTAAAGAGGGCAAGGCATGGGGTGGTGGCGCTCAGTACAGTGACCGATCCCTACCAGTCTGTGGAGAAAAAGTATCAACTGACTCGAAAATGTTTGGAGGCTCTTCTGGATGCCCAGTTTTCAGTAAACCTATTGACCCGTTCCCCTCTTTGTCTGAGAGACATGGATCTACTTAAACAATTCAAAAGAATTGAAGTGGGCTTCTCCATTACCACCCATGATGAGGAAGTCAAGAAGATCTTTGAACCCTGCTCCCCTTCGATCTTGTCTCGAGTCAAAGCCCTGAGGACCCTCCGTCAGGAAAAGATTGGGACCTATGCCTTTATTGGCCCGATGCTTCCTCTCAATCCGAAGCACCTTGTGGGGCTGCTCGAAGGGTCGATTGACGAGGTGCTTATTGATCGAATGAATTATCCGAATAAGGTGAAGGCGATTTATCGCAAGGCCAAATTGGATCATTATTTGGAAGAGGATTATTTTCATCTGGCCGGAATGGAGTTAAAAGAGCGTTTTGAGAAAAAGGGGATTTCCGTATCGATGATATTTTAAGAAAGTGACTAAAGTGTCTAAAGTGAAAAGTGACTAAAGTTAAAGGATCGAGAGGATTCTATTTTCGTTTGAATTTAACTTTAGGCATTTTAGGCACTCAATGGAGGTACATCATGACGATCGGCAGATTTGGATTGAGAAGAAGAGATTACGACTTTCCACCTTTCAGACCGCCCAGCGAGGCAAACAGTCTTCTTCTAAGGGTGACCCGGGGATGTCCGTGGAACCGGTGCACATTCTGTTCCATGTATAAAGGGATGAAGTTCGAAATAAGGGAGCTCGAAGAGATTCTTGAAGATATCCAATTAGCAAACGATCTCTATGGAGATAGGGTCAGGACGATTTTTATTGGAGATTCTAATAGTCTTGTGGTGAAGGCCGAGATGTTGGTCAAAATTCTGAACGCCTTATTTTCATCCTTTCCGCATATCGAAAGAGTGACCAGTTATGCGCGAGCCAATACCATTGCAAAGAAACCTTTAGAGGATTTGATAAAAATCCGTCAAGCGGGTTTAACCAGGCTCCATGTCGGGCTTGAGACCGGTGATCGTGAGCTCCTTAAGGAGATTGAAAAGGGGGCGACTCCGGAAGAGATGGCCGAGGCTGGGAGAAAAGCGAAAGAAGCAGGGTTTGAGTATTCTTTGTATGTTTTGTTGGGGATCGGCGGTGAAGAAAAATGGGAACAGCATGCCAGCGGAACCGCAGAGGTGTTGAATCGAATCGATCCCCATTTCATCCGTGTCCGTACCTGTGTTCCGCAACCCAACTCTCCGCTCTACGAGGCCATGATCGGTGGTCGTTTCCAAGCGGCCTCAACAGAAACGATATTAAAGGAAACAAAACTGCTTTTAGAAGGGCTTCACGTGACCTCTCAATTCTTAAGCGACCATATCTCCAATCTCCTTCCCCTCCACGGAAAGCTCCCCGAAGATAAGGGGAAAATGATTCAGATGATCGAGGAGGCGTTAAGAGAACTCGGAGAAGATGATTCGTTAAGGGAGGAGATGGAGATGAGAAGGCACCTGACCAACCTTTAATTCAGGGTTCCAGGAGCCAGGGGTGAATCCTTTATTTAGAGCCGCAGGTGGAGCAGGTGGTGGCGGAGCAGGTTCCGCAGGAGGAGCTGGCGGTGCTCTTAAATTTTCCACCGACAGAAAAAGCAAAAGCGGACATCACCCGATGAACTTTTTTGCTCTTACATTTAGGACAGGCAATCTTTTCTGAAGTATTCAATACCAATTTTTCGAATTCGCTCTCGCATTGACCGCAGCGATACTCATAAATAGGCATCTCACGAACTCCTTTTAAGTTCATCGTAACATTTTCTTATTCGATCAGCAAGGGAGCCTGCTTCTCTTGCAGCTTTGAGACCCTTTTCTTCTTTCAGGTCGGAAGAGATCTTTTTGCAAACTTCTTCGACTTTTCTCAAATACTCCTTTTTCAGTCTTCCATCTAATTTGGCCCGAGCCAGCTTGGAAAAATAGGATAAGGACTTTGAATAGGCATTCTTATAGTACTCATTCATCCCGAGGCTAAAGTTCAGGAGGAATTGGAGGCCCTCATGATGTGGGTCCATTTTCTGGGCCTTTAAAAAATAGGTTGAGGAGAGGTCGTAATGTTCACTCCGCAGATAACTCACACCAGCGAACCGGTAGGCGTCCAAAAACCCCTTTTCAAACATCAAGTTGAAAATTACTTTTGTCTTTTGGGGGCCATAAACCTTCTGGAGAAGGGTTAGATTTTCGAGGAGGAAACGGACCAAAAATGTATTTTTAGCCCCCTTTTTGAAAAGATCGACAAGTTGCGCCATCGCATCTTTAAAAAGAGATCGGGTCTCCAGCATCCCTTCAGCCACCCCCTGTTTGGCCTTCTGAATGATCCGCTCAAATAGTTGAAGATAGTCCTTTTCATAGTCGGATTTTCCGAACTTCGATTTGTATTGAAGATACCTGGGCCGATAGACCTCCATTTGGTAGATATTCTCTCTCAGTTTCATGGCCTCATGGAAAATAGACCCAATCACCAGGTCGAGAAGCCATTCATTTTTTTGAATCGGTTTTTTGCCTTTGTATCGAAAGAGGGAGTGACATTGTTCCTTTAAATTGTAAAGGAGGCTCTGGCCTTTGTCATCCACCCAAACGCCAATGTCCGAGAAACGGAGGCGACCCTCTTTATATTTTTTGAAGATTTCACGGAAAGCGACCTCTGAGAGGAGAAGTCCCCGTACGATTTCCAGTATGTTCCTGTCGCGTGTCACCCGGGCTTTCTTTTTCCTCCGTTTACCCTCTTCACGCCCAATATATCAGGTCTCCCTCCTTTTGTGAAGTCCCTAATTTTCCTGAAAAATATTGACGCAATGAGTAAAAAAAAGTTATATAATATTTTTAATTTCTGAAAGGAGGGAGTGGCGATGGCAGTCAGGGTCGGGATTAATGGATTTGGAAGAATTGGTCGAAATGTCCTTCGAGCAGGTCTGAATAAGAAGGAGTTGGAATTTGTGGCGGTCAATGATCTCACCGATGCGCAGACGTTGGCCCACCTCTTGAAATACGATTCCGTCCATGGAAAATTCGGTACAAGGGTGGAAACGAAGAAGGATGCCATTTCGATCGACGGAAAAGAGGTGAAAGTCTTCGCGCACAAAGATCCGGGCCAGCTTCCCTGGAAGGATCTCGGAGTAGACGTAGTGCTCGAAAGCACGGGGAAGTTTACGGACCGGGCAGGCGGTTCAAAACATATTGAGGCGGGTGCGAAAAAAGTAGTGGTTTCGGCCCCGGCGAAAGACCCGGATGTGTCTTTGGTCCTGGGAGTCAATGAGAAGGTTTACGATCCTGCCAAACATCACATTCTCTCCATGGGGTCCTGCACGACAAACTGTCTTGCTCCTATTGCCAAGATATTGGTGGATGAGTTCGGGGTGGAATATGGATTGATGACTACCATTCATGCCTACACCAATGATCAGGTGATTCTCGATTTTCCGCACCGGGATCTTCGCCGGGCCAGGGCGGCTGCGATGTCGATGATTCCAACCACCACGGGGGCGGCCACCGCCATCTCCTTGGTCATCCCGGAATTGAAAGGGAAGATGGACGGGATGGCCATCCGGGTGCCCACACCGAATGTCTCTGTGGTCGATCTGGTAGCCAGGTTGAAAAAAGAGACAACCGTAGAAGAGATGAATAAGGTATTAAAGTCCTACGCAGAAGGGAAATTAAAGGGGATCTTGAGTTTTTGTGAGGAGCCTCTTGTCTCCATCGACTTCAATGGTAATCCCCATTCTTCCATTGTGGACGGTCTGTCAACCAAGGTGATCGGTGGAAAAATGGCGAAGATTATCTCCTGGTATGACAACGAATGGGGTTTTTCCAATCGGCTGGTGGAGTTGTTTTTGTATCTTTTTGGGAAGAAGTAAGGCTGGTTCGTCATACGGTAAGGGTAAAGATGCCCGCGTTATTTAGGGGACGATGAACAGTGTATTATTTTTTGTTCATTGTCCATTGTCCATCGTTCATTGTACGAAACTAGCTTCCTGGCCCTGACCTTAACCTGAATTGCAAAACGATGACATGAGTAGGAGCAGGTAATGGCCATCCGTACCGTTGATCAAATTGGATTGAAAGGGAAGCGTGTATTTGTTCGAGTCGATTTCAACGTTCCCCAAGACGAGAAGAATAACATCACGGATGATACCCGTATTCTTCTTTCTCTCCCGACAGTTCGGTTTGTCAGCGAAGCCGGGGGGAAGGTCATCCTCGCCTCTCATCTGGGGAGACCCAAAGGAAAGAGGGATCTTAAATTTAGTCTGGCCCCGGTTGCCAAAAGGTTGTCTGAACTATTGGGGAAGAAAGTGACTTTAGCCACGGATTGCATTGGAGAAGAGGTTCAGAAACAGGTTGAAGGGTTGAGAGAAGGGGAGGTCGTTCTCCTGGAAAACCTCAGGTTCCATCCGGAAGAGGAGAAGAATGAAGAAGCTTTTTCAAAAGCCCTGGTCTCTCTCTGTGATATCTATGTCAATGATGCTTTTGGCGCTGCCCACCGGGCCCATGCCTCCACCGAAGGAATGACACGGTTTGTGAAGACTGTGGCGGCGGGCTTCTTGATGATGAAAGAGGTTGAGAGTCTGGAGAAGGCCCTTGTAAATCCACAAAAGCCTTATGTGGCGATTTTGGGCGGGGCAAAGGTTTCTGACAAGATAGGTGTGATCCAAAACCTTCTGGGTAAGGTGACCACGCTCCTGATCGGGGGAGGGATGGCCTACACCTTCCTCAGGGCTGAGGGATTTCAGGTGGGAAAATCACTTGTCGAAGAGGACCAGATTGGCCTCTCGCTCAGCCTCCTGGAGAGAGCAAGGGGAAAGATTACGTTTCTCCTCCCTTCTGATCACGTCGCTGCCGAGCGAATGGATATTCAGGCGAAGAGAGAGGTTGTCAAGAACGATAAGATTCCTTCGGGATGGGTCTGCTTGGATATTGGTCCAGAAACGGTAAAGACTTTTTCAAGAGAGATCCAGTCTGCGAAAACCATTGTATGGAATGGACCCATGGGAGTCTTTGAATTGGAGCCATTCAGTCAGGGGACCTTTGCCATCGCTAAGGCGATCGCTCATTCTTCCGCCTTCAGTATCGTGGGAGGAGGAGATACTGTGGCGGCCGTGAACCGGGCAGGGGTAGGGGATCGAATCAGCCACATTTCTACGGGAGGCGGGGCCTCCCTCGAATTCCTTGAAGGGAAGAAGTTGCCGGGCATCGAGGCCCTGAGGAGGGAATAATGGGGAGATTACCCTTCATCGCCGGAAATTGGAAGATGAATAAATCGGTTGGAGAAGCCCTCGACCTTGTCAGGGAGTTGAAAAAAGGCATTTCAGGAGTTAAAGAAGTTGAGGTGGCTGTTGCGCCTCCATTTACGGCGCTCTACGCTGTCCATAAGGTGCTTGAAGGTTCTTCCATTCGTCTCGCTGCGCAGAATCTTTACTGGGAAGAGAAGGGTGCCTTCACCGGCGAAGTCTCTCCACTCATGGTCAAGGAAGTGGGCTGTTACTGTGTCATTATCGGTCACTCCGAAAGACGCCAGTTTTTTGGCGAGACGGATCAGACTGTGAATCGAAGAATCAAAGCAGCACTGGCCCAGGGTTTGAAGGTAATCTTCTGCATGGGTGAGACCTTGAAGGAAAGGGAAGAGGAAAAGACCTTTGCAGTGATCGAGAGACAGATGTCAGGGGGATTGAAGGGATTGGCGGATAAGGAGTTGGGAGGTGTTGTCATTGCCTACGAGCCGATTTGGGCCATCGGTACAGGCAGGACGGCCACTCCGGAACAGGCTGAAGAGGTGCATCGATTCATCAGGGAAAAAGCAGAAAAGCTTTATTCACGAAAGGTCTCAGAGGAAATCCGGATCCAATACGGTGGAAGCGTGACCCCGGAAAATATCAAGGGACTGATGGGCCAGCCGGATATCGATGGGGCGTTGGTCGGAGGGGCGAGTCTGAAAGCGGAATCCTTCTCAAAGATTGTCAGATTTAAAGAATTGTGATATTAATCATTTCAGATCTAAGACTTTAGATTTAAGGTTTCATCCGAAACCTCGGTTTGAAATCTAAATCCCCCGTCTCCCCCCTTTTCTAAAGGGGGGTTGGGGGATTAAGGAGGATTGGGTTCATGACGATTATCGTTGTTTTGCATGTCTTAGTTTGCATGGCGCTCATTTTGATCGTTTTGCTTCAAGCAGGAAAGGGAGCAGAAATGGGAGCGGCATTCGGAGGAGCGAGTCAGACCATTTTCGGAAGTGCCGGAGCGATGGGGTTTCTTACTAAACTGACTACTGTCGCTGCCATCATTTTTATGCTTACCTCACTTCTCCTCACCTTCGCCTCAACAAGAAGGGCCTCTTCTACGGTTATGAAGGAAAAGCCGGCTCCCACGGCTCCTGCGGCGCCCTCAGAGATGCCTGTTCAGCCTCAGGTGCCTGTACCTGAGCCGAAGAAATAATCCCCCTTCATTAAAGAGGAATTGTATTACCTTCCTTTGGTAAGGGGAAGGTTGGGAGAGATTAGAAATTTTGCCGAAGTGGTGGAATTGGTAGACACGCCATCTTGAGGGGGTGGTGGGTAACCCCCGTGGGGGTTCAAATCCCCCCTTCGGCACCATGAAACGAATAACAGGAGGAGAGGTTAAGATACCCCTCCTCCTGTTATTTTAAACCCTAAATTCGAAGCACGAAATCCCTGCCCTCGTCCCACAAACTCGGATTTGCGAAGCGATTATGGATATGGGTCAAAATTCTCCTGAAGTTGTGACAGCCATCCAGGCCGCCATCAAAGCCTCGGCGTTCTGCCAAAGAATAAGGATGGACCTCGTGGGCGGGGAACCCATTCTGAAAAGCGACAGAAGTCCTGTTTCCATTGCAGATTACGGGTCTCAGGCAATAATATGTAAATTGATCAGAGAAAGATTTCCTAATGATACGATTGTGGCGGAGGAAGACTCAAAAGAGTTAAGGAGACCGGATCATTCAAAGATCCTCGATCAGGTCACAACGTATGTGAATGCCTTCGTCCCGACTTCATCCTCAAAGGAAGTGTGTTCATGGATTGATTTTAGTTCCGATGCTATCACCGATCGTTTCTGGGCCTTAGACCCCATTGACGGAACGAAGGGGTTTCTCAGAGGAGATCAATATGCGATCGCCTTAGCGCTTATCGAAAATGATGTGGTGACATTAGGCATTTTGGCCTGTCCCAATCTCTATGTGGATATCGACCATCCCTTTGGAGAGAAAGGATGCCTTTTTGTCGCGTTGAAGGGGAAGGGGTCAATCCAGATGGACAGTCATGGAGGGAGTCGACGGGCTATCTCCGTCTCCAAAGTGAAAAATCCGTCCGAAGCAACCATCACGGAAAGCGTTGAGGCGGACCATGCGGATCATCTTACGCATCGACGTCTTGCGGAGAGATTGAATATCTCAAGACCTTCCGTTAGAATGGATAGCCAGGCAAAATACGGGATCTTAGCGAGAGGGGAAGTCACCCTCTATCTGAGAGTTCCATCCCCCGCTGAACCAGGGTATAAAGAAAATATTTGGGACCATGCGGCAGGATCGATCATCGCCGAAGAAGCGGGAGGTAAGGTGACAGACGTTTTGGGACGTCCGTTAGATTTTTCCAGTGGAATAAAGATGATAAAGAACGACGGTATCTTGGTGAGCAATGGAATACTACACGACATGGTTCTAAAGGCGTTGGAGATGTGATAGAATGCACCATGAAATTCCAAGGACCAGATTCCAAATCATTCCTGGTTAATGGCGTTTGAAATTCATTAAACCTGTCATTCTGAATTCATTTCAGAATCTCACCATATGAACAAAGCGAGATGCTGAACCAAGTTCAGCATGACAATATAGGCTTTCAAAGCATAAGAAAAAAATAATTCGATTTAAGCATCTAAGAGTCTGACGAAACAATCTTCAAACAAAGCTAAGAATAGATAGAGGGAGACTTGAAATGGAAAGAGCTTTTTCAAAAGTCGTCGAATCGGAGATTCCGAAGGGCAGTTTGTTAGTCTCGGTGGGCTTGCCGGGTAGTTGGAAAAGTCCGGTGACGGAGGAGATTGCAAGATTGAAAGGGTTTCAGATTCTTCGATCCGATATGATCCGGGTGGAAGTCTTGAAGGGTCAGGACATCTTCGACAACAAGGTCGCTTCCGACCCGGACAGGAGAAAAAAGGTTTACGAGGAGATGTTCAGGCGGGCGGAGAGAGCATTGAAGGAAACTCAGGATGGGCTGATTTTAGACGCCACTTTTTTTACTCAGGAGCTGAGATCGAGGGCCGCTGAATTGGCTGAGAAGGCCGATCGGACTCTTGTCATCGCCGAATGTGTCTGCACAGAGGAGAAGTCCATTGAGCGAATTTCGAAGAGGACAAAAGAGAATTATGAGTCGAACGCATTAACCAAGGAGGCCTATTTAAACAATAAGGCTTTGTTTCAGCCCATTGACGCGGCCGATTTGAAAAAGAGGTTTAGGACGCTTCCGATCATCTACCTCACGATCGATACGGAACACAATGACGCCGTAGATTGGAAGATTAAAAAAATCGAAAAAAGATGACTCTTGACACCCCATCCCTCCAGAAAGCCCTCCTGGATCCCAGGATTTATCCCGACCACCCTCGAGTCGTCAAGTTCATCGAGACCCACATCTCCCTCCTTTTCCTGACAGGGAACCACGTCTACAAGGTGAAAAAACCGGTGGATTTTGGCTTCCTGGATTTTACCTCTCTCGAGAAAAGAAAATTATTTTGCGAGGAAGAAGTCAGGCTGAATCGACGGCTCTCTCCGGATATTTATCTGGGTGTTGTGAGGATTACCCGAGAAGGCAACCGGATCTTACTGGGCGGGAAGGGAGAGTGGGTGGAGTGCGCTGTTAAAATGAAACAGATCCCCGAAGAATTTCTGATGGACAAATTACTCGAGAGAAAAAAGGTCACTCCCAAAATGATTGAGGCCGTCTCGGAGAGATTGGCGAAATTCTACTTCACGGCAGAGACCAACGATCTGATTAAGAGCTTTGCGGAACCGGAGCGGGTGAAGCAGGATACGGACGAGAACTTCGAGCAGACGGAGAAATATATTGACCTGGCGATACCGCGGGAGGTCTATGAAGAGGTGAAG
>JBAVGF010000231.1:0-5252 GCA_049684675.1 Thermodesulfobacteriota bacterium | reverse complement strand
GTTAAGCTCGTTTTTTCTGGACATCGCCACATATCCACCCGCTATCAGAATGTCGACAACATTTATCATTTCATCACTCCTGCACTTTCAACCTACCCCATGAGGTATACAGTTTATGAGATGACCCCGAAACAATTAAGCTGGGAAGTGAAAGATGTGCCAGCACCACAAGAAGTATGGGATTTAGCCAGAAAGAACTTCCTGGCAGACAAATGGTGGAGGGACGCAGATCAACCAGATACCCCTGAAGGGAATCAGAAGTATTTAGAGTTCTATGAGAGCCCTAAGACGATCAAAGGAAAGGTGACCTATAACTAATCAGGCACTTAGAGAGGAGGCATTGGGATGAAACGGATCATCATTGTATTGACTGTTTTATTGATGGGGTTCTTATGCTTCGGAGGGATATCATTTGGGCAGGCGATTGAAAATGAGTTTTACCTCATTACTCCTGTTTCCAAAGATGTTCATGACCCGGCATTAAAGGCGTTCGCAGAATATGTCAAGAAAAAATGGAACATCGATATGAAAACCAGTGCCATGCCTCAAGGAACTCCAGTGGCTTATGGGCAGATTTTGGAGTGGAGAGGTAGACCCCGGGCAGATGTCTTCTGGGGTGGCGAAGGAACACTTTTCGACAACTTAGCGGCGGAAGGCCTCTTGGATCAAGTAAAGATTCCCAAAAAGATGTGGGATGAGATTCCAGCCACGATAGGGAAACCCATAGGCCTGCCTCTAAAAGACCCGAAGAAATTCTGGGTAGGAACTACCTTAGAGCCCTATGGCCTCATTTACCAGCCGAAATTGCTGAAGCGTTTGGGAGTTACAATCAAAGACTGGGATGACCTGCTCAATCCAAAGCTAAAAGGACAGATTGCTCAGTGTACCCCAGACCGTTCGAGTAGTAGCCATGCAAGCTATGAGGTGATTCTTGCAATGCATGGATGGGAGAAGGGATGGGAATGGTTGAGAAAATTGGCAGCCAACACCGGCATTTTTACAGCCCGTTCCCGTGACGTTCCCAACGTAGTATCTAAAGGGGAGTTCGCTGTTGGGTTTGCTGTACCGAGTTACATGGCATTTGCCGAAGTTTTGTCAGGGTACGATGTCATGTTTGTCTATCCCAAGAATGCCTATGTAACGCCTGAACCAATGGCTGTGTTGAAGGGTGCGCCACATCCTAAAGCTGCCCATGCCTTCATTGAGTTTCTTTTGACCGAAGAGGGTCAGAAGATATTTATGGAACGGGGACTCTATGCCATCACACCCAAGTATAAGGTTAAGGGTGCTCCAGATTCCCCTGCAGAAAAGGCGGTTCAATTTACAGGAGGGATGAGGTCTTTCTTCGATATTCAAGTTGGGAATGTCTATGACGATAAGGTCGCTGGACCCAAAAAGAGGATTGAGGAAGTAAATTCCTATTTTCGGAAGGAGATTGCTGAAAAACATAGGGAGATTATCAAAGAGAAGTGAGATTTGTAGACTTAAATACAAATCCCCCCATTGCCCCCCTTTCGTAAAGGGGGGGGCGGGGGGATTTGGTTTGATGGGTCAGAGTTTAAGATGAATATTCAGCTTAAGGACATCGTGAAAAGGTTTGGCACCCTGGAAGCAGTGAGCCACGTTTCTCTGGATATACAGGACGGGGAGCTTTTCACGCTTCTTGGTCCTTCAGGCTGCGGAAAGACAACCATCCTTCGACTTATTGGAGGATTTCACAAGCCTGATTTAGGAGAAATCTACTTCGATGGGAAGCCTGTGACCTCTATTCCACCCTATGGACGAAATATTGGAATGGTCTTTCAAAACTATGCCCTCTGGCCCCACATGACCATTTCCGACAATATTACATATGGTCTCAAACTGAAGAGGATTCCGAAAGCCGAGATAGCAGAAAAGGTCTCCCGTGTTTTAAAGCTTGTGAACCTGGTGGGCCTTGAAGGTCGGTACCCTGGGCAACTATCGGGGGGGCAACAGCAACGGGTGGCTCTGGCCCGGGCGCTTGTCTTGAACCCCGATGTCCTTCTATTAGATGAGCCTTTAAGTAATCTGGATGCAAAGATTCGCATCCAGGTACGTGCTGAGATCCGTAAGCTTCAGAAGGAACTTGGGATTACGACTATCTATGTCACTCATGACCAGGAAGAGGCGCTGACCCTTTCAGACCGGATTGCGGTGATCAATCTTGGCAAATTGCTGCAGATTGGTTCTCCCAGGGATCTATACGAAAGACCCCGTAATCCCTTCGTTGCTGACTTTATTGGGATTAATAACCTGATTCCCGGTGATGTTCAGGAAATCAATGCTACTGAAAAGTGGGTGAGAGTGCAAACCAAGGCAGGGCTTTTACTCTGCAGCAGCGATGAGCATTACAAACCTGGAGACCGATGCATGATCAGTGTTCGACCAGAGACCGCATCGATTAGCCAGTCAGAAGATACTCAAAAAGAATATAATTGTATTGCTGGAACCGTTAGTTTTGCCTCTTATATCGGGAATACGATCCGATATGATGTGGAAATCAATGGTGAGATCCTCTTCAAAGTGGACGTTCAGAACCCCTGGGGTTACCAACCTTTTTCCATAGGGGAGAAGGTCTATGTTAGTTTCCCAGTAAAGACCACTTTAGGGATTCCATTGGCATAAAGAGAAATCTAAATGAGCCCTCTAGACGAATCAACGATTGCCCTGAGCCGCCCCCGTATTTGGCCGCAGGCGAGAATTGGTGGATTGCTCGGCTATGCCGGGATCTGGGCCTTCTTTGGTATATTTCTGATCTATCCCCTCATCCGCCTCTTCTACGATACTTTTACAACCGATCAAGGTGTCTTTACCCTGATGAACTTCTACCACTTTTTCACCGACTCCTTTTACCTGAAAACCTTGGTAAATTCCCTCCTCCTCGGAGTGGCTACCGTCATTACCACTTCGATCATTGGCATCACTATTGCGTTCCTCCTTCTACGCTATGAATTTCCTGGAAGAAATCTCTTTTCTTACCTCACCATCATTCCCATGATCATGCCTCCTCTTGTTGGAGTGATGGGATTCGTGTTCATCATGGGCCGGGCTGGGACAGTGAACGTGATCCTCATGGACTATTTGGGATTTTCCAAGCCCATTAATTTCATGTACGGGATTCAGGGCGTCCTGCTTGTGGAGACGCTCCACCTCTTTCCACTCATGACCCTGAGCATCGTTGATGCCCTGGGGAAGATTTCTCCTTCTCTCGATGAAGCAGCAGAGAGCGTGGGGTCGCGGGGCCTGCGGAAATTCTGGGATATCACATTTCCGCTCACCACTCCGGGTTATGTATCGGGGGCACTTCTGGTCTTCATTTGGACCTTTGCCGACTTCGCCACCCCACTGGTGGTGGGCGTTGACAACCTGCTTGCCTCGCAGGCGTATCTCAACATCGTCCAATTTGTGGACCGAAGGCTCTTCAAGATGGGAATTGTCATCTCCGCCATCATGGTCATACTGGCCATCGTCTTTTTGATCATTGCTAAGCAGTACGTGGCCATCAAGGATTATAGTTCCCTTTCTTATTCAAAGATCGAGAGAAAGAAAATTTCACCCTGGGGGAGGGTGGGGGTGCTTATCTTTTTGATAGTAGTTCTCGTCTTCGCCTTTATTCCTTACTTAGGGGTTGCTCTCGATTCCTTCGGAAAGGGGTGGGCCCTCACACCCGTCCCTGTGAAATATACCTTGCAGTATTTCCAACGGGTTTCTATTGAGACGCCTAAGTTCATCATCAACAGCTTGCTCTACTCAGGCATCTCTGTATTCATCTGTATCATTGTCGGGGTTCCCGTGGCTTGGGTGATGGCCCGGACCAAAGTCCCGGGGAGGGATCTCTTGGACTCACTTACCACTCTGATACTTGCCCTTCCAGGAACTGGAATCGGTATTGCCTACCTCAGGGCCTTTAGAGACCCTCTGCCATTTATGAACACGGCTCTGATCGGCATATGGATTGTGATTCCTATTGTACTTGGAGTGAGACGGCTTCCCTATACCGTGCGGGGAACTTTTGCTTCTCTCCTGATCGTCCACAAATCTTTTGAAGAGGCTGCTGAAAGCGTTGGGGCTCCGAAAATGAAAACCTTTAAAGATGTTACCCTTCCATTGATCTGGAAAGGGGTCTTGGTCGGATCCCTCTACTCGTTTATTCTGGCCCTCCAGGAGGCCTCGGCCACGCTTCTCTTAGTGGTTCCGGGACATGAGATGATGACCGTTGGAATTTTTAACTTCTACATCGGGGGCTCTGTGAACGAAGCGGCTGCTTTGGGCCTCATTTTGATCATTCTCGGAGCGGTCTGCCTTTTTGCCATCAACAAAATTGCCGGGACAAAAATGGGGGGGGTTTTTGGATAATGTGGTTGGCTGTTGTTGTCATTTCTCTCGCCCTATTCTTCGCCTTCTCCAACGGCTTCCACGATGCGGCGAATGTCGTATCAACCATTATTATGACCCGGGCTATTTCTCCAAGAAAGGCCCTTCTTATGGCAGCGGCCTGTGAATTTGTTGCCCCCTTCTTTTTAGGAAGTGCTGTGGCTAAGATGATAGGAGAGAATATTATAAACCTTCCTGCCTACGACCCAAAAGCTTTGAATATCTCCGTGGCCTTTCTGATTGCAGCCCTCGTCGGAGCCATTCTGTGGAACCTGATTACCTGGTTCTTCGGTTTTCCCTCGAGTTCTTCACATGCCTTGATCGGAGGAATGGTAGGAGCTGTGCTGGTCGCTTACGGGCCGGACAAAATTCTGTGGGGAGGGCTCCTCTATATCGTCGCTTCCCTTGTGGTTTCGCCTTTGCTTGGGTTCATTTTCGGCATGCTTTTTTTAAAGGTGACTCTCCGCATCTTCCGAAATGCTACCCCCCGGGTAAACACCTTCTTCAATCGGATGCAGATTCCTTCTTCTGTTGCCCTTGCCCTCAGCCATGGTTCCAATGATGTACAGAAATCGATTGGTCTGATCGCATTGTGTCTTGTCATCCTTGGGTTTTCGACCGGCTTTCATGCTCCCCTCTGGGTAATCGCCAGTTGTGGTGCGGCGACAGCTCTTGGAACAGCGACCGGAGGATGGCGAATCATCAGGACCATGGGTTCAAGAATTTACCGTTTGAGGTCTGTTCATGCCTTCTGCGCTCAAACTTCCTCAGCGATCGTCATTTTAGGAGCGGCGTTGGTGGGAGGTCCGGTATCCACGACGCACGTCGTTTCCTCCAGCATCATGGGTGTTGGGGCG
>JBAVGF010000230.1:0-3979 GCA_049684675.1 Thermodesulfobacteriota bacterium | reverse complement strand
GCCATGATCCGATTCGAGCAAACCTTCATGAATTTTCTGCTTCAACACCAGGAGAGACATAACCGCACCTACCACTTCCTGACCCTCATGGACGCCATGATCAGTGCCGCAAAGCATATCCAGTACTACTATCTGACGGGAGCCTTAAAGGGAAATCTCGGGTTAGCAGGTGATGTGAACGTGCAGGGTGAGGATGTCATGCGTATGGATCAGATCGCCCAGGAGATCACTATCCATTACTTGAAGACCTCGGGTCGGGTAATTCATGCGGTCAGTGAAGAATCGGAAGGGATCATCCCGATCAATCCTGATGGGGGACGTTATTTTGTCTATTTTGACCCTTTGGACGGATCATCCAATATCCCCCATGGGCTGCCGGTCGGCTTTCTTTTCGGGATCGCTAAACGTAATCTAGAAGGTCCTGATGACGGCCACCTGAGGGCCGGAAGAGATTATATCGCTGCCGGCATGTTCGTGATTCCAACCGGGACCTTTACCCTCGGACTCAAGGATGCAGGCACCTGGCGGTTCCACATGGACGAGACGATGGCTTTTGTCAGGCCGACCCGGATGATTCTTCCAGAGGACACCAAGAGCTGGGAATTGTCGTTCAATGCGTCCAACCGACACACCTATGCTGAATGGGTTCAGAAATGGATCGCTGAGAATGAAAGTAAATATGCTTTCAGGTATCTGGGTGCGTTGGCCGGAGATTTTCATAGGATATTGGCGAACGGAGGCATGTTCATGTACCCAGCCATCGTCAATCATCCGAATCCGAAGAAGAACCGCCCCGAGGGCAAACTGCGCCTTATGTATGAAGCGGCCGTAGTGGCCTTCATGTGCCGCGAAGCGGGCGGGACGGCTGTCAATGAGGCAGGAATCCCGATTCTCGATATCCAGCCGGAGAAACATCACCAGCGAACAGCCCTCTACGTAGGTTCTAAGAAACTGGTGGAAGATATTGCCCAGGTTTTAAAGAACAAGGGTTAAGGTTGAGGGTGAGGTTAAGGTTTCTGATTCAAGATTTAAAGAATCGAATCACCAGCACGAATCACCTTAAAAGGAGGGAAGGCCATGGCAAAAAGAAAAGCTTCCTCGACTGGTTTTAAGAAAGCCCTTGAGATAGGACGACCACCCAATATCAAAAAGCTCTTTCCCAATTCAAACGCCTTGATCGTGAGCGGAAAAGTAGTAGATCGTGCCATGATCGCAAAAGGGAAAGCGATAGCGATGGCTGCAAACGGTCGAAACCAATTTGTAATACGAGGAGCCCTCCAGGCAGCGCAGCGAGCCAACGCTCCCGTTATTATCGAGATCGCAAAATCGGAGGGAGGCGCAAAAGCTTATTGCGCAGTGAACTATTGGAATATTGCCATGCTGGTCGATACCCTCTGCAACCAACTTGGAATTACCATCCCGGTGGCGGTCCATGCCGACCATTATGGGATTAGAGATGAGAAGGATCTTGCTGTGGCTAAAGTTGAGATTCCAAGCTTCATTGACGCAGGGATGACTTCGGTTGCCATCGATGCCTCTCATCTTCCGGATGACAAAAACCTCTTAGCCAATATTGCCCTCAATCCTTATATCCCTAAATGGGCGGGACTTGAAACAGAAGTGGGTGAGATCAAAGGAGAGGAAGGACTTTCCACAGTAGAAGAAGCCCTGTTTCTGATCCAGGGGCTTAATGCCCATGGTATCTTCCCCGATTGGATCGCTTTGAACAATGGAACGACCCACGGGATCGAAGAGAAGGATTCCGGGATCCAGGTGCAACTGACCGCAGATATTCACAAAGCCTTAGAAAAATATAAGATCTCTGGCGCTCAGCATGGAACCTCAGGTAACAGCTCCGAAAGACTTCGCCAAATCGTTGCCAAAACCCATACCACAAAAGCCAATGTCGCCACAGCCCTGCAAATGATCTCGTGGGGTGTTCAGGTGAATGATTATGGAAATGCCATTCTGGATGAGAATGGAAATTTCAGCAAAGTGAAAGGAGAGGGGGTTTCTGAGGAGATGTGGGCAGAGATGAGCGCTTATGCCCAGTCGAAGGGCTGGAAAAAGGGAGACTACAAGAATCTTAACCTCCCGTTTGAAAACAAACTGCTCGCCCAGCCAAAAGAGATCAGAGATCGGATGGCAAAGGAAGTGGAGGACTTCGCTTACAAGATGATGACAGAGGTTTTCAATTCCCAGGATGCAGCCCCCCTCGCCATCGAGGCCATTTTGAAGAAGGGCTCCTATAATCTTGCTCCTAAAGTCAAACGGATGGAAAACCCTGCGGAATGGACAGAGGGCAAAATTGCAGAACGGGCTGCCCACCTTGGAAGCGATAAGGGACTCGCGGGCAAATTCGATGACTAAAAAAGAACTTTTAATCTCCAAATTCGGAGGGTGCCTGCTGCAGGCACCCTCCGAATTCCACATTTAACCTACTGTAGTGATTCAGAAATGTCTCTCCTTAATTTGTCATTCCGGGCTTGACCCGGAATCCAGTGTTTTTGGGCTGGATTCCCGCCTTCGCGGGAATGACGGCCTCGGAATTTGTGTAAAGAAGTGTTAGATTCACTACACTACGTATGTTTCATGACAATGCTGGAGATAATATTGGCGGCCTCATCTCCTCGGTCGGCGGCATTGCTGAGATGACGATAAATTTCACGCATCTTGAGCATATAGACCGTATCCGTTCCCTTGAAGAGATCAGCTAATGCCATATGATAAGCTTCCTCCATCTGGTTCTCATAAGACTTTGCTTTGACCGCATGTGCCAAGGCAATCTTCGGGTAGTCTTTCAGGATCTTGACCGCATCGTTTAACTCCCTGGCCGACTTCCGAAGGATATCGACCATTTCTTTAATGTGTTCGTCTCCCTTGACTTCATAAATCTCCATCTCATCCACCGTGGTATTGGCATAATCTACGACATCATCAATGGCCCGTGAGAGAGCATAAATATCCTCACGATCCAGAGGGGTGATAAATGTCTGGTCCAGTTCTTCAATCAGGATTCTTCTCAGTTCATCTGCCTCCCGTTCGACATTTCGCACGAGATTGGCATTCTCCTTCGTTCCATTCTCTGCAAAGTTCCAAAGGGCCTCCAGACCCTCTAAGGTCTTGGAAGCCTGCCGAGAAAGGATTTCGAAGAACCGGCTTTCGCCATCATGAAATGGCTTTCTCTTTTTAAAACCAAATACCATCTTGCCCCTCCTTTATTAGTTTAACTCCCTGACGCCCCACCTTGCGCTTGGAGACTATGCCGCGAGGAGGAAAGAACCCTGCCTGTGCGTTCCTGAGATCAGCAGGGCGGAGTGATGAAACGAAGCGAAGAAGTTGCTCGGGATTTTCAATCACCAGATCAGCACCGGCTTTTATCAAGGATTCTCTGTCGATTTTCTTGTTCCGGTGGCCACTGAGAAACCCAATGGCCAGTATTTGCAGATATTTTCTCGCGGCTCGGGCAGCCAGCATGTCGTCCACAACATCTCCCACGTAGGCGCAGTAAGGATTTGGAATACCGATCTCTCGGACTACCCTCATGATGGAGTAAGGGTGAGGTTTTGAGAACGCTATTTTCTTTCCTGCCGAAAGGAACATATGGTTTTCCTCTGCTTCACATTCATTAAGGGTGACGACACTATCGAAATAGGGATGAAGGTGGAACCGTCTGAGCGCAAGCTCTGCTTCAAATCTTGGCCGGCCACTGGCAATGCCCATCCGGACTTTTTTCCGGAGGGTTGACAAAATTTTTCGGGGGATCAAAGCCCTTTCTTGTAGATATAGCCCTTCGCCTTTGTAAAAGATGGGACGAAGATGATAAAGACGGGCAAACATCCTCCCCAGGTAGATCTCTTGAAAGATACGCTTGGCCAAATTTCCCCGGTCAGGATCTCCCACCCCATAGACCCAACCCTCCCAGGAAGTCCCTAAAGCCCGGCGAACCCCCCTCAGTCCCCCCCCTTTTGATTTGACC
>JBAVGF010000229.1:0-2976 GCA_049684675.1 Thermodesulfobacteriota bacterium | reverse complement strand
GCAGAGGACGTCTACTGAAGCGGCATCCTCGATCGAATCGAGCCTCGTAACCAGCGCTCCCTTTTTTGCAAGCTCCATTGCTCCGACGGACTGGACTATGGTGAGAACGGCCGGAAGGGCTACGGGGACCGCGCCCATCAGGAAGATTACCGCGAAAGTCAGTATCAGCAGCATACCTAAATTCATCACCAGCACATCTATTGAAACTAAAACCGCTGCGGCTATACCCAGATACATCATATATTTGACTACAGCCATCATTACTTCCTCTTGATGGGACTTTGGCTTGGCAGTTTTGACCAGTTCCGCTGTTTTACCGAAGTACGTATTTGCTCCCGTATTGACGACCACGCACCTGGCCTCTCCACGCCTCACTACGGAACTCGCGTAGATGACGCCCGATTGGCGCGTCTCTACAGACAAGGATTCTCCAGTCAAGGCTGACTGATCAACTGAAAGCTCGCCGCTCACAATCTCGGCATCGGCCGGCACGATATCCCCGAGTACGACGGCAACGATGTCCCCGGGCACGATCTCCTTAGCCTCCCTCGTTCCCCATTTTCCGTCCCGTAATACCTTCGCTTTTATCGCCAGCTTTTTCTTGAGAAGTTCGAGCGCCTTCTGCGAACCCCGTGAGTGTATGTGGCCAATGATGGCGTTTACCGTGAGTAGCGCAAAGATAATTATCCCTTCAAGATAATGTCTCAGTACGAACGAGAGCCCCATCGCCAGCTCCAGCAGCCACGGCATGGGACCCCAGTAGCGCGACAGGAATTCAAGAAGAAGATTCCTTTTTTTCTCTTCTATTTCGTTATACCCGAATATCTCAAGGCGCTTCCCGACTTCGGACTCCGTAAGCCCATCTATCGATGTCTGTAAGAATTTAAGCGTTTCCTGTGAGGAGATATTCTTATATTCGGATGTACTTCTAACTTTTAAATCCATTAAAGTGCTCCTCTTTCATTTCTCTACCCGCCTTTCAATTCTCAAGGTTTTTGGATACCCCATCGATCTTTAAAGAATGGTAGTGTCTGTTCAAGATCTGCATTCTATTTTATGTCAACAATTGTCCTTTATAAATTTTCTTTAAAAAGTACTCCGACAATCAAACTATTTATTCTCCTTCTTTCAGGATGGTCACGGCGATAGCCTCATAATCTCCGGCAAAATGATTTCATTTGGCAACAAACCGCTATTTTACCTCAGATCAAATGTCAAAGGTTAGAAAAAATTTCCTTCCACTCAGATGGTTTGATAAGAAAGTAATGATTTTGGACGGAAACGTCAATAAGAATTGACAATTACCACTTGAAAGATTGCATGGTTGAACAAAAATGTAAAAACAACATTTCAGGGAGGAGTCCTCAGAAAAGGGGGGTGCAGGTTCCACCTACAAAGAGTGAAGATTAATCAACCCCAAACGCCGATGATTTCCGTTAGAGAGAGAGTATAATGACCAAGCTCACTTGCGGCTATGGCGTGTAGCGGAATAGCGGTCAGGTGCAGCGGCGGGTTAGCCGGTTCTGCCGTATTGCTTTCATCCTATCTTCTACTTTTTATCTTTTATTGCCTTCTGATCAATCTTGAAAATACCGCCACCTGAAGTACCCGCATAGAGGATGGTTGTATCCCGAGGATGAATGACCAGGGCTCTGACCAATAGATTACTGAGCCCGGTATTCATAGATCTCCATTTCATCCCACCATCCCTGCTTTTAAAAATACCATTCCGTCGCGCTCCCGCATAGAGAATATTTGAGCTTTTAGGATCGACGGCCAGAGCCAAAATATCGTCATCGGGCAGGCCGGTCTTTGCCGCATTCCAAGTGGCTCCATGGTCAATACTCTTAAACACGCCCTTGGCCGTTCCGGCGTAGAGTGTATTGGGTTTGCTGGGATTGATCCGTAAAGTAAAAATCGTTTTGCTGATAAGGCCGATATTCGCTGAATTCCATATTGCTCCTGCATTCACGCTCTTAAACACTCCCCCACCATCTGTTCCCGCATAAAGAACGTTAGAGCTTACAGGATCAATAGCCAGTGCAAATACCGTATTATTGGTTAGGCCTTGATCAACGGGGTACCAGTTCTCTCCTGCCTCTGTGCTCTTGAATATGCCTCCTCCTTTACTGAGCATATAGGGAGCCGAAGCTCCTGCATAAAGGATCCGTGGGTTTTGCGGATCGATAGCTATCGTTAAGACATCGGAGTTTAACAAGCCAGTCTTATCGATTGTCCAGTGTGTTCCGCCATCAGTGGTTTTGAAAATGCTTCCGCCCGAGGTTCCCGCATAGAGGATGTCCTGATTGGTCGGATGAACAACCAATGCAAACACAGCTTCTTCGGCAAGCGCTGTGCTAAATGCAAACCAACTTGTTCCTCTATCCGTACTTTTGAACACCCCCCCGGATGCCGTGGCTGCATAGAGTGTATTTGGATTCAGTGGATCAATAACCAGGGCGTTGATGGTCCTTTCTTCAAGACCTAAAGGGTTCCATGGGCTGGAACCAGCATAGGTCTGATCTGTTTGTAGGGCGCATAGGAGAAAACATAAAAGGATGATGAGCGTAAGAAAGAATTTAGGCGACTTTATCGGTAACAATATTTTTGAACTAACCATTCCACACCTCCTTTTCCTGTTGTCCCTCATCTTCTCGCCGCGATTCAGCACACGCGTATAGATCATGGTTGAAGTTGGATGAATTAACAATATAAAGGAGGGAGTTGTATGTCAAGAAAAAGTAGCACCGATGATTACCGATTCAAATCAAGCATGTTTTGCAAAAATAGCCACTTGTGGATTTCAGGAAAGAGTCATCAATATTCCGTTAAACTGAAATAACGACTTTGTCTTAAGAGACTGAGCAAAAAGTGCAAGACTTTAGTCACTTTAAACAGTCCTACTTAATCTGGAGGGGGAAGTTTAATTCATATCCCTTCTCATTGAGAACTTCCACGATGGCAGAAGCCATATCC
>JBAVGF010000228.1:0-1974 GCA_049684675.1 Thermodesulfobacteriota bacterium | reverse complement strand
GATCATGAAGTGGAAGGCTCCCACGCAAAGATCGGGGCGGACTTGGCGAAAAAATATGGCGAATCGGCCGTCATTGTTCATTCTATCGCCTCTCATCATGAAGAGGAAAAGCCGGAATCCATCCTGGATATTCTGGTGGAAGCGGCGGACGCTCTATCGGGGGCAAGACCGGGGGCGAGGCGTGAAATGATTGAAACGTATGTGAAACGATTAGAGGATTTGGAAAAGATCGCCCAGTCTTTTCCGGGAGTGGAAAAATCTTATGCCATTCAGGCAGGCAGAGAAATTCGTATTATGGTCCAGCCGGATCGTATCTCCGATGAGGATTCTGGGATCCTTTGCAGAGACATTGCCCGTAAGATTGAAAAAGAATTGACCTATCCCGGCCAGATCAAGGTAACGGTGATCAGGGAGACGCGGTCGGTGGATATCGCAAAGTAAGAGTCAATTGAAAATATTCAATTATCAATTAGCAATTATCAATGGAAAACAGAGCAGATTATAAGTTTGTCTTTGTAATTCATTGCTAATTGACTAATGCTAATTGCTAATTTTGCAATGAGATTTTAAAGATGCGCATTCTCTTCGTCGGAGATATTGTAGGAAAAGCAGGCCGGCAAGCCATTGATGGAATTTTAGAGAAGGTCATTGCCGACTATAAGATTGAGTTTACGATTGCCAACGGAGAAAATGCGGCAGGAGGAATGGGGATTACGCCTCCGATTGCGATCGAGATGCTGGATCAGGGGGTGGATGTCCTCACTTCTGGGAACCATATCTGGGCAAAGAAAGAAATCTTTCCTTTTTTAGATGAGGAAGTCCGAATTTTGAGACCTGCCAATTATCCGCCGAAGGTTCCGGGGAGAGGAAGTGGTCTCTTTCTTTCTGCCTACGGGCAAGAGGTGGGTGTCCTGAATTTGGAAGGCAGGGTTTTCATGAAGAATCTGGACTGTCCGTTCCGGGTCGGAGAGAAGGAAGTTGAGAGATTGAGCAGAGAGACCAAAATCATTCTTGTCGATTTTCATGCGGAGGCCACTTCAGAGAAAATGGCGATGGGTTGGTTCTTGAACGGGAAGGTGAGTGCCGTCCTGGGAACCCATACCCATGTCCAGACGAGTGACGAGAGGATACTCGACGGAGGAACGGCCTTCATCACCGACGTCGGCATGACAGGCCCCTTAGCCTCCGTTATCGGAATTCGCAAAGAGGTTGCCCTGGAACGTTTATTAACCCAGATCCCGTGGAAATTTGATGTGGCCGCGGAGGAGATCGAACTCCAAGGGGTTGTCATTGATGTTGATCCGCAAACGGGGAGATCAAAGGATATCAAAAGGATCAAGGTTCCATTAGATGGTCGGAGTTAGAGGATATGCAGAGGACGAAGAATAGAACAGTCTATGATGTCTTTAAGGAAAGGGGCTGTATTGAAAAGGTCACTGATGAGGAAAAGGTCCCCGGGATATCAAAGGGAAAGGTTACTTGTTATATCGGGTTTGACCCCACCGCTTCCAGTTTTCACGTTGGGAATTTGGTGCCAATTATGGCACTTGCCCATATGCAAAGGCATGGCCATCGTCCAATCGCATTGGTGGGGGGCGGGACAGGGTTGGTTGGAGACCCGAGCGGCAAGGATGAAATGCGCCAAATCTTGACTTATGAAGAGATTAACAAGAATGCAGAATTGCAAAAAAAGCAATTTGCTCAATTCCTCGATTTTTCGGAAGGCCGTGCTCTTCTCTTGAATAACGCCGATTGGCTAACCAAACTCAACTACATCGATTTCCTTCGAGATATCGGCGTCCATTTTAGCGTCAATCGCATGCTTGCGGCGGAGTCCGTAAAAATTCGGTTGGAAACCGGACTTTCTTTCATCGAATTTAACTATCAACTCCTTCAAGCGTACGATTTCTGGTATCAGTTCAAGCATTACGACTGTCTGATTCAAATGGGAGGCAGTGATCAGTGGGGCAATAT
>JBAVGF010000227.1:0-3259 GCA_049684675.1 Thermodesulfobacteriota bacterium | reverse complement strand
CCTTTATTTTGCAGAGCAAAGAGCTAAAAGAATAGATCGTATAATCACTCTCTCTATTGGCGTTATTGTTGGAATTGTGTCCGCACTTTCTGCTGCTTACTTCAAAGCATTATTTGGTGATTAAGCTGTTCATGATTATTAAGAACAAAAGTATACATAACGAATCGCTTGACTGGATCACCGCTTGTCAGCGGCTCCCAGTGAGCTTTGGCGTTGAGACCGTAGAAAAAGTCAATTTCGATCGAATCCAGCGACTTGGAAGAAAACGCGACCTCTCAGGATGTTCTGTACGCGACGATCTCATGCTGGGGATGAAGAGACCCCCCAAAAACCATCTCCTAATCATAAGTAAGAGATTTTTCTACAGGCTCGTTCGGCAGAGAGAGATAAATGAAGAAAAGGACATTATTGAGCTGGAGTAGCGGCAAGGACAGCGCGTGGGCGCTTCACCTCATCCGGCAAGACTCGAGGATTGAGCTTCAGGGCTTGTTTACAGTGGTGAATCAGAGATATAACCGCGTGTCCATGCACGGCACACGATTGGAAATGCTTCAGCAGCAGGCCAAGGCAGTGGGGCTGCCGCTCCAAACGATCAATCTGCCCGATCCATGCACAAACGAGCAGAGCGATGCCATCATGCATCAGTTCGTTACGGACTCCGCTGCCAACGGTATTGAGTGCATGGCATTCGGAGATCTATTCCTTAACGACATCCGGCAGTACCGGGAGAACCAATTGAGAGGAACCGGTATTGAACCCATCTTCCCGTTATGGGGGACCCCCACGGGAGCGCTGGCGGAGCAAATGCTGTCTGCAGGGCTCGAAGCCTACGTCAGCAGTGTTGATCTCAAGAAACTGCAATCGCGATTTGCTGGTCGGAAATGGTCAAGGGAATTGATTGCGGAGTTCCCTCAGGATTGCGACCCGTGTGGAGAGAATGGAGAAATCCATACGGTCGTCGTGGGTGGCCCCATTTTTCAGAAAGCTGTGCCAACGATAGTTGGCGAAATTTTTGAACGGAATGGGTTTGCTTACGCCGATATCATTCCAATAAACTGAGGGGACTACCCAAAAGGCAGAGCGGCTGTACCTACCGAGGATTCAAAGAAGAAGTATAAAGACTATTTGATGTAGTAGCCTGAGACCCTCCATTTGCCGTCCTTAACTCCTCATCTTCCTCACTCCAGCCTTCCTTCCAGTCGCAGTTGAGTGATGATAGCCGTAATCTGTGGAAGTGCTTCGATCGCAGCCTTCTCTCCCTCCAGAATCGCCTCGTGTCTCTTTGAAAAATCGGCTGAACCGATGTGCGCCACTTTCGGTTTGATAACCACATCCGCCTTGGCAAGCTGGGTCGAGCTAAGTCTTGAATACATGATATTGATGGATTGCAGGATGGTATCAATCGTTCCCTCAGGCTGGGTGTGATCAACAGCTGAGGAAATATCCACCGCAATGACGACATCCGCTCCAAGTCTCTTTGCCGCTTCCACCGCCACCGGGCTTACGACCCCCCCATCCACATAAATTCGATCAGAAATTCTCACCGCCCTGAAAATCCCCGGGATGGAACAACTTGCCCTGACCGCTGTCCCTGCATTCCCTTTTCCAAAGATCATCTCCTGACCCTTTTCCAAATCTGTAGCCACGGCGTAAAAGGGGATCTTGAACTTTTCCATTGGAGTGTGATTCACCGACTTGTTAATGAATTCCTCAAGTTTCTCACCCTTAATAAACCCATTGCTGGGGATATAGAGAAGATCAACGATATCGTCTTTCTGTACCGAGAAAGAAAGCTTCTGAAGCGAGAAGGCATCCATGCCATAGGCATAGAGGCTTCCCACAGCACTCCCCGCACTGGTTCCCACGATCATGTGGATTGGTATTTTATTCGATTCGAGGATCTTAATCACACCGATATGGGCAAACCCTTTTAATGAACCCGCCCCCAGCACCAAAGCAATCTTCGCTGGCTTAGGAGGAGGCTGAACAACCGGCGGCAGCTGAACCACAGGAGGAGGTTGAGTCTCCTTTAGGGTACAGGATGTGAATGAAAGCACTGAAATGATGAGAATGGCCAGCAATTTATTCGGCAACATCTTTTTTCACTCCTTTTTCTTCGTTCAAAAGGACAGTCAGTTGAGGATGATTTGAATATTTTCGGTCAGCTTCTTTTGGCTCGGCCTCCTAATCATTCCCAATTTTTTGAGAAACCGTCGATTGTCGACAGCCCGGATTTGATCAACCATGATGTCTGATTTTTCGATAAGACCTGCCTCCCCTTTTGAAAGGTGCACCCGAAGAATATTGGATTCGGGATGGGTTTGGGTTGTTAAAGGACAAACAATGGTCGAGGGGTGATGATTGTTAAGAAGATCGGTTTGAACTACAACAACCGGCCTTGTTTTACCAGGTTCTGTTCCAATCTTCGGATCCAAATCGGCGAGATAGACATTCCACTTTCTAATTTCCATTGGTTTCCCCCGCCAAATTTTCTTCAAATTTTTCGAACTCCTCTAAGACCACCATGGAATTAGCTGCTACGATATTCGATTCTTTGAGTAATTTACTCTTAAGTAATCTACGGGCAATGACTTTATTATAAAAATGAATCGCCTGATTGATATAAGCGTTCCGAGGCTGCTTAACCTTCCTTAAAACCTGTTCGGTTTCCTCAAAAATATCGTCTTGAAGCTTCAGTGAAAGATTTTTAGACATAAACATCCACCTCCTTAAATGGTATCACTATTAGTATATACCATCACACCTTCCTTATCAAGAAATTCTTTATAACCTTTTCTTAGACAATAATATCGGATAAGTTATCCTGATTATTGAATTGAGATTGTTTCAAACATCTCGGAGGCATGAAAAGAACTCCGGACAAAGGGACCGGAGGCAACAGCTCTAAAACCCATCTCCTCCCCCATTCTCTTATACTCCTCGAATTCTTCCGGTGGGATAAATCGCACGACCGGTAAGCGATCCTGACGGGGTTGAAGGTATTGGCCGATCGTTAAGAAGTCACACCCCACCCCTCTCAGATCTCGAAGGAGTTCTAACACCTCTTCCTGAGTCTCTCCGAGCCCAAGCATAAAACCCGATTTGGTGGGAATGTGGGGACAATCCTCTTTTGACCTTTTGAGTAAATCGAGTGATCTTTTGTAGTCCGCCAGGGGGCGGACTCTGGGATAGAGTCGCGAGATGGTTTCGATATTGTGATTCAAGACCTCCGGGCATTCCTCTAGAACCACCTTCAAAG
>JBAVGF010000226.1:0-2129 GCA_049684675.1 Thermodesulfobacteriota bacterium | reverse complement strand
CATATACAGCATTACTCAGATTCCATCCCTGGCCCAGAAAGATTACGTGGACGCCCTCGCTGCCATGGGCTTGAAGGATAAAAAGGTTCGAGTGATCAAGACAGTGATCGGTGGAGGATTTGGAAGCAAACTGGATACCTACGCCTTCGAATACGTTGCCATCCTGCTCGCGCATAAGACAAGGAAACCTGTTAGGATCTTATTCAGCCGTGAAGAGGAGTTTTCCGCCACCTCGCCGAGGCAGCCGGCCATCATCGACATCGCCCAGGGATGTACAAAGGATGGGACACTTACTTTTCGGGATATTCGAATGATCCTCGACAACGGGGCTTACACCTCTTGGGGTGCGACGACACCGTCGGTCATGATGATGCCTATTTCCTCTCTTTATAAAGTTCCCAATGTTCGATACATCGCCAAATGTGTTTACACCAATAATACCTATTCTCAAGCAATGAGAGGGTATGGAAATCCGCAGGCCACCTTTGCTATTGATTCTCAGATTGATATTCTCGCGGAGATGGCCGGCATCGATCCTCTCGACTTCAGGATGAGAAATGCCAACACACCCGGTGAAGTGACGCCCCAGAATTTCAGGATCACTACATGCGGACTAAAGGAGTGCATTGATGTTGTGGCACAAAAGTTGGATTGGCGACAGAATCGAGGAAGAGGGGACGGAAGAGGAATTGGAATGGCTTCGATGATCCATGTCGGTGGAGGCGCCCGAGTCTATAAATCAGATGGTTGCGGAACGATCATTAAGATGGATGATTTTGGCACTGTCAATGTCTTCACCGGTGCCACGGATATGGGACAGGGCTCGGAAACCGTCATCGCCCAAATCGTGGCTGAGGAACTTGGAGTCAGGGTAGAAGATGTGGTGGTGACCCATACGGATACGGATATCTGCCCCTGGGATGTTGGAGCCCATGCCAGTCGAACAACCTTTGTGGCTGGAAATTCCGCAAAAGGTGCAGCGAAAAAAGTAAAGGACCAACTCCTCGAGGTGGCCGCCAAGTCATTGGGTGAAAGTCCTGAGAATTTAGATATTCGGGATCGAACCGTCTTCTCAAAGAAAGATCCTGAGAAGAAATCTCCTCTTGGAAAGGTACTGAGGGCGGCCCATTATACAGCCGGCGGAAACATGGTGATGGCGGAGAATTTCTACGATCCTGCCAATGAAAATTTAGACAGGGAATTTAAAGGAAATCTTTCCGTCACCTACGCCTATGGAACACACGGTGTGGAGGTCGATGTGGATAAGGAAACCGGTCAGGTGAAGATCCTGAAATATATTGCCGCCCATGATGTGGGCAAGGCCATTAATCCCATGCTCTTGGAAGGTCAGGTTTATGGCGGGGCAACAATGGGAATTGGTTATGCCTTGACCGAAAGGCTCATCCTGAAAGATGGGAAAGTAATGAATCCAAACTTCCTTGACTATAAGATGCTCACAGCCAAGGATGTTCCAAATATTGAAACGATTGTGATCGAAACGAATGATCCCTTCGGCCCCTTTGGTGCAAAGGGAATCGGTGAACCGGGATCGGTCCCAACGGCACCCGCCATCGCCAATGCCATTTACGATGCGGTGGGGGTGAGAATGAAAGATCTTCCCATCACCCCAGAAAAAGTGTTGGCGGCCCTGAACGAAAAAGCCAACCCAAAATAATGGAATGTTGGAATATTGGGATTTACCCGTTATTTCGTCGTTCAATTATTCCATTCCCCTGTCTATGCTTTGCTTGCCTAGACCTTAATGTTTTAAAGCCCAAAGTTAAAAAAAATCGATATTCCCTATGAAAATTTATCCTCTCCCCCTGGGCTGTTAAATGGCCAAGCGATCCATTGCCATCGTGTTGCTTTTTTGATATAGTGGGGCAAATTTCGGTGGGGGATTCAAATATTGAAAAATTGTGTGACTGAACTTAAGCCTGCTCACAAAACGAATGGGCTTTTTTGTTTTAACTCTCACGAATTTCACGAATCACGCTTCACGGTATTAATGGAATGGGCTCCAGAAAAATTGAAAAATTGAAAGGATGGAACTGCGGAGCCTTTAGTGTATGATATGAAAAATTGAAGTGAGGTGATAAAAATGAAGCTGGCAAGGAAGGGAATTGAGG
>JBAVGF010000225.1:0-8126 GCA_049684675.1 Thermodesulfobacteriota bacterium | reverse complement strand
TGGCTCTGACGCTCTCCGTAGGGTTCGTGGTGGATGACGCCATTGTGATGCTTGAAAATATCGTCCGGCACATGGAGATGGGGGAGAAGGCTCTTCAAGCCGCACTCAGCGGGTCGAGGGAGATCGGCTTTACGATTCTGTCGATGACGCTTTCACTCGTCGCCGTCTTTATCCCCGTTCTTTTTATGGGTGGCATCATCGGCCGATTGCTCCATGAATTTGCCGTGACCATCGGTGTGGCCATTCTTGTTTCCGGTTTTGTTTCCTTAAGCCTGACGCCCATGCTCTGCAGCCGATTTCTCAAGCCGCCGAAGGAAAAGAAACAGAGCCGCCTCTATGCAACCTCCGAACGCTTTTTTGAAGGGATGCTTCATGCCTACCGTTCGAGCTTAAGAGTTGTACTGAATCACCGCCTCAGCACCATGGTGATCTCCAGTCTGATTCTCCTTGTCACCCTCGGTCTTTTCATGGTCTTCTCCTATGGGTTTCTTCCGAGCGAAGACATTGGCCAGATCTTTGGATTCACCGAAGCCGCGCAGGGGATCTCTTTCGAATCGATGAAACAACATCAGCTCGCTGTCATGGAGGTCGTCCGGCAGGACCCGAATGTGGATGCCTTTTCTTCCACAGTTGGAGCAGGAGGTTCATCCACGACGGGCAATTTGGGTCGAATCTTTGTTACGTTGAAGCCGCGGTCTCAACGCAAGATGAATGCGGATGAGATCATACAGGGACTGCGTCCAAAGTTAGCCAAGATTCCGGGAATCCAGGTCTTCCTTCAAAACCCTCCTCCCATTCGGTTCGGAGGTCAGCTGACAAAAGGTCAGTATCAATTTACCCTGCAGAGTCCTGAGATCAAGGAACTTTATGAATATGCTCCTAAACTCGAAGCAAAGATGCGAGAAATACCGGGGCTCCAGGACGTGAACAGTGATCTGCAAATCAAAAACCCTCAGGTGAATATTGACATCGATCGCGACAAGGCTTCCACTCTCCGCGTGACAGCCAATCAGATCGAGGATGCTTTCTACAGTGCTTATGGAGCGAGGCAGATCTCCACGATCTATACTTCGATCAACCAGTATCAGGTCATCATCGAATTGGAACCTCAATATCAGATGGATCCCGCTGCCTTATCCATGCTTTATATCCGGTCCTCCACCGGCCAATTGGTTCCTCTCAATGCGGTGGCCAACCTGACCCCCGGCCTTGGGCCTCTTTCATTAAACCACCTGGGGCAACTCCCATCGGTCACCCTCTCTTTCAATATCAAACCGGGCGTTTCCCTGGGGGATGTCGTATCCGCTGTCGAGAAGGCAACCAAGGGCACGGTCCCTGATACGATCAGCACTGGTTTTCAAGGAACAGCCCAAATGTTCGAGAGCTCCATGAAGGGGATGGGCCTCCTCCTGATTATGTCGATCGTGATCATCTACATCGTCCTTGGGATTCTCTATGAGAGTTTCATCCATCCCCTGACCATTCTCTCAGGTCTCCCATCCGCCGGATTTGGGGCCTTGGTGACACTGCTGATTTTCAAAAGCCTGAAGGTCCCCAATATGGACTTAAACCTCTATTCGATGGTGGGAATCGTCATGTTGATCGGGATCGTCAAGAAAAACGCGATCATGATGATCGACTTTGCGTTGGACGCGCAGAGAAACCAGGGGAAAAACCCGTATGATGCCATCTACGAAGGTTGCCTCATCCGGTTCCGTCCCATCATGATGACGACCATGGCAGCCATCATGGGCACGCTGCCCATCGCTCTCGGCTTTGGTGCGGGTGCGGAGGCACGTCGCCCCCTTGGAATCGCTGTGGTCGGCGGTTTAGTCTTTTCCCAGTTCATCACGCTCTACATCACCCCTGTCGTTTATATTTACCTGGAGGCAGCCCGGAATAAGGTAAAGGGCTGGCGCCATCAAGCATAGTTCGGAGTTTAGAGTTCGGAGTTTCTAAAACCTTCATTTTTTTATTAAAACCGCACCTGAAAACCCCGTCCTGTGCCTGCCTGCGGTAGGCAGGGACGGGGATGAAAAGTGCGTCTGCGAAGGCAGAAGAAATAAACCAGATGCTGAAACAAGTTCAGCATGACAAGAGAATTCGGTTCTCGCCTTTTTGTCATCCCGAACTTGGTTCGGGATCTCGGTTTTGGCTTTAGAATGTGGGTCTTAAAGCCCCGGCCTGTGGCCGGGGAGCTTCACCCCGAACTGATAAAGCGGGCCGGAGCATTGGAGAGCTGCAAAGTTAGCCCAAGGTTCAGAAGAGGAAAAGTTCTTACCCCGGCGCAGTTTGGCTGCCTCAGCGGAATTCCCACACTCAACATTACCGCTGGTTGTATCTTCCAATGCACCTACTGTTATGCCAGAGGGTATCGTCAGGCCCCGCCACAAGGAGAGATCCATCTCTATGTCAATTTGCCCAACCTTTTGAAAAAAGAGTTGTCGGGCAAAAAGGTCGCTCCCCGATGGGTTATTCTGAACACCTCTTCGGACTGCTTTCAAACTCATCCTGATATTCTTGATGTGACCCATGAGGTGATTCAAATCCTCTTGAATGGGGGGATCGGAATCTCTTTCTTAACAAAAGGGTCCATCCCTCATCGGTTCTTTAGTCTCTTCAAACGATCTCCTGACAAAATTTTTGCTCAGATGGGGGTGGTTTCTTTCTCGGAGCGATACTGGAGGGAATATGAACCTGGAACTCCGTCTCCGGAAGAGAGGCTGGAGAATGTTCAAAGGCTGAAAGAGATTGGGATTGTTCCGGAGGTCAGGATCGATCCCATCATCCCCTTCGTCACAGATACGGAAATCGGGGCGGCGGCCCTTTTTGGGCAATTGAAGGAGGTAGGAGTGAAGAGAGTGACTCTCAGTTATCTCCATCTCCGGCCTGCCATCGAGAGACAATTGATGAAGGAGCTTTCTCCTCTTCATCGAAAGATGATCGAATCCTGTTTCGGGATTCAAGAATGGAAGGCCATCGGATCTTCTTCCAAAACAAAACTTCTTCCCAAGACCGTCAGGGAAAAGGGATATCAGAGGATGAAGGGAATTGCAGAAAGGTTTGGGATCACTGCGTCGGTCTGCCAGTGTAAGAATCCGGACCTGAACGGAGATCTATGCGGCTCCGGAAGAGTAAGGGCTGTGTTAGGGGAGAGGGCTCCGATACAGCTCCCATTGTTTCGATGCTAAGATGTTCAATGCCTCGGGACTTCTGCAGATCCCGGCGTCAAGATTAGGATACCGTATTCCTTATCACAAAAATACAGAATGGACCCTATTCCTTTGCCAGGCCATTTTTGATATCCTTCTTAAGAGATGATTCACTGAAGCGTGGGGTGAAATCCGACAATCCGCCAAGAATGTCGTCAATTTTGCACGGGAGAGTGACCCAATGCTTTCGTATCGGCATTACACACTCAAAAGGCTTTTTGTTGACGGATGGAGTGAGGGCAGGCAGGATTGAAAAGCATGCTTTCCAATCCAAAGTTTAGGAAGAACGTGTTGATCTTCGATCATGAAGATCAAATGTTGAAATTCATGCTGAAAAAATGGGAAGATATTTCAAAGGAAGGCATTGAGAGAAGAGGATGTTTCACAGCAGGGCTTTCGGGAGGGAGAACGCCCGTCATTTTTTATCAGAGGCTGGCTGAATGGGATAGTAAATCCTCCTGGGAGAAAACACAGCTCTTCCTTGTGGACGAGAGGTTTGTATCTTTTGATGATAAGGACAGTAATTACAGGATGCTGAAGGAAACACTCTTCGGGAAGATCCCTATTCCTCAAAAAAATATTCATCCTATCCCTACGGGGAAAACGAGTTTAGAGACCTCCGCAAGCGAATATGAGGAGGATTTAAGAAGGTTCTTCAAAGTCTCAAAAGGTCAATACCCTGCCTTCGATCTTATCCTTTTGGGTATCGGCGAAGACGGGCATACCGCCTCGCTTTTTCCCGGCAGTGAAGCTTTAAGCGAGCGCGGGCACCTGACTGCCGCAGTGGTGCTTGACGAGATGAGACATCACCGGATCACCCTGACCCTGCCGGTGTTGAATCACGCAGAACATGTCATTTTTTTTGTGAGAGGAGAGAATAAGGCATTCGTCCTCAAAAAGACAATAGGCGGGGATGATCCCTCATTGCCTGCCTCGATGGTTCAACCGAGAAGTGGAAATCTTCTGTTTGTGATCGATCGGGAAGCGAGTTCCCAGCTCTCTGCATAAAGGCTTACCGACAGAGAGATTTGTTATCGGTGCAAAGGAAACCGAAAAATGGTATACCCAACCAGCAAGGGAAAACGATTACAGGAGGTTCTATGAGGCCCAAAGACCTTAAGACAAGAATATTTTTGGATGGTGGAGATCCCGGTGAGACAAAAGAGATCATTCGTCTCCTGGGATTTCTTGACGGACAGACAACGAACCCGACCCTCATCTCGAAAAATCCCAGGGCCCGGCACCGCCTTGAGAAAGGAGAAAAATTTACGAGAGAAGAGATCATCGATTTTTATCAAGAGACGGTGAAAGAAATTTCTAAGCTGATCCCCGAAGGGTCGATTTCTGTTGAAGTCTATTCGGATCTTTCAACGGCGGCAGATGCGATGTTGAAGCAAGCCAAGGAGATGTTTTCCTGGATTCCCAATGCCCACATCAAATTTCCCACATCCCGTGAGGGACTGAAGGCAGCAGAGCAAGCGGTCAAAAGGGGGATGCGTGTCAACCTGACCCTCTGTTTTACCCAAGAGCAGGCGGCGGCGGTTTACGCAGCCACCCGGGGCGCGAAAAAGGGCGATGTCTTTGTCTCTCCCTTTATTGGCCGGCTGGACGATAGGGGAGAAAATGGAATGGATCTGATTTCCAATATACTTAAGATGTATCAAAAAGGTGACGGGCACGTGGAGCTCTTAACGGCCAGTGTTAGAAAAACAGATCACCTCCTCTATGCCCTCAAGCTCGGCTCGGATATTCTCACCGTGCCATTTAACGTTTTAAAAGAATGGGGCGAAAAGGGGTTTCCTTTACCGAAAGGCAACTATGTCTACGATTCGGGAAATTTAAAAGGCATCCCTTTCAAAGAGATCGACCTCACGAAAAAATGGCAGGACTACGATATCCGCCATGAATTGACGGATAAAGGAATGGAGCGATTCTCCGCCGACTGGAATGCGCTGATTAAGGTATAGCGCATGGCGCAAAGAGCATAGTGCGTAAAATTTCAAACTACAAATCGCAAATAATTTCCAATTGCCAATTCTAAATGACCGAAACACTTTTGTTTAAAATTTTGGAATTATCCCCTCTCCCCTGGTGGGAGAGGGTGGGGGTGAGGGGGGCCATGCCGTGTTCACCCCCACCTCGATCCTCCCCCATCAAGGGGGAGGACGATCCTGGGTAATTTTCGTCGTTCGTGCCTGTCTGCCGGTAGGCAGGGGTGACGAACCCGTCATGTACAATTCGTTTGAGATTTGGTGCTAGGGATTTGGCGCTTACCTCAGTGAGGTCAGCTGGTCTCGCAAGGTGGGACTTTTTCGGGAAGTTTTTTCTTCTTGGCCGGCGTGAGCTCGTCTTTGACCTCCCAGTCCTTTTTGGCAAAGGAATCCTGTCCCTTGATGAGAAGCCAGTCCTTACCGCTCCCTCTGCCTTTCATCAAGACAAGAGCGAAGCCACCCTTTAATTTCTTCCCTTTTAAGGTAAAACTCAGCCTTCCCTTTTTTAGGGCAGATTCAGGATCTCCCTCCGGTTGAAACTCGCCTGAGTCCCAGATGAGGACCGGTCCGGCTCCGTATTGCCCCTGTGGAATGATTCCCTCAAACTCGCCATATTCAAGAGGATGATCATCCACCATGACAGCGAGCCGTTTATCCGCTGGGTTCATGGAAGGGCCCTTGGGGATGGCCCACGATTTGAGGACTTCGCCGATCTCCAGCCGGAAATCGTAGTGGAGACGGGTTGCATGATGTTCATGAACGACGAATCTCATCCTCTCCCTCTTATCTCCTTATACATCAACTCGTAAGAGAATTCTATCCCCTTCCGTTGAAAGCCATTACACCTTTTTTAAGATCTTCTGAAGAGGTTTGATCATCTCCTCTCTCATTCTCCTTCGATAGATTTCTTTTCGCATGGTTGGTATTTTGGTCAGAAGCATCAGGAGGGTAACGATGATTCGTGTCTTATAATCCCTTTGTGGGAAATCATAGAGGCCGTGTCTTTTGTAGAAGCTGTGATCAGCCTGGAAAGGAAATCGGAGCTTTCCCCAAATATCATCCCTGAAGATTTTCATTCCTCCTACACCCAGAAAAGTGGGCGGTTTGACATAATGTTTTTCGGACAATGAGATGAGACGCCTGGCAAAATTCTGCAGGGTCGCATCGATTTGTAGAGAACCCCCATATTCATCCGTTACAAAATCAACAAGGTTCGCTTGTTGCCATTCCACATATCCTTCAAAGATCTGTCTGAGATTAGGTAGCTGACCTAAGGGGCCGGAAATGATGAATCCCATCTGCTTCCCCATAAAGGAAGGCGTATGGGTATTGAAGAAACCCCTGTCAAAAAATAATTTCCATCTCGAGGACAGATACCTGTCCTGAATCGTCCCGGCAAAGATAAGGACATCGGCAGTTTTTAGCCTCGTGTTGTAGAACTCGATAAATTCATCCTTGCCGGTATAGGTGCATTCATAATTGTAACCACATTGAATACAGCCCAGACATCCTCCCTTAATGTCAATATCGTAGAGGTTCACGACTTCGATCCCGTTTAGAAAAGAACTCCTCAACTTCTCGGTCATCCTGCCTAAGTTGGTCTGGGGATCAGTACAGTCTGTTAGAAGAATTACTTTTTTGTCAGTTTTGATTTTCTCTTCGGCGGCGCCGGGGGCATAGTCAAACTTCCTGTCAGTGAGGGGCTGAAAACTTTTTATGGTTGGGATTTGGGTTTCAATCGCTTGAAAGAAGTTTTCAGCAAAAGTGATCAATTCCTTCCTTTCCTTTTCTCTTAATAGATCATACATCCCTGCAGAAAATGAGCCCGCGAATTTCATATCGAGATCATCACAAATCGCCCTTATATAATTGTGAGCGGTGTGGTCGAAGAAGTGGATGGATGTGGTTAATGCGGATGTGTACTTATTTTTGAAAACACCCTCCAGTTTCTTTTCCCATAGGAGTTCAATAAACCTCTTGTATTGAGAAGAGACGAGAAAGACATAGAGGGGAAAAG
Source organism: Thermodesulfobacteriota bacterium (assembly GCA_049684675.1). GTDB lineage: Bacteria > Desulfobacterota > BSN033 > BSN033 > UBA1163 > UBA1163. The sequence goes on along the minus strand of JBAVGF010000225.1, from coordinate 906 downwards.
CCCACAGCACCCCTTCAGAAGACCTCACTTCATCCATGATCTCCTGAAAGGCCTCTGTGTCTTTTTCGATCTTTTTGATTTGGGAGGCGATGTTCAAGATTTTAAATTCGTGATGCGGAAACTTCTTCTGGATAAAATTCACATACTGCATGGTCACACTCAGGTTTCCCTTTGGACTTCCGTTCAGGACAGTAATTTTCATGGCAACAAGCTCCCTTTAAATGATTGACTCATCTTTGTTTCAATCCCCTCGGACCAACTTCTTCCTCAATTTCTTAGGAGGGGACCCCGGTTTCTTGTGAAAAGACTCTTTCTTCCCCTTATCTTCGATTTGGTTTAGCGCTTCGTCGCACCATTCCAAAACCATTCGATCGACCTTCCTACCGTAGTTCAGTGTTAAGGTCCAGTAGGGGGCATCCTTAACAGCGCCCGTGGCATGGGCATATTGCTTAATCACCGAAGGGACTTCCTTTTCATACCTTTGCAATAGATTCGCGTGATATTCCCGCCATGCCCGCAGGTGAGAGGCAAACTGAGACGGATTCATATGACTGCCGAAGAAAATCTTGATCAGCATAGCGTTGCGAAGTTCTGGCACTTCCGTTGGTTCGGCCAGCCAGCGTTTGAATTCCTCCCGTCCAGATTTCGTGATATGGTAAACTTTGCGACTCGGTTTGCCATTCTGGTGCTCCACCGTCGCTGTTAACCAGCCTTTTTTCTCCATCTGATTCAGGGTCCGATAAATTTGTGGCAAGGTGGCATTCCAGAAAAAATGAATGGACTTGTTGAAGGTAGCCTTCAGTTCATACCCTGTGGTGGGCTGGTAATTGATTAAACCTAATAAGGCATGGGACAGGGACATGGGTTTCGCTCCTTATAACATTTATTTCATATATAACTATACAC
>JBAVGF010000224.1:0-1877 GCA_049684675.1 Thermodesulfobacteriota bacterium | reverse complement strand
AAAAAGGTAAGAGGCTATCCCACCAAAACTAAAGCAGGAACCTTGACGAATAACCAAAAAGACTGATTGGTACACGATAAAACCGAGGACGTTATGAATTCTATTAAGAACTGGATACAAAGGAACCTTTCTCGTAGAGGGTTTATTTTCCTGGCTGCATTAGGTCTTTATCATATTATTGTCGAGAAATCAGCAGTATGGGCACGGGCCAATTACCGGCGTGTACAGGAATTCCCTATGCGCTCCATAGAAGGAACCCAAAACGTCGATCTCAAGACCTGGCGTCTCAAGATTGAAGGGTTAGTGGATAAACCCATTTCCCTCAGCTTCGACGAAATCAAAGCCCTCCCTCAAAAGATTGAGACTAAGAATTTTATCTGTGTGGAAGGATGGGGGTTAGACAGTCAGAATTGGGAAGGAGTTCATCTAAAGGAGATTTTCTCAAAAGTGAAGATAAGCCCGAAGGCAAAATTTATTACTTTCCATGCTGTAGGAGGGCAATATAAAGACAGTCTCTCCCTTAAGGAAGCTCTCGAACTGGATACCATGCTGGCCTACAAACTTAATGGCAAAAACCTGTCACCGGATCATGGGTTTCCTTTACGATTAATTATCCCGAGAATGTATGCCTATAAAGGAGTAAAATGTGTGGAGAGAATCGTCTTTACGGAGAAACAAGAGGTGGGTTACTGGGAGAAAGGCGGATATCCTGTGGATGGTTCTATTCCAGGGTTAGAGAGTTAAAGGAGACAATGTGAATCACTCTTTTATTGATCCTTTAGCATTGGCCGAAGAGGTTAGAGAAATTGTTGGCTCTGGAGACAAAAGGAAATATTACCGATTCCGTCCTGCTCCTTTTTATGGGGGGATTGCCACGGCTGACTGTGTGGGGTGTTGTTTGAAATGTCTTTTTTGCTGGTCTTGGCATATCATGACCCAACCTGAAAAGACTGGCCGATTCTATTCTCCTGAAGAATCTGATTGACATCCTGGGAATTAGGAATTCCTTTTATCACCAACTCTGAACCCTTAACTTATCTTCTGCCTCCTTCTGTTTCGCCCGACGAGCCACCCATCTTCCCCAAATTGATGAAGGGAACGGCTCCTCCAGAGACTTGAGGTAAAATCCCATTCCATTTCTCGATCCCCTTGTACTGCACGAGGATCGGGCTGATCGACCGTGATAGCGCATCATTGGCTTTTGCCTGTCCCTGAGCCACCACCAGAATGGATTCAGCCTCTCCTTTTGCAGTGGCGACCTTTTGCTGAGCTTCAATCTGTCGTTGGGCTAAAACCTGTTTCTGCGTCTCCACTTGTTGCTGGGCCACCTGTTTGGCTTCGATCGCCCCCTCATATTCAGGAGAGAATCGGATGTTGGCAAAGTAGATGTCATCGACAATGATGTGATACCTCGACAGGTTGTCTCCCAGCTTTTTCATGGCCCTCTGCCGAATCTCCTCCCTCTTGGGAAGAATCTCCCCGATCGGGTAAGTCGGCACAACCTCCTTGACAAAGTCGTTGAAAGCCGGGTCGATCACCTTGTCAGCAAAGTCGAGCCCCACTTTCTGGTAAAGGTCATTGACATAAGCCGGATCGATATGGAAGTTCATCATCCCCGTCATTTTTACGTTCTGGTACTCCCTTGAGGAGGCATCGATCTCCTTGAACGGATGGGGTTGAACCTTAACATCCACCTTTATGACATCTTCAGCAATGGGTACCTTGAAGTTGAGCCCCTCCCCCATAATTCTATTCTCTACGCTCCCCCACCAGAGGGCAACCCCCCTGTGGCCAGCCGGGATGATGACAAAAGTGCCCCAAAGAACGATAATGATGATGATGAGCAAAATGAGTATTCCAACAGTTCGTGGCTTCGG
>JBAVGF010000223.1:0-2366 GCA_049684675.1 Thermodesulfobacteriota bacterium | reverse complement strand
GCCATATGCTCCACCCGGTGCCGATCCTTATACATCCGAAGCCGGGTTTATTGAGCGCGATATCGAATTGGCCGAAAAAACAGGAGCACACCTTCACATCTCACATGTGAGCTTGGCCAAGTCGGTGGAAATCATTGCAAACGCAAAAAAGCGAGGAGTCAAGGTGACTGCCGAGGCCACTCCACATCATCTCCTGCTAACAGAGCGAATGGCAAAAGCAATCGGGTCGAACGCAAAAGTAAATCCACCCTTGAGGTCGGAAGAAGATGTGGAGGCGGTAAGGGAAGGGCTTGCCAACGGCACGATCGATATTATCGCGAGCGACCATGCCCCACATTCATCCGAGGAAAAGAATCGACATTGGGATCAAGCCCCCTTCGGCGTCATCGGCCTGGAGACAACGCTGGGCCTGGTCTTGACTTACCTGGTGGGTCCAGGAATCTTGACGTTAAGTCAGGCGGTTGAAAAAATGACCATCATGCCGGCTGAGATTTTTGGACTCGACGTACTGGGGGTTGGCAGTCTCAGGCCTGGTGGAAGAGCAGATCTAACCCTGATCGATTTGGACCGGAAATGGAAAGTGGACGCCAATAGCTTTTACTCCAAAGGGAGAAATTGTCCTTTTAACGGCTGGGAGCTTCAAGGAAAAGCGATATTGACGATCGTCGCAGGACGGGTTGTGGCCAAGGATGGAGTGGTGATGTAATTATCATGTTTCAAAGGAGGGCAAGATGGTCAACCTTAAGGGAAAAGATATCCTTCACGGGAACCAATTTTCAAAAAAGGATATCGATGGGATTATTAAGATTGCATCCAATTTTGAGAAGGAACTCAGGAAGAAAGATTCTTTAACTTTATTGAAAGGGAAGATTTTGGCAACCCTTTTCTTTGAGCCGAGCACGCGGACCCGACTCTCCTTTGAGACGGCCATGCAGCGGTTGGGAGGAGGGGTGATCAGCATGGCGTCGGCAGAGAGCTCGTCGGCAGCAAAAGGTGAAACCGTTGCGGATACGGCCAGGACTGTCTCTCAATATGCAGATGTCATCGTGATCCGTCATCCTCGCATCGGATCAGCCAAAGAAGCGGCCGATGCAGCTCCGATCCCTGTCATCAATGCAGGGGACGGGGCAGGGCAGCACCCCACTCAAGCCCTCCTTGATATTTATACCATTCATAAAGAATTGGGTTCTCTTAAGAACCTGGTAGTCTCCATGGTAGGGGATTTAAAAAACGGGCGGACGGTTCATGCCCTGGTTGAGCTCCTGTCGCTCTTCCAAACACGGCTTTTTTTTGTTTCTCCCAGTAGTCTCCGGATGCCGGAGGAAATCGTCTCCCATCTCAAACAGAAAGGCATTGATATCCAAGAGACAGAGGACTTTAAGAAAGCAGCCTCTGAAAGCCATCTCGTTTATATGACAAGAATTCAAAAGGAGCGTTTTGAGAATCTTTCTGAATATGAGCGGGTTAAAGGCTATTACGTCATTGGTGAAAATTTCCTGAAAGAGCTTAAAAAGAGGATTACCATTCTTCACCCGCTTCCAAGGGTAGATGAGATCAGCCCGGACGTCGATGCCTACGCTGGAGCCGCCTATTTCAGGCAGGTGAGAAATGGTGTATTTGTCAGGATGGCTCTGCTTGCACTGGTTTTGGGAAAGATTTGAGAATGAGCCATGATACGGGTCAAGGCTTAGGTTAAGGTTGAAATATTATAGTGTCAATAATCATAACGACCTACGTCATTCCCGCCCCGTATCAAGTACGGGGTAAACTCCAGCGGGAATCCAGAAAGGCACTGGATTCCGGGTCAAGCCCGGAATGACAAACCACATAAGACTTATGTCGTGATGTGTAAATATAGGGATCTCGAGAAAGAAGTATGAAGAAAATAGTGATCGCCCTCGGTGGCAATGCCATTAAGCAGTGGAACCAGGAGGGTTCCGCAGAAGAACAGCTTGAAAATTTGAGAAGAAGCTGTTCCCACATGATGAAGATTGTTAAGAGGGGGTATCCCATTGTTATCACCCACGGGAACGGGCCCCAGGTAGGAAACCTACTCATTCAGCAGGAGAGGAGCGTTCGAGAAATCCCCTCTCAACCCCTCGATGTTTGCGATGCGATGACCCAAGGGCAGATCGGGTATATGATCCAGCAGACATTGGTCAATGAGCTGAAAGATGCCGGCATTAACCGTGACGTCGTTACCCTGATAACCCAGGTGATGGTGGATAAAGATGACCCGGGGTTTCTGAATCCTACCAAACCCATCGGTCTTTTTTACAGCAAGATTCAAAAAGAGAAGTATGGGAAGCATCGGGGCCATGTTTTTCAAAAGGTTGATATGAAGGGAGAGCGCTATCGAAGGGTTG
>JBAVGF010000222.1:0-2838 GCA_049684675.1 Thermodesulfobacteriota bacterium | reverse complement strand
GTTTTCATCAACAAAATCCTCTAATCATTGCTGTCCAAAATAATCCAAAATCTCTTCCCTCTCTGCACCTAACCTTCAACCCAAAACTCACATCCGTCACGCCTCCTAACAAAGCGGCGGCGGTGCCGAGGATCAACAAACCTACTCGGGGCGTTGCATCCGCACCCTTTAACTTCTTGTTGACCTGGCAAATTCGTCTTGATAAACTCTTTCCAATCCGAGGAAAGCGAAAGAATTCATAATGAATTGCGTTAGGATTTCGTGATCTGGGTTTAGAATTTTTTTCACATTTCATTTTCCAATGAGAGGAAGGAGGATGTTTCAATGAAATCGGTGGAGTCCTTCTGCAAGAGAGCAATAGAGATGGGGATCGAGGGAGCAAAGGTCGTCGACCCTGGTTCCATTGTAACCGCCGAGTGGGTGAGAATGAAATGTCAATATGGATGCCCCGGTTTCGGGATGAGCCTTTGCTGTCCTCCCCGCACGCCTACCCCGGACACGACTCGTAAGGTGATCGATTCCTACCGAAAGGCCATCCTGCTCCATCGAAGATTACTAAAGGGGGAAAAGAGGTGGGTCAGGGGAAAGACCTTCAGCAAAGCTATCGTTCGCCTCGAAATCGAGATATTTCTTGATGGGTATTACAAAGCCTGGAGCATGGGATCTGGCCCTTGTGATCTTTGCAAGGAATGCAACCTATCAGGCTCCTGTAAACACGGGCTTGAGACGAGACCTTCGATGGAGGCATGCGGCATTGATGTGTTCAAGACCGCAAGGGACAATGGGTTTCCTATTGAAGTTGTGCGGACCCGTGATGAGGAAAAAAATATCTTCGGGTTGGTTTTAGTGGAATGAGGCCTATTCCGACATGCGAAATAATGCATAGGGCAAACTTTAGCTGGGAGTGCACGGCAGGACTCACTTCCATACTCTCCCCGGTTAGGCAGCAAATGTTTAAGCCAAATATAGAGGCAGTCATCCCCTCGATTCCAATTGACACTCCGTTTGATTCTTAATACAATTTAATCGAAAACAAAACCAACCATTTTCGCGCTTTAAAGAAAGGGGTTGACCATGAAATGTTCCACAAAGGCTTTAATCAGTTTGTCAATGAAAATGTTGAGTTACGGGTTATTGATTTGGATCTTCTCGCTGCCCTTCACCGCAATTGCTCAAGAGACGATACCCCTGTCCATATCAATGGAAAATTATGACTATCCCTACCCGGTAAAATTACTCCCTCTTGCCATAGAGGGTCAGGACTTGAGAATGGCCTATATGGACATACCCCCTGAAGGAACCCCAAATGGCATGGCCGTATTACTTTTACACGGGAAGAATTTCTTCGGAGCCTACTGGAAAGAGACTATTCATATCTTGTCTCAAAACGGCTTCAGAGTGATTGTCCCTGACCAGATCGGTTTCGGGAAATCGTCAAAACCGAATATCCATTATAGCTTTCATTTATTAGCAATCAATACCAAGAAAGTTGTGGACAGTCTCGGAATAACGCAAGTTGCGGTTGTGGGTCACTCGATGGGGGGAATGCTGGCAACAAGATTTACCCTCATGTATCCTGAGACGGTTACCCATCTGATCCTTGAAAATCCCATTGGTCTGGAAGATTATAGAATATATGTGCCCTATACTCCTCTTGAAGAAGTGTATCGTAATGAATTGAACACAACAGAGGAAGGAATTCGGAATTACCATAAGACTTACTATGTGAAATGGAAGCCTGAGTATGAAGAATATGTTCACGTTTCTCTCAGGTGGAAAGCAAGCGGTGAATACCCGAGGCTGGCCATGTCTTCGGCACTCACGTCCCAGATGATTTACGAACAACCTGTTTGCTATGAATTTTCATATATTAAGTCAAAGACCCTTCTGATCATTGGGCAATCCGACAGAACGGTTGCCGGTAAAGCAAAAGTGAAAAAAGAACTGCTCTCTTTGGTGGGGCAATACCCGGAGTTAGGCAGAAGGACTGCAAAACTGATAGCAAATTCTTCCTTGATTGAATTGCCCGACGTTCGGCATATCCCTCATCTGGAAGCCCCGGAACTCTTCCATAAGGAGTTATTGAGATTTCTCAAACCAAAAAACTAAATGATCTTTTCGGAGGCTCCTATGGCAACCACCCTTGACCCTAAGCAAATCGTTTCCTATGAAGAACTCCTCATGTCCCGGGCAGTCCAGCAAGAAGCCCTTACCGGGTTACTCATTGAGAAGGGGGATGAGTTTTTGGAGATGGTGAGGGTGGTGAATAGGGAGATGAAAAAGAAAGGAAAATAATAGAAGGAGGTTATTTCTGTGAGGTCTATTTTATTAGCTGTTTTGTTGGGTGGAGTGGTTTTGTTGATAGCTTCTTCTTGTGCTACGGTGCCAAGGGAACCTCTCGCTTCAGGCGAGGTAAGATTATTAAGTATAGAAGTTCTTGGAAGTGGCATCGAGGCGAATGCATCCTTTCCGGTTAATATTTTTTTTGAGGCAGCCGGTAAGCCAGAGATTAAAAGAGCCTGTTTCTATGAGTCAGGGGAAGGGCCTTACTGTCTTGATGTATCGGATCTATCGTATGTAACCTTAGGAACGAAGAGAGCTTTCCAAGTGTACCTTCCCGGTGTTAGCGTTGGCTCACACAGGGTGGAATGTTATGCTGAGTATATTCGAGACGGAGAGACAAGAAAGACTAATGTGGTATCTATCCAAATTTCAGCCGGCAGCACCCATTCATAGTCAAGGATTTTATGCCGGAAAAGAATGGCTAAAAAGAGATACTCAGGATGAAAAATAGAATACCTGATGAAGTCCTGAAAGAAATCTTGTCTCCATTGCATT
>JBAVGF010000221.1:0-26536 GCA_049684675.1 Thermodesulfobacteriota bacterium | reverse complement strand
ACCGCCCCCACACCGGCCTTTCGAATTGGTGAGAAGACGGAAGACCCCCTCCAGATGTACTTATCCGATATTCATACCATTCCGGTGAACCTGGCAGGAATTCCGGCAATTTCTATCCCTTGTGGGTTCAGCCACGAAGGGCTCCCCATTGGCCTTCAGGTCATGGGGAAGCACTTTGATGAAGGGATGCTCTTAAGGGTGGCCTACACTTTTGAGCAAAACACGGACTATCATCTCAGGAAACCAAGCCTTATTTAAGGGTTGAAGAGGTCGAGGCTCCATTTTCTATCTTTTGCATTATTCTTTTGGTTTTTACTCGAACCCCTGACCCCTTAAATCCTTGAACCCTTCAAATATTATTTTGTGTTTTCACTGATCCAGTTGAGGTAAGACGAAGAACCTTCTACAATGGGAACGCTGACGATCTCAGGAACCGAATAAGAGTGAAGGGATTTGATTTTTTTCTCCAACTCCTCAAACCTATTTTTTTGTGTCTTGATGATCAACAACCATTCTTTTTCGTCCCAGATCCTTCCCTCCCATCGATAGATAGAACGAATTGGAGCGACAACGTTGACGCAGGCGGCCAGACGACTCTCCACCAGGGCATTCGCAATCTTCAGCGCCTCCTCTTCAGACCCACACGTAACAAAGACAACGATCGGGTTAGACATACTCTCTCTCAAGTCCCCGAAGCATATGGGGATGGCTGAAATTTCAAATGCCAAAGTTCAAAGTTCAAATCAAATCCAAAGTTCAAATGTCAGAAATATTTGGAATTTGAACTTTGACATTCATTTGACATTTGGATTTTGAAATTTGGAATTTCGCTCTAGGTTGAAATCAGTGGATCATTAAACCCCGCAATCTTCTTCTTATCAACCAAGCCCTCTTTGGTCCACCCCCTTTTCTCGTAATAGATATCGAGGATGGCCTCGTAATCTTCGCGTTTTAAGATCTTCCCAGCATGCGGCCCTTCTGTCATCGGTAAGGTGAAGACCCTTTCAGGAGGATAATCATCCTTCCGGGAAATGCCAAATTTCATATTGATGGCCCGGGTAAGGTCATAAAGATCCATAGACCGTTGTAGAAGCTCATCCAATGTCTTCTCGACGCCTGTAACGGCCGAATAGAATTCTGCATACCGATGTTCATCAAAGCCTAACTCGATCCAGGGCAACCGGCAGACTCCCAGCATGTCGAACAGGGGCCGAAGTGTCTGGTGGTAAATCACCAGATCGGCCTTCTTTTCCAAGGGCCAATCCATTCCCATCTCCAACTCCTTTGCAATTGTCCAGGCCCGCGCATGATGGGCTCCGATATCCGAGGTGGCATATCCCAATGCCATAGAGATTGCAATTCGTGCATCGTAGGCGGATTGCTCTAGCCCTTTCACCTGTGAGATGATAGGCTTCAATTGGGGCCACTGTTTGATCACCCCGAGGCTCCCCTCAGCGAGAATATTCCCGATTCCTTTCCGGTGGGCGATGCGATGAACCGTGTCTAAGATGGTCTCTTCGGCTCCCCATTTGAAATTGAGGCCATCGAGGTCTTTTTCCGAAAGAAGGCCGGTCTCCTGCGCCTCCATAAGCACTCCGATCAGGTTTCCGGCAGTGATCGTGTCGATTCCGAGCTCATCACAGAGTTGATTTGCCTTCAGAATGGCGGCAAAGTTTTGGACTCCGATATTGGGGCCAAACATGCAAGCCGTTTCATACTCCGGTCCTTCCACCACTGTCCCCCGGTATTTTCCTTCTTTCACCAGACAGACATTCCCGCAGGCCATGGGGCAGGCAAAGCAGGAGGTGTCACCGATTTTGTATTTTGAAAGCATTTCATAGCCGTTGATCTTCTTGGCATGCTCGAAGACGCCCTCTCTGAAATTATAGGTTGGCATGACGCCGGCTTCGTTGACATAATCGATGACGGACATGAGGCCCTGTTCCTGCCAGAAGTTGAAATTCTTGTTCTCTCTCAGACTTTGGAAAGAGGCCTCTGAAGCTTTTTGCAGTCTTGGAAGATCGAAGACAGGGAGGTCTTTGGAACCCCGTACAGCGACAGCCTTTAGATTTTTTGATCCCATGACCGCGCCGATGCCAGTCCTTCCAGAGTTTCTTCCCCAATCTGAGGTGACACAGGCATATCGGACCCGATTTTCTCCCGCAGGACCGATGGTGGCTACCTTAATATGTTCATCCTTCAGATCCTCCTTGATCATCCCTTCGGTCTCCAGACTTCCTTTTCCTTTCAGTTTCTCATTTGCAATGATTTTAACTTCCCCATTATCGATCCAGAGATAAGAAAGTGATCTGGCCTTTCCTGATATCGCAAAGGCATCAAAACCGGCCTGTCGGAGTTCTGCGCCAAAAGACCCTCCCATGCTCGAATCACCGTAAATCCCCGTTTCGGGAGAAATGGAGACAAAAGATGTTTTCCCGGAGGCAGGAAGGTAAAGACCAGCCAGAGGTCCGGGAGAGATCACCAAGAGATTTTCTGGGCCGAGAGGATCGATGGTTCCCTTCTGGAGCTGATCCCAAACCAGTTTGGCCCCGAATCCCCTTCCGCCGATATATTTCGAGGCAAAGGCTTCATCAAATTCTAAAGACTTTGCCTCTTCACGATCAAGATCGACCCAGAGGATCTTCCAGAAATATCCTCCTTTAATCTTCCGCTTTTCCCTTTTCGATGTCGGCATATCTCAAAACCTTCCTTTCCCCCTTTTCCACATACTCCACTTCTTTCATGTGCACATATTTTAAAACGCTGGTCATCCTCTGGGCCTGACCCAAAACATGTTCAGGTAAAAAGAGGAGTGCATTCTTGGGGCAGGCCTCCACACAGCGTGGATTTCCGTTACAGAGATTACATTTAAAAGGCGTTTCGATCTCCTCGTGAAGGAAGACAGCACCAAAAGGACAGGAGGTCACGCATTGTTGACAGGAGATGCACTTTTCACTGTCAATATCATAGATACCGTCCTTCGTTGTGATGGCTCCAGTTGGACAGTTCTCCATGCATTTGGCAACCTTGCATTGTCGACAGACAATGGGCATCCGTATGATCGGGTGAGGGTAAACTACCATCACCCGAATGGCACTCTTTTTAGGGTTGTTCACACCGAAACGACTAATCGAACAGACCAATTCACAAATCTTACATCCCGAACATCGTTCAGGCACGACCGCCAATTTCCAAGACATGATTTTCTCCTTGTTGGGTCACTTTCCCCCTATCGAGAGGCTTTGTCAAAACCCCTTCCTTGTCATTGCGAGCGACCGGAGGAAGCGCGGCAATCTCTTAGGTGTCATGTTGAACCTGGGTCAGCATCTCGTTTTGTCCATAGTAAGTAAAGCGTAACCAAACCTTGTCTGGCCAAGGGCATTTGAAATTCGTTGGATGCGTCATTCTGAACCGATCTATTTCGGGATCTATGATTTAGGATATCTTATAATTTTGAGCTAAACTTCAACCTTTACTTTAACATTAACATTGTGTTGTTGTTACCCGAACTTACTATTCTTTTTGCCCTAATGCTTTTTTGAAAGCTTTTAAAGCCTTCTCAATATCTTGAGCGGTGACATCCAGATGGGTGACCAGGCGGATTTGGGTCTTGCCAATAGCATGGATGAGGATACTTTCCTTCTTCATCATCTCAGCCACCTGGAGAGCTGTCACCCTTGTATTGGCGACATCGAAAATCACAATGTTCGTTTCCACGTGTCTTGGGTCAATGGAGACTCCTTTAAATTCCTTCAAACCCACCCCCAGGCGCTTTGCATTCTGGTGGTCTTCTTTCAGGCGTTCGAAGTGGTGGTCTAAAGCATAAATCCCGGCGGCAGCAATGATTCCTACCTGACGCATTCCACCGCCGAACATTTTTCGAAACCGATGAACGCGATCGATAAACGGTTTGGGGCCTGCGACCAAGGAGCCAATGGGAGCCCCCAATCCTTTGGAAAGGCAGACCGATACGGAGTCTGCCCATTGAGCATATTCATGGGGTTTAATTCCTGTGGCAAGCGAAGCGTTCCAAAGCCTGGCCCCATCGAGATGAACAAGAAGCCCTTTTGATTTGGCCAATCGATAGATCTCTGCCATTTTTTCAAGAGGAAAGATGGAGCCACCACCGCGGTTGTGGGTGTTTTCGAGGCAGACCAGTTTTGTGACAGGAAAGTGATGATCAGCAGGTCTGATAGCTTCTTCGATCTGAGAAGCGTCGAGAATACCTCGGACACCTCTTAAGCACTGAAATTGGATACCCGAAAGGGCGGCTCCCGCTCCCCCTTCAAAATTATAAGGATGAGAAGAAGATTCGATGATCACTTCATCACCGGGTTCTGTATGGGATTTGATGGAGAGCTGGTTTCCCATCGTCCCTGAGGGGACGAAGAGGGCAGCCTCTTTCCCAAGTAGATTGGCCACCTTTTCCTGGAGGAGGTTTACAGTAGGGTCTTCTCCAAAGACATCATCACCCACCTGTGCTTCTGCCATCGCTTTTCTCATGGCAGGCGTGGGTTTGGTCACGGTATCGCTTCTGAGATCGATAAAGTCTTTCATGTTTCTCCTAGGATTGACTCATTGAAGGTTCGGAGACAGACATTGTCCTTCCCCGCCTAAACGTTTTCTAACCACACAAGAGAAATACAATTTTAAACAATAGGTGTCAAGATTTAGAAGAGAAAACTCCTTGCATTTCACTGTCTGTTGCGTTATTTTGGTTTGCGAGGAGGTTAAATTTATCCCATGTTTAAGGGGGCGATTACGATTTTCGGCTTAGTCATCTTTCTTTTCAGTTGTACAGCACACGTCGCCACCCAGCCTTCTTCTCCCCCACCTGTTCCACCCCAGCCTGTTCTCCTCCCCGACCTCACTATTTTAGATCTCTCTTTAAGCGAAAAGGGGAGGGTGGAGGTGGTGATTTCGAATATCGGGAAGGGGCCAGCTCCGTATGGTGCTGGGAGTTTGGCGATTTACGTGGATGGTCTTTTGAAATGGAAAGACTCTCTTAGGACCCTTCCGGATCAGAGCTTTCTTGAGCCAGGAGGTACTTCCCGCTACACCACTCCGGTTGAGTTGGCCGGTAGGCACGAGGTCCGGGCCGTTCTGGATAAGGAAGAGAAGACGGTTGAAGAAAATAAATTGAGTAATGTTTTTCCTAAAGTTTTAGGAAAAGAAAAATCGGAGACCAACCCCCTCCTTTCCGACCTTCGCATTACAGATATTTTTCTCAACCCCCAGAGAAAATTGTCAGTGACCATTGCCAACACCGGAAATAGCCCACTTCCCCTGAAGGTTGGGAGTCTGAAGATATTTGTTGATGGACTCCCCAGGGGGAGTTATCCATTGGAGAGTTTTTCTGATCAGCCCTTTCTTCCACCAAAGGGAAGCGTTACGTTCTCCACTCCCGTAACCCTTTTCGGCCGCCATGAAATTCTTGCCCGTGTCGAGGTTACTAATGAGGGGAAGGAGCCCGATGAAGAGCGTAACAACCTGAAGAAAATATTGGACGGGCCCCCTGTTGGACCGGACATCATGGTGGAGGATTTGGATTTGACAGAGGACTTAGAACTGATGATCACCCTCTCCAACGCGGGGGAAGTCGATCTCCGTAAAGGCGCCATCTTTCAAATTCAGGTTCTTGTGAATGGCCAGAAGATTTCGGAATTTGACCATTTCATTTCCGAGGTATTGAAGGCCAACCTGGGGAATCGCTACGTCGTTGCCCCCCCTTATCAGGTCGGGATTGCTGGAATCTCCAAAGTGAAGGTTTCTATCTCTCCGGAAATATCTTCCGATGATATTTGTTTAGAAAATAATGTCCTCGAAAAGACATTCATCATTTTTCCGTTTAAGATCGCGCCCCGGGGTGGAGAGGAGTTCTCTTTTTCCTTCTCACCTCCGCCCCATCAGGGTGAAGGTCAAACAGAAAAGGTAAGGGCAGTGGCCAGATGGGGAGGGGGGAGTCCCTCACTCATGCTTTCCTTTAAAATATCACGAAGCCTCAAGGGAATTCTCACTCTCTCAGGAAGAAGTCCCCTCAAGGTAGAATTTCCCATCCCTTTTGAGGAGCATCAGAAAGAGAGCGCATGGCGTGTCCTCGTTACGAACCTTGCTGGTAAGAGAGTGGAAGGGCATCTCATCATTCAACATCCGTGACAGTAAGGAGTAAGAATGCAAGCGGTCTATTTGCTTTTGGGTTTGATCATGGCTGTGGTCGCGGTTTTCTTTTTCCTGATGGAACAGAGGTGGAGGAGGAGGCTCGAGGAGATCCGAACAGATTCATCTTCTCAACCCATGTGGGCCTTGATGCAGCAGCAGATGGAACAACTCAGAGGACAGATGGGCGACGGACTCAACAAGAATATTTCTCTCCTCACCGAACAGTTGAGGACCATTAATGAACAGGTGAATCAACAACTTCAGCTGGTGAACCAACAGCTTCAGAACTCCAGCGGGCAGATTGGTCAACGACTGGACAGCGCCAGAGAAGTGATCAGCAGGGTGAGTGAAAAGCTCGGAGAGCTTTCCAAGACCAGTGAACAAATACACGAAGTAGGAAAGAACATCGCCACCCTCCAGGAGATTCTTCGGCCTCCTAAATTGAGAGGAGGATTGGGCGAGCAATTTTTGGGAGAATTGTTGTCTCAGATTCTACCACCCGAATTCTTCAGCCTTCAATACACGTTCTCGAGTGGGGAGAGGGTGGATGCGGTGGTGAGAATAGGCGGAAAGCTTGTTCCCATCGATTCCAAGTTCCCCCTCGATAATTTCAAACGAGTCGTCGAATGCAAGACCGATGAGGAGAGGAAGGTGTGCCAGAAGATTTTTTACAGAGATGTGAAGAAACACATTGACGACATTGCCACTAAGTATATCCTCCCTCAAGAAGGAACCTACGATTTCGCTCTGCTCTATATCCCCGCGGAAAATGTCTACTACGAAACGATCACCAAGGATGAGTCGTTTGGGGAGGAGAAAGGGGTCTTGAATTACGCACTGACTAAGAAGGTGATCCCGGTCTCCCCGAACTCCTTCTATGCGTATCTTCAGGTGATTATTCTCGGCTTAAAAGGATTACAGATCGAGAAGGATGCACTGAAGATACAGGCCTTGCTCTCCGGTCTGAAAAAAGATATCGGAGGTTTTCAAGAGGACTTTCAGTTAGTGGGAAAACACCTCCTCAATGCCATGAATAAGTTTGAAGAAGCCAGAAGACGATTGGATAAATTCAGTTTTAAATTGGAACAGATCGAAAACCAGCCGTCGTTGCCTTTTAAAGAAAAACAGGATGGAACAAAGAATTCCTAACAACACAAGGTTAAGGTTCAGGTCGAAATTTTGAATAAGGAGCGACCAAACCCTTTCGGATAAAACCATGGGTAAGAAGATAAGAGCTAAGAACCCAGTCATCGAGGCCATCAGAACGAGAAGGTCCGTGCGTCAGTTTACCGAGGAGCCGGTTTCGGATGAGGTGCTGAATCAGATTCTTGAATCTGCTGCGTGGGCCCCTTCCGGGAAGAACAACCAGCCTTGGAAGTTTGCCGTCATCCGGGACCCGGTGTTGAAAGAGCCCTTGGCCGCTCTCACCCACTCTCGATCCATCATCCAAGGGGCTCCGATCTGCATCGGGGTTTTTTTGGATCACTCAAGAGTTTATGACAGGACAAAGGATGTCCAGGCAATGGGGGCGTGCATTCAAAATATGCTCCTGGCCATTCATTCCATGGGATTAGGAGGTGTATGGTTGGGCGAGATTCTAAAGAATAAGGAGAAAGCGGGAGAGTTAGTAGGCGCGGGTAAGGATTTGGAATTGATGGCCGTGGTGGCCTTTGGCCATCCAGCAAAAGCAGGTGAATCCAGCGAAAGAGACTCATTGGAGAAAAAAGTCTTTTTGAGAAAGTGATCAGGAGTTGTATCGAAAGATGGTTCCCAGCAGGGAAGAATGCCTGAGGCTGATGAGTGATTATGGAATGTTAGAAAACATTATCGCCCATAGCCTGGAAGTGGCGAAGGTTGCCCTTTTTATTTCTACGGAATTAAATAAAAGAGGTCAGCGGATCGATGTCGTTTTGGTGGAGGCCGCCTCTTTGCTGCACGACCTCGCGAAGACAGAGTGCCTCAAGACGAAAGAGGATCACGCCCAGACGGGCTCTCAGCTCTTAAGAGGAATGGGGTACGAAAGGGTAGGGGAGGTCGTGGCACAACATATCTGGTTAGAGAAAGAGGGAAACCCGGCAAGCGTCTCTGAAGAGGAAATTGTGAATTATGCAGACAAACGAGTGATGCACGATCGGATTGTCTCATTGGAGGAAAGGTTCAGAGATCTCAAAGAAAGATACGGCAGGCATCAGAGAGCCATGGATGTCTTGGAGCGGCTGCAGAAGGAGATCTATGGAATTGAGGGTAAAATTTTTTTTATTTTACAGATCAACCCCGATGACCTTCTGCATCTTCAACGGAAAGCGGACTGAACAACGTTTATACGATGAAAGACGGACCGATAAAGAAATTACATTTTCAAAAATAAAGACTTGACTTTTAAAATATCGATGGGCTATGATGGGCATCGTTTTGAATAGCCCGACACCATTTTATCCCAGAAAATAATTCCCCCCCAGGAAAAGGAGGTGATTTAAATGACGAAGGCGGAGTTGATCGCCGGCATAGGAAAGGAGGCCAGAATCTCGAAAGCGTCAGCTGAAAAAGCCCTTAATGCATTTACCAATACGGTGATGAAGGCATTGAGGAAGGGAGACAAGCTGGCCCTGACTGGATTTGGGACTTTCTCTGTGGCCAGGAGGAGGGCAAGAACAGGAAGAAACCCACAAACCGGAAAGGAAATTAGGATTCCTGCCACGAGAGTGGCAAAATTCAAACCAGGTAACCTGCTAAAGAGTGCCGTAAAGTAGCCCTTAATAAACTAAACCCTGTCTTATAAACCTTGACAAAGAGGGGAAGAAGGTAGTTGAATCCTCCCCTCTTTTTATTATCGAGAGGAAATGAGCATATGCTATCTGCAAGATGGCCTATTCACAGGTTGTGAACATAGAGGTTTCGAAAGCCGTCTCTCTGACCACAAGATGTTGTGTTTCTGCAGTAATAAACCACAAAAATATAACCTATTGAAATCTCAAAGTATTTTTTTGAGTACCATTATCCCCGAATTTGATTGTATAAAGGAATTGAAGGGCTGCGTAACGCCAGGGCATTTCTTTCCACAGGATTTAAACATCGGTGAAGGCTACTCTTAAAAGCATTGATTTCTCTGCATCCGAGGGTAGGACAGCTCTCCTGGCCTTGATCTTAAGCCTACTGCTCCGCTCATCGTGTGGAGACAGAGACGGGATCGGCAAAAGAATGGGTTCCACGCAGCAATGATAGGAGATTCCTGTCGTGGAGAAGAGTCTGTTGCTCCCGCCCAATGGTTTTGGGCTTCCTTCGAACGGATTACTTCTTGACCTTTCTAAGAGGCCTGTCTTTCTTGGGCGGGATCACGTGTTGTCCGTTCCCAATATGGGATAAGAGGAAGAGATGGGATCGAATTGCAAGATGGAGGGCTTTTTGTTATCTTTAGGTAACTCCTGAAAGAATTCTTCGTAGGGTTGGCTGATGAAACATGTCATTCTTGGGACTGCCGGACACATCGACCATGGGAAAACCTCCCTTGTAAAAGCCCTTACGGGCGTGGATACGGATAGACTCAAGGAGGAAAAGGAAAGAGGGATCACCATCGAGCTCGGATTCACTTTTTTAGACCTACCCAGCGGGATACGCCTGGGAATCATCGATGTTCCGGGCCATGAAAAGTTTGTGAAGCATATGGTAGGGGGGGTTTGGGGGATCGACCTGGTTGCCTTGGTCATTGCTGCAGACGAAGGAGTTATGCCCCAGACGAGAGAGCATTTGGATATTTGTAAACTTTTAGGAGTGAAAAAGGGGTTAGTCGTTCTAACCAAAGTCGACTTGGTTGACGAGGATTTATTAGAGTTAGTTAAAGAGGAAGTGTCTGAAATTGTCCAGGATACTTTTCTGAGAGGCGCACCGATCCTTTCCGTTTCCTCCGTGACAGGGCAAGGGATCCCTCAACTCGCTTCCACACTCGATCACCTCTCACAGGGTATTGAAGGGAGGCCAGCCGATGGATTATTCCGTTTGCCGATCGACCGTGTCTTCACCATGAAAGGTTTCGGAACCGTCGTGACAGGAACCATGATTTCCGGTAGTCTTTCTTTAGGCGAGACCGTTCAAATCCTTCCCTCTGGCACGGAAGGAAAGGTCCGGAACCTCCAAGTCTATAATCGAAGTGTTGAGAGAGCCGTTGCGGGGGAACGAACGGCCGTGAACCTTCAGGGAATAGAAACGTCAGCGATCGAAAGAGGGGACGTTCTGATACGGCCGAATACCCTCAGACCTACGCAGCTTATCGAGGCTTATCTCGAATATTTGCCCGATGCTCCTCGACCCTTAAAACACCGCACCAAGGCGAGATTTCATATTGGCACTGCTCTCACTCATGCATCCGTCTTTCTCCTTGACCGCGAAGAATTATCACCCGGAGAAGCCGGGTTTGTCCAGTTGAGACTGGAACGCCCGGTGGTGGCGTTGCCTCAGGACCGCTTTGTGATCCGCGGTTCTGCGGCGATCCAAACCGTAGGCGGGGGAACTATCCTGGACAGTCATCCGGACAAACATAGAAGATTTTCCCCTTCAGTGATCGCTGACCTTAGCCTCCTCAAAGACGGGACGAACGAACAAGCCCTCCGGCAGCATATCCGGCACTCAGGAATGGGAGGGATTACGTTGGAAGACCTATCGAACCGAGTTGAGGTGTCGCCCGGTGAGATCCAGGAGAACATCAGAAAGATGGCGGAGAAAGGAGATCTTCTCTTCATTGATCCCGAAAAATTAAAAGTAATCGAAAAGGGACAATATCAAGGGTTGAGGGAATTGGTGCTGGCGCAACTTGGAGAATTCCATCGGCGATCTCCCATGAAATCCGGATTGTCCAAAGAAGAGCTCAGGACAAAACTCCCTCCGGAGGTGGATATTAAACTTTTTCAAATCCTCATCAATCAGCTCATCCAGTCGAAGGATGTGGTGCTGGAAAAGGACAAGTTGAGGCTTCCCGTCCACCAAATCTCATCTGCCGATGAAAAGGGTTTGGTCAAGCGGGTGGAGGCATCTGTCCTGAAAGGAGGGCTTCAACCACCCTCTCCCAAAGAATTGTCGGAGGAATGGTCTGAAAGAGAGGAAGAGGTGCGAGCTATTTTTGAACATCTCACGCATGAAGGGGTGTTGGTCAAGATTAAGGGTGAAATCTATGTCCATCGAGTCTCCTTCGAAAATTTGAAGGAGGAACTGGTCGCCTATCTAAAGAGCCATCAAGAAATCACGACCCCTCAATTTAAAGAGATGACCAGGGCCTCAAGAAAATATGCCATCCCTTTGATTGAGTACTTTGATCAGAGTAAACTAACGCTTCGAATAGGGGAGAAGAGAGTGTTGAGAGGCTCTTCTCAAGGTCTTGAAAAAAAGTTATGATAACGCTGTAAACGAAAGGGGGTTTGAGATGACCAGGGCAAAAAAGATGATAAAGAAGAAGTTAAAAAAGCCTGATGAATTCATTACCCTTACCGAAAGAGCCTTTCTTTTTATCACCCACCATTCCAGGTCTATCGCCGTAGGGGGGGGCATTGTTCTGGCCGTTATCTTATTGATCTTCCTCTTTCAAAAGTGGGAAAAGAAGAATGAGGATAGTGCCTACCAAATGTTTCATTTAGCCGTGGAAACTTACCGGGTGGTTAGCTCTCCATACCGGGAGGGGTCTCCTCAAGAATATAAAACGGTCCTGGAGAAATTTGATGAAGTCGTTACCAAATTCCCAAGAACTTCGTCCGGGAAAATTGCGATTCTGTACAAGGGGAACATCTATCTTCGGCTGGGTGAGTTTGAAGAGGCCATTAAGGCCTATGAAGGCTTTCTCCGAAAAATGGGGAAGGAAAAACTTTATGGATCATTTGCGATGGACGGTCTCGGCTACTCTCATGAGGGTAAGAAGGAATATGAAAAGGCAGCGAATGCCTATCAAAAAGTCATTGATTTGGGAGAGAGTTTTCAGTTAGCCGACGCCTATTTGGGACTGGGTCGATGTTATGAAAAATTGGGAAAAGCGAAGGAGGCAGTCGAAAACTACAAGAATTTCATAAAAGTTTCCCCAAAGTCCGAGATGACTAATATTGTACTGAGAAAGATCTCCGTATTTGAGAAATAGGAAGGGAAAATCTCAATAAATACCTTGACAAGAATTTGTATTATGTATTAGTGGTATTAGTGACAATAAATACGAATTCAATTTTGAGCGGAATGAATAGGTGACGTATGAAAAAAATAATGAGTGGAAATGAAGCCATTGCGAGGGGAGCCTTTGAGGCTGGTGTGAAGGTAGCGGCTGCCTACCCTGGTACGCCCAGTACGGAAATTTTAGAAACCATAGCCAGGGAGTACAAGGAAATCTATGCTGAATGGTCTCCGAATGAAAAGGTGGCATTGGAAGTGGCCTTGGGGGCATCTATGGCAGGTGCAAGGGCAATGGCATCGATGAAACATGTGGGGGTCAATGTGGCAGCCGATCCTTTCATGACACTTTCGTACGTCGGTGTCACCGGGGGCTTAGTCCTCGTCACCTGTGATGACCCAGAACTTTATAGTTCCCAGAATGAACAGGATAATCGTCATTATGCGAGGTTCGCAAAGGTTCCGATGCTGGAACCCAGTGATGGCCAAGAAGCAAAGGACTTTATGAAAATGGGTTTTGAGATCAGTGAGAAATTTGATACGCCAGTGATGCTAAGGGGTGTCACCCGAATTTCCCATGCAAAAGGTATTGTAGAATTGGGAGAGCCTGTTGTTCCCCCCGTTTCTACGGAGATCCGAAAACAGACGGAAAAATTTACTATGTTGCCTTCTTTTGCAAGAATTCGGCACAGGGTCGTCGAGGATCGGTTTCTCAAATTGAAGGAGTTCGCCGCCCAATTCCAGGGGAATCGAATGGAGATCAACAACCCAGCGATCGGGATCATTTCGGCCGGAATTTCTTACCAATATGCAAAGGAGGTTTTTCCAAATTATTCTTACCTTAAGCTGGGAATGGTGTGGCCGTTGCCCGAAAACCTGATTGGAGAGTTTTTTAAGAAGGTGAAGAAGGTTTACGTCGTTGAAGAGCTGGATCCTTTCCTGGAAGAGAATATCAGGGCAATGGGGTTCAAACCCAAGGGAGGGAAGAACCTGTTTCCCATCTGTGGAGAACTGAACCCCTCTCTCGTTGAGAAAGGGATGTTGGGGAAGAAATTTAAGGCCCCCAAGCCTTTCTTTGAAGAACCGCTTCCTCCGAGGCCGCCCAATCTGTGTCCTGGATGTCCTCACCGAGGAGTGATGCATGTCTTAAGGAAATTGAAAGTTTATGCTGCCGGCGACATAGGATGTTACACCTTAGGAGCTTATCCCCCGTTGAATGTGATCAATACCTGCATCTGTATGGGGGCGAGCATTGGCAGCGCCCACGGCATGGCGAAGGCGCTTGGAGAAAAAGGAAGCGGAAAGATCGTTGGCGTGATCGGGGATTCCACATTCCTTCACGGGGGAGTTCATCCTCTGATGAACGTCGCCTACAACAAGAGTTCCGCGACCATTATCATTTTGGACAATCGAACAACAGGGATGACAGGTCAGCAAGAGCATCCGGCCACAGGATATACCATTCGGGGAGAGAAAACCCATCGAATCGATTTCGCCGAGTTGGGGCGGGTCCTGGGGATTGAAAACCCGAGGAAGGTGAATCCTTGGAATTTAGAGGAGACGGAAAGCGTGATCAAGGAAGAGCTCGAAAACGACCAACCCTCTCTCGTCATCAGTGAAGGTCCCTGTGTGCTCCTTCGGAGGGCTTTCAAGAAATATAACAAACCTCTTCGGGTCGATTCCACCAAATGTATTGGCTGTAAGACTTGCGTTAACCTGGGCTGTCCTGCCATTTCTTATCAGATCGTGGAAGGGGAGATGGCCATCACCGCTGACGGGAAGAAAAGAAAGGGGATCTCATTTATCGACCCGAGCCTATGCCCGGGATGCCATCTCTGCTATCAGGTTTGCAAATTCGAGGCTATCCAGAGCCAGGAAGAAAAACCCATATTCGGTTTTGAAACCATGTAACCATATTTAGACGGAGTGAAATCATGGATCAAATAACGACCAATATATTAGTTTCAGGCGTGGGGGGACAGGGGGTCATCCTCGCCAGTGACATCATGTCTGAAGTTTTTATGGAAGCAGGCTATGATGTGAAAAAGAGCGAGGTCCACGGAATGGCGATGAGGGGAGGGATCGTCACCTCCCATTTCCGATTCGGTAAAAAGGTTTATTCCCCTCTCATCAAGCAAGGCGAAGCGGATATCCTCTTCGCCTTTGAGCAACTGGAAGGACTCCGCTGGCTTAACTATCTCAGGCCTAACGGCAAAATTGTCATGAACGATCATAAAGTCAACCCTCCGGCCGTCAATTTGGGGGAGATGAAATACCCCGGAGACATCCCTGAAATCATTCGATCACGAATCGGGAATTTCTATTTGGTAAAAGGAACGGAGATTGCCCTCCAACTGGGAGATGTCCGGGCAGCCAATGTAGTGCTCCTGGGCGCCATCTCAAAATTCTTTGAGGTGAAGGACGATGTCTGGCTAAAGACGATTCTGAATTACCTTCCTCCAAAAGTCCATGAGCTGAACAGAAAAGCGTTTTCTGCCGGGAGAGACCAGGTCTCGCAGTCGTAATTGAATCGGGTAAAATAACATTATTTCCAGAGGGCGAATCCCAATCCAATACGGAGTTCGCCCTTTGTTTATGGGGCCTTTCCTCATATCATTTTCTTCACAGGAACGGAGGCAGAAAAAGGAATGAGAACCCGGCGATGGTTTCTCGTGGTCATGGTGTCGGTCGTCGCGATTTTGTTGGGAAGAGCAGAGGTCTCTTTCTCAAGAGACCGACTTCATCAATTCACGATGGAGAATGGCGTCAAAGTGATCCTCGAAGAAAACCGGGCAACACCTGTGGTTGCCCTTCAGGTCTGGGTAAAGGCTGGTAGTGCGGACGAGAAAGATGAAGAAGCGGGCATGTGCCATTTCGTCGAGCATATGGTCTTTAAAGGGACTGAGGAAAGAAAGGTCCGCGAAATGGCAAAGGAGATTGAGTCTTTGGGCGGAACCATCAACGCGTATACTTCCTATGATAGTACCGTGTACCATGTTACAATCGCCAGTCGCTACAGCGCGACGGGTCTTGACATTCTGAGCGATTTGGTTCGACACCCAACCTTTGATCCATTGGAGTTGGAGAGAGAAAGGGAGGTGGTCTTGGAGGAGATTCGCAGGGGAGAAGATGATCCTTCGCGAAGGCTCTTCAACCAGACGATGGCGACCCTCTATCGGCAGCACCCTTATCGCAGACCCGTTACCGGATACGAGAGGACGATTAAGGCGATCACGCGGGATCAGATGGTCTCTTTTTTCAAGACATGGTATGTACCGAGCCGTATGGTCTTCATTGCCGCAGGCGATTTCGATTTTGAGACGATGGAAGAGAAGGTAAGGAAGGTCTTCGGAGGGATGGAACCGTGCTCCGAGAGCCTTCCTCAGAGGGTGAAAGAACCCGGTCAGGCAGGAGTTCGGTCGGTTGTTTCCCAAGGAAATTTTAAGGAAACCTACCTGCAAATTGCCCTTCCGATCTCTTCAGCTAAAGACGCGGAGACGCCTGCTCTCGACGTCCTCTCCTATATCTTGGGAAGAGGGGAGGCCTCTCGGTTGGTCCAGAAGGTGAAGCTGGAGAAGGGACTCGTCAACGCCATTTCTGCTCTGTCCTATACCCCTAAAGACCCGGGACTCTTTATCATGGGTGCGACCCTCCCGGCTGAGAATGTAGAGAAAGCCATCGAAGCCATTCTGGAAGAAGTAAATCGGTTGAAGATCGAAGGGGTGACACCGGAGGAACTCCACCGTGTCAAGGTAAATATCGAAAGCGATCTCGTCTATAGTCGCCAGACGGTTCAAGGTATAGCCGGGAAGATAGGATTTTATGAAGTGATTGCGGGGGATCTTCAATTCGAAAAAGAATATATGAGAAGGATTTCCCTGCTCCAGAATGAGGATATCCAAGAGGTCCTAAATAAATACTTTCAGCGCCACCGATTGGCCATCAGTATCCTGGCGCCCGCTGAAAAGGCTGAAGGCATCAGGATTACATCCATAGAGTCTATCGCGGGGAGGGAGCGACTCAGCGGGGCATCGGCTGAGAAGAAGGCAACCGTCTCAAAGACCATACTCGATAACGGAATTCGACTCATCGTCAAAGAAAATCCATCCATCCCGGCCGTTACCGTTCAGGCTTCTTTCTTGGGTGGGGTTCGATTTGAAGAAGAGGATCAAAACGGAATCAACCATTTCATAGCCGTCATGTGGACTAAAGGGACGACAAATCAAAGGAGTCTTCAGATTACGAAGAAAGTGGAGGGGATGGCGGGTTCGCTCAATGGATTTTCTGGGTATAACAGCCTGGGTCTCACCTTTACTTTTTTAAGCCAACATTTTGAGGATGCCTTTAGCCTGTTGACACAGGTGATTCGCCAACCTTCATTCGACAAGGAAGAGATGGAAAAGAGAAGAAGGTTGATCCTGGCTTCGATCCGGCAGCAGGAGGATGATCTGGGCCGTCTCGTATTTAAACTCTTTCGAAAGACTCTTTACGAAAAACATCCCTATCGAATGGATACCTTAGGGACGGCTGATTCCGTTCAGAGAATGACCCAAAAGGATTTAGAAGAATACTATCGGCGCATTGTCATTCCAGAAAATATGGTTCTCACCGTCGTGGGAGACGTGGATCAAAGGCGAGTCCTTGCTGTCGTTAAGCAAGGATTTGGAGATGTTAAGCGAGGCTCCCTCCATGGTCCTTCTATTTTACAGGAAACTCCCCTTCAGAAAAAGAGACAAACGGAGATCACCAAGATGAAGCAGCAGGCCCATTTCGTCCTCGGATTCTTAGGAGCCTCATTCCAGCATCCGGATAGCGATGCCTTAAGGGTTTTGGAGGCTGCGCTGTCTGGCCAGGGGGGAAGGCTGTTCCGTGAGTTAAGGGATAAAGAAAGCTTAGCCTATGCGCTGAATTTTATGGCTCAACCGAATCTGGATCGAGGGTTTATCGGAGTTTATATGGGAACCCACCCAAGTAAATTGGAGAGGGCCATTCAAGCAGTCCTGAGAGAGCTGAGGAAAGTGAGAGAAGAGGGGCTGACAGAAGGAGAGGTGGACAGGGCTAAGAAGTACCTCATCGGTAATTTTGAAATCGGGCTCCAAACGAATGAGGCAGAAGCCAATCAAGTGTCCCTCGACGAACTTTATGGGTTGGGGTTTGATCATTTTCAGAAATATCCTAGAGAAATACAAAAGGTAACGAAAGAGGATGTCAACCGGGTTGCAAGAAAGTACTTTGACTTAGAGTCCTATGCGATCGCCATCATTCGGCCTCCATTGGGTAAGAAAGAATGACCGCGCGACTCCGGATCCCCCACTTTTCACTTGAACATACCTTAGAATGTGGTCAGTTCTTTCGATTTACCAAGGTCTTAGATACTTACATCCTCCAATCCTCGGGTCAGATTTTTTCCCTCCGGCAAAGAGGAGAATCCCTTTTCTATGATGGCTGTGAGGAACCTCTTCTGATCCAATTCTTCAGGCTGGATGAAGATTTGGATTCTATAGTAAAAGAGATCGATCGAGATCCGGTGATTCATCATGCGATAAGAAAGTATCGAGGGATGAGATTGATCCGACAGGATCCGTGGGAATGCCTGATCTCTTTCCTGTGCTCTTCAGCCAAGGCCGTCTCTCATATCCGCTGCATCATCGAACATGTCTGCAGATCCTCGGGGGAGAAAGTGGTATGGGGAAACTATCTTGGTTACCGATTTCCTAAACCCCGATCCATAAGAAGTCCGGTTCAACTGGAATCGGCCGGGGCAGGGTTTAGGACAAATTATTTGGTGAACGCCAGCCGCTGTATGGATCGGAGCCAACTCCTCTTGCTGAAAGGGTTACCCTATAAGAAGGCCAGGGAAGAGTTGATGGGCCTTCCGGGTGTAGGAAAGAAGGTGGCCGATTGTGTTCTTCTCTACTCCTTGGATTTTCTCGAAGCCTTTCCAATGGATACTTGGATTAAAAAGGGGTTACAAAAGATTTATTTTAAAGAGAGAAAGGCTGGAGAGAAGGCGATGGAGGAGTTTGTATCGGATCATTTCGGCCCTTATGCAGGCTATGCACAGCTCTATCTTTACCGTTTCTGGAGAAACCACCCAATTTGATTGTAGATTGCAAATCGCAGATTGCAGATTGAAGAATCGGAGACCTGCAATTGGCGGTCACCGTTAGGCCTTCACAATTTTCTTTTTCCATCTTTTCATTCCCTTCGTTACATTCCGGGTATCGATGATAAGGGGAGCGAGCTTAACAATCCGCTGGTAATCGATGCTATGGTCTGTCACGACCACCGCCGCATCGATTCTGCGAAGGAGTTGTTCTGTCAGAGGGGAAGAATTCAACTTAAAAGAGTATTTTCTGAAGGAAGGAAGGGATGGGATATAGGGATCGTGGTAGAGGATGACTGCCCCTTTTTTCTGGAGGAGATTCATGATGGCCAGGGCAGGGGATTCCCTGGCGTCGTCCACATCTTTTTTATAGGCCACTCCCAGGATCAGGATTTTTGCTCCCTTTATGCTTTTCCCCCTTGCGTTGAGGGCATCTTGAATTTTGCCGACAACATAATAAGGAACGTGAACATTAATTTCTCCTGCCAAGAAAATAAATCTTGTTGTGAAATCATATTCGCGGGCTTTCCAGGAGAGATAATAGGGATCGATAGGAATACAATGGCCTCCCATACCCGGGCCCGGATAAAAAGGAGAAAACCCGAAAGGTTTGGTACTGGCGGCTTCAATGACCTCCCAGATATCTATCCCCATTCGATCCGCCAACATTTTCAATTCATTCACCAGGGCAATATTTACACTTCGGTAGATATTTTCGAGCAGTTTAGTCAATTCTGCGACTCGAGGGGAGGAAACGGGGACGACCTTCTTGATGATCTGACCGTACAGGGCAGTAACAACTTTTTGGCAGGATGAAGTAACTCCGGCCACTACCTTTGGAATTTGGTGGGTTGTAAATCGCTTATTTCCTGGATCCTCCCTCTCCGGGGAAAAGGCCAGAAAGAAATCTTTTCCAACCTTCAAGCCACTCGATTCCAATCGGGGAAGAATCAGCTCTTCAGTGGTTCCGGGATAAGTAGTACTTTCCAAAACAATCAGCTGACCTTTCCTCAGATTCTGGAGAGTGGCTTCGGTTGTTTTTTCTATATATTGGAGATCCGGCTCCATTTTTTCAGTCAAGGGAGTAGGAACGCAAATCAAGATACAATCGGGTTTATCAAGACGAGAAAAATCATTCGTCACATCTAAATGACCACTCCGGATAAATTGGGAAATCCGAGAGGAGGGTATGGATTTCAAGTAGCTCTTCCCTCTCTTCAGTGTAGCGACTTTTTTAGGATCGATATCGAATCCTAAAACTCTGAAATCTTCTTCGCAAAACCTTAAAACCAGAGGGAGGCCAACATATCCCATCCCGATGATCCCGATCAAGGCTTTTTTTTGGCTGATCTTTTGAATGAGTTGGTTAGCCTTCTCTAAAAACTCCATAGCTCCTTTCCTCGATTCTAAAGTGGGTTCAAGGATTCGAGGGTTCAAGGGTTCAAGTAATTCTTCTCATTAGGTATTTCACTCGACACCTTGACCACTTGACCCCTTGGCCCCTGCTCTTCGATAGAACGCCTTGATTCCGTCAACGACCCCCTTCTGTTGATCTTCTGTTAGCTCAGGATAAACAGGAAGAGCTAAAACCTCTTCGGAGGCCTTTTCGGAATTTGGAAGATCTCCTTGGCGATATTTCAAATACGAGTAACATTCCTGCAAGTGAAGGGGCACCGGATAATAGATGTCCGTGCCGATCCCTTTTTCTGTCAGGAATTTTCTCAGTCGATCTCTTTCTGGAACACGGATCACATACTGATGGAAGATATGACGGTTCTGATATTGAATGGTCGGGAGCTTAAGGCCTTTTATAGAAGAGAGAAGATTTTGGAATAATCCCTGATACCTTTCAGCATTCTTTTGTCTCTCTGCAGTCCATTTCTCCAAGTACTTGAATTTTACGAATAGAATGGCGGCTTGAATCGTATCGAGACGACTGTTGATTCCAATCGTCTTATGGAAGTATTTGGGTTGACTTCCGTGGACCCTCAGCAGCCTCACCTTCTCCGCCAAAGCAGGGTTATCCGTCACGACCATTCCCGCATCTCCGAAGGCACCCAGGTTCTTCGTAGGGTAAAAAGAAAAACATCCAAGGTCGCCTATCTGCCCGGCCCGGCGCCCCTGGGATCCGGCGTTCGGCTTATACTCAGCTCCCAATGCCTGGGCCGCATCTTCAATGACAAAAAGTTTCTTCTTTTGGGCTATCTTAAGAAGAGGATTCATGTCTGCACATTGTCCAAAGAGATGAACAGGAAGGATGGCTTTTGTTTTCGACGTAATCTTCTCCTCGATCTTGGAGGGGTCAATGTTATAAGTCTCTCGATCGATATCCACAAAGACAGGCGTGGCTCCGAGGCGAGAGACAGAACCTGCCGTCGCAAAGAAAGTGAAAGGAGGAAGAAGGACCTCATCGCCCGCCCCGATTCCCAAGGCCATTAGGGCTAAGAGCAGGGCGTCTGAGCCAGAGGCTACGCCTATAGCATATCGGGTCCGGCAGTATTGAGCGATGGTTTCCTCAAGGGCCTGCACTTTAGATCCAAGGATGAATTGTTGGTTCTGAAAGACTTCATCCATGGCAGACTTAATTTCATCTTCAATGGACTTAAACTGGGCCGACAGATCAAAAAAAGGGATTTTCGCCTTCGTCACCGTCCTTTCCTCGGGATGAGAAAATTTATGGAGTTTAATTAAGATAAAAAAAATTGATAGTCAAGGCTAATTTTCATCGCTATAATAATATTCATGAAGCGAAAGATGAATCTTGATTCCATATCGATCATTTTGGTCAGGCCCAAATTCCCCGAAAACATCGGTTCCGTGGCCAGGGCGATGAAGAATATGGGGTTGGCCCGATTGATCGTCGTCAACGGATCTTCTCCTCTCCATGCGAACGCCTATAAATTAGCCTCAGGAGCTGAAGATATTCTGGAAAGAGCAGAGGAGTATTTTACATTACGAGAGGCGATCTCTGAAATGGGATGCGTGGTGGGAACAACTTCACGCGGAGGAAAAAGGAGGTGCCCGGATCTGACCCCGGAATCCTTGGCAAAGAAGCTTATTCCCCTCTCACAGAAGAATTTGATTGGCCTGGCCTTTGGTTCGGAAAAAGAGGGATTGACCAATGAGGAATTGTCTCTCTGTCATCTCTATGCGAGGATCCATTCCACGGAATCCTTCCCATCCCTCAACGTCGCACAAGCCGTGATGGTGGTCTGCTACGAGTTATTTCAAGCCTCGACTGAGATTCCGAAGAAGCCTGTCCAATTAGCTCAGGCGGAGCAGTTGGAAAAAATGTTTGAACATATGGAAAAGACGCTTATCCAAATCGGGTTCCTGGAATCTAAATATCCAGAAAGAATGGCGCGGGCGCTTAGGCGGCTTCTTGGAAGAAGCCAAATGGATGAAAGAGAAGTTCAAATGCTCCACGGCATATGGAGCCAAATGGATTATCACCTAAGAAAAGAGAAGGACCTTAGGAAGAGGGAGGGGAAAAATGCTTGAGAAATGGATAGGAATGATTCTTTTTTTATTCGCGGCAATAGGATTGTCGGAGACAAAGAATGCCCATGCCCTTATCTCGCTCACCAAACCTTCTTCGGATGGGAAGGTCTCTCTGGAGAAAGCGATCAAGGAGAGACGCACCATTCGGGATTTTAGGGAAGGAAGCCTCTCCCTTAATCATCTTTCGCAACTCCTCTGGGCTGCACAGGGGATCACGGAACCCACCACAGGGAGAAGAGCGGCACCTTCTGGAGGCGCTCTGTATCCCTTAGATATTTACATCCTTATTGGAGAGAATGGAGTTGAAAAAATAGAGGCGGGCGTTTATCACTATTTACCGAAGGAACAGTCAGTCTCAATGATCTCAAAGGGAGATCGTCGAAGAGAGATTGCATCCGCTTCCTTGTCTCAGATGTGGATGGCTAAGGCACCCGTTCTCTTTATCATCACGGCTGAATATAAAAGGATCACTGGCAAGTATGGTGAAAGAGGGATTCGATATGCCCTCATCGAGGTAGGGCATGTGGCCCAAAATCTATTTCTCCAGGCAGAAGCCTTGGGATTGGGGGCCGGGATCGTAGGAGCATTTATTGATCTGGATGTCTCAAAAGTAGCGGGTCTTCTTCCCAAACACGAGCCCTTGTTGATTATGCCAGTGGGGTACAAAAGGTAAGGGTTGAGGTTTGAGGCTTAAAGCTTAAGGCAGAAACTTTCATTCCTTCCTTAAACCTCAAGCCTCCGACTTTTTGGCTAATTCTATCTACTTCTTCAGAAAAGGGCTGATGATATCAATCGGCACGGGGAAGATAGTGGTGGAGTTCTTCTCCGTGGAGATCTCCGCTAAGGTCTGAAGAAACCTTAGCTGGAGAGCTGTGGGATTGACACTGATCACATTTGCAGCCTGAGTCAATTTTTCTGCAGCCTGGAATTCACCCTCGGCATGGATGATTTTGGCTCTCTTCTCCCTTTCTGCTTCTGCCTGTTTTGCAATGGCCCTTTGCATATTCTCCGGCAGATCTACCTGTTTGGTTTCCACCAGAGAGACCTTGATTCCCCATGGTTCTGTGTGTTTATCTAAGATATCTTGGAGTTTCAAGTTGATTTTGTCTCTCTGGGAGAGCAACTCATCCAAATCCGCCTGCCCCACGACGCTCCGAAGTGTGGTTTGGGCCAATTGGGAAGTGGCATAAAGATAATTCTCCACCTCGACGACCGCCTTATTGGGGTCCAGGACGCGAAAGTAGACGACGGCATTCACTTTAATGGATATATTGTCACGGGTGATGACATCCTGGGGCGGGATGTCCAATGTGACCAATCTCAGACTAATCCTCAGAAGCTTGTCAATTCCGGGAATGATGAAGATAATACCCGGCCCCTTGGCGCCGATCAGCCTTCCCAAACGGAAGATAACCCCCCGCTCATATTCCCTCAGAATCTTGATCGCTGACGCAGCCAGAATGAGTATAAAGATAATCAAAAATACAAAGCCCGACGGTAAACCTGTCATACCCATACGATTCCCTCCTTATTCAATTTTTTTGACCTTAAGCCTTAGATTTGCCACCCCGATAACCTGAACTTTCACTCCTTCCTCGATATTTTGGTCACTGGCGGCATTCCAGAACTCTCCATGAATAGAAACTTTCCCTTCAAGGGCAATCGGTGTGGAAGCGATTCCGACTTCTCCGATAAGGCCTTCCATCCCTGTGGTCGGTTTTTTCAAGCGAGCATTGATGGCCTTGGTTACTGCAAAAATGAAGAATGCTGCGCTGACCAGGACTGCGGGTATAATCACACTCAGAGAAACCCTCATATATTCGACCGGACTTTGAAATAACATCATGGAACCTAAGAAAAGAGAGATGACGCCACCGACCGCTAACAATCCATGACTCATGACTTTTATCTCCGCAATAAAGAGAATGATGGCAAAAAAGATCAATGCCAAACCGGCGTAATTGACCGGAAGCATCTGTAATGCGTAGAATGCAAGAATAAGGAAGATTCCGCCCACCACCCCTGGCAGAATGGCCCCAGGACTCGAAAGTTCAAAGAAGATGCCATAAATTCCCAACATGAGAAGGATATAAGCGATTGTAGGATTAGAGATAATATCCAGAAGTCGATCACGCCAGCTCATCTCAATGGCTTGAGGCTGAACTCCCTTCGTGTGAAGGGTTCGAGCAACTCCGTCGAACTTAATAACTCTTCCATCAACCTTGTCGAGAAGGGTTGGAATATCCGGAGCAATGAGATCAACAACATTGAGTTTGACTGCTTCCTCCTCAGTAATGGAAACGCTCTTCGTCACCGCCTTTTCAGCCCAATCCACATTTCTCCCTCGAATCTTAGCAATATTCTTGATGAAGGCAACCGTGTCGTTGACGATCTTTTCCGTCATCGTTTTGCTTTCTTTTCCTTCTCCTCCCATTGTGACGGGGTGGGCTGCTCCGATATGAGTACCAGGAGCCATGACAGCGAGGTGCGCAGCCATGGTGACAAATACCCCAGCAGAGGCCGCCCGTGCTCCACCTGGAGCAACATAAACAATGATCGGGATAGTGGAGGCGAGTTCCTTTTTGACGATTATTCTCGTCGATTCCAATAGCCCGCCGGGAGTATCCAATTTGATGATTAGACATTGGGCCCCTTGTTGCGTGGCCTCGTCTATTGAATCAAGAATGAATTTGGCGGTAGCAGGGTTGATGATTGCATCTACTTCGATGGTAAAGACGGGTGCCTTTTCCTGGCTTTGGATCGCAGGCACAAAGGCAAATAGAAAAAAGATGGAAAGAAGTAATAAGACCTTGTTTCTTTTCAAGATTTTTCTCCTAAACGAGTAATATCCCATAAAAGAGAGGGATTGTCAAATCATTCCAAAAAGTCCAAAAAGTCTAAATCTGAATCCTCATCAGATCCTCTGCCAAAATGATTTGTCCTGGATAGACCTGCTTACACTGACTGATGATATCAGATTGGTCGCAAACCGGATAGAGATGGGTGAGGAGGAGTTTTTGACAATGTGATTCCACTGCAATTCTTCCGGCCAGCGAAGGGGTGAGATGGCCTTCCACTTTTTTCCCGTCGGGGAAGGAGCACTCCAAGACAAGGAGATCTACTCCGAACGCCAGATCAATAATATTTTGGCAATAATCCGTGTCACCTGAAAGAGCCATTGATTTTCCATCTTTAAACTCGATACGATACCCGACACTTTCAGAGATATGAGCCATGGGTTTCGATAAGATCTTCAAGTCCCGGTAGGCCAGGGCTTCTTGAGAAATCTCTTTGACGGTGAATTGATAGGATTGAGCGGCGATCCAGGGACCATAAACGCTCCTCAATTTTTCAAAATAAGATTTGAAACCGTGCCCTCCAATGCACAATAATTCTTTTTCGCGCGGAAGATCTCCGTACTTACATGCGAAAAGAATGGGAACAAGATCGGAAACGTGATCCGGGTGGATGTGGGTGTAGAGGAGAAGGTCGATATCTCGGTAAGTCATGCTGACGTCCAACATCCTTCTCAATGTTCCAGACCCGCTGTCGATCAGCAAGGTCGAGTTATCCGAAAGAACCAAAAAGCCCGGAGAACCTCTCCTTAAAGAGGGAATACCTGTCCCGGAACCTAATACGATCAGTTCAGCCAATTCACTCCTCAGGATTATCAACAATTGAGCAAATTGTAACTCCCTTTCTATCCTCGGTGAAAAGGGTCTCTTTGGAGCAACAAAAAAGCAGGACCCTCTCTGACCCCGCCCCCGCTCTTCGGAAACATATCTCAAACACGGCAGAAAATGAAAAGGCCGACCTTACGTCGGCCTTTGGTGTGTGTCCTCTTTTTGGAGCAACCACCCTCTTCACTTCATCAGAAGTCCGCTTTAGCCATAGAGCCTACGCATTGAAGGGTTTCCCCTTTCTTTGCTTTGTTCTCTCCGGTTTGAATCCTTTTCAGGATTCTTGCGGGTTTCCAAATCCGATTCGTCTCATTTCTTGATAATTATATAGCATAAATAAGCGACAAAAGCAATGCCAAAAAATCAGACAAAAAGGGCTGAGAAGGGGGGTTCTCAGCCCAAGGAGGAGGAAATGAAGAAAACTGCTCAGTTCTCTCTTAGATTCAGGATATCAAAGTACGCCGAAATTCAAATACTGTGAAGACTGTATTTTATAGCCGGAAAGACCGTATTTCTATAGCCAGTAGGCCCTATCAAACATGAAAAGGCAGGATCATTTCGGTCCCTCCCTCGCTCTTGACCACTGAATATTGATACTTCGACTGCGCCAAACTCCGCGCCTTAGGGTGGAGATCAAAGCGCCGCCCAGCATCAACCTCGAGCAAACCCTATGCCTTAGACTGAGGAACGTCGAAGGGTAGATTCCTTCTCGGAGGGCTACAGTAGTGTTCATGATAGGTGAGTTCCATAATTGAAGTTTTCTATCGGCATTTTTGCCCAATGGAACCCGAAAAAACTTGACGGAGTAATAACGTCGGTGTATGTTTGAGGTATTCAAAGTTGCAAGGGGGCGTACCATGAAAAGGACCAACATCTATTTGGGAGATGTCCAGCATAAGAGGCTCAAAGCGATTGGGAAGCAAGTGGGACTCAAGGTTTCAGAGATCATCCGGAG
>JBAVGF010000220.1:0-4956 GCA_049684675.1 Thermodesulfobacteriota bacterium | reverse complement strand
CATTCAGCCCTTGCTGGCTCAACCCTCTTTTCCCAAACAAAACAAGGCGATTTTGAAGATGGGGGAAGAGGGCGTATGCGGGCAACCACCCATCCTCACCGAGGAACAGGCAAAGGCTCTTGAAGCCATTCAGCATGCCTACATGGCAGAAGCTATGCCTCTGAGAAGGGATCTCATAGTTTTAAGGCTTGAATTTCGCTATTTAGTCCGGGACCCGAATGTTCGACCTAAGATCCTTCTTGACCGGCAAAAGAAGAGTTCAGAACTCCAGGCGAAACTTGGCAATCTTGTATTTTCTTTCCAGATGAAAGCCAGGTCAATCTTCACGAAAGAGCAATTGGAACAACTTCCTGAGGACTGTTTGTTGGGAATAGAGTCAGGATTTGGAATGGATGCGGGCACACGCAGGGGAGTATGGAAGGGATTCCCTCGGTAAAAAAAGGAATATTTGAAAGGAGATCATATGGAACTCATTGTGGCAGAGAATATTAGTAAGGATTACCAGGTTGGTGAGATAGCAATTAGAGCATTGAAAGGAGTCAGCTTTGAAATAGAGCCTGCCTCCTTTGTTTCTTTTGTCGGGCCTTCAGGGAGCGGGAAGACAACCCTTTTGAATCTGATTGGTTGCCTCGATAAGCCAACGGAGGGGAATTTAAGGGTCGCTGGCGAGGATGTCCTTCATCTCGACCGTAAGCAGAGCGCTTCCTTCAGGGGAAACCATTTAGGGTTCATCTTCCAGGATTTCAACCTGATTCCGGTTCTAACCGTTTTCGAAAATATCGAATACCCCCTTCTGATGGTCCAAAAGATCGCGGCAAGCGAGAGAAGGAAGAGAGTCCTCACACTCCTGGAGGCTGTCGGGATGATCGAGCAGAAGGATAAATATCCCGACCAGATTTCGGGAGGGCAGAAGCAAAGGGTGGCCGTAGCGCGAGCTTTGGTGACTAATCCCGAATTGGTGCTGGCCGATGAGCCGACGGCGAACCTCGACCATGCGACCGCCTTTACGGTCATTAATCTTATGAAAAAGATGAAGGATCAAATGAAGACGACCTTCGTCTTCTCAACCCATGATCAGAAGATTGTCGGCGAGGCGGAGGTCATCTACTCGCTGGAAGACGGGGTGCTGGTCGGGAAAAAAACTCAGGGAGGGAAGAACAATGGGTAACCTCTTTAAAATTGCCATCCGTAACTTGCTTCGGTACAAAAGAAGAACACTATTAACCGCCTCTCTCATCACCATCGGGGTCGTTTTCGTCCTGGGATTTATCGGCGTCTCCGGCTCCTTCAAGAACATGATGATCGCCCAGATTACTGACTCCTCTCTCGGACACCTGCAAGTCCACCGGAGGGGATACATGGCAGCCGTGGAAAGCCTTCCGCTGACCATGAACCTGATGCCGAGGCCCTACAAGATACTAGAGGATACGCTCAAGAGCCTACCCGAGGTTGAGTCCTATTCGCCGAGAATCCGATTCGGGGGTATGTTCAGCACTTTTGTGGAGACGACGAGCATACGGTTGAACGGGGTCTACCCGGACCAGGAATTCAAAACCGTGCCTCTCCTGGAGTCCCGAATCATAAAGGGAGAGAAGGGATTAAAAAAGGGAGAGATCCTCGTCCCGGAACTCCTCGCGGTCGGGATGAAGGTCAAACCCGGGGACACGATCGTCATCGTGACTACCAACAAGGACGGGTCGGTGAACGGGAAACAGTTTAAATTGGGTGGCATCCTCGAGAGCGCCCAGGGGCCAGGGGGCCGGGACGGTTATGTCCACATGGAAGACGCCATGGAACTTCTGCGAATGACGGAGGTGGAGATCAGCGAAGTGGCTATTCGGCTCAAGGATTTCAGCTCTCTTGCTTCGTTTACTAAAAAGCTTGAAGGGCTCCTGGGAAAGGAATTGAATCAGAAAGGTATGCCTATTTTTGAAGTTAGTACCTGGGAAAAGCTCTCTCCTTTCTACAATATTGCACGGATGATCGACGTAATGACGATTTTCATTAAGATCATGCTGATCGCCGTTGTCCTGGTTAGTATTATGAACGTCATGATCATGGCGGTTTATGAAAGAGTCAGAGAGATCGGGACGATCGCTGCCATCGGCACTCTGCCTGGAAAGATCCTGGCCATGTTTGTGATGGAGGGCTTCTCGCTTGGAGCCATGGGAGTGATCGTAGGCGATTTGATCGGGTTAGGACTTATTTTGGGACTAAACCTCTACGGTATCACTTTTGATTTCGGCAGGCAGAAAGGGCTCCTTTTGAAGGCGACGATCGCTCCGGTCGATGTCCTGGTTGTATCCGGCATCGTCATCCTGATCTCCGTGCTGGGTAGTCTGCAGCCTGCACTCAAAGCCTCGCGCATGGAGCCTATCAAGGCGTTGAGGCATGTGTAGGAGAAGAATGGGTGAAGTCGATAAAAAGGACTTTCCAAGCTCATAAAAAACCAGATAGGAGGTGGTAGTTACGATGAAAAAAGGAATTTCTCTAGTAGTGGTCCTGGTCATGTTGGTGGTGGCGATGTTGGCGTTTGCAGGGGAGAAAGCGAAAATAGCCGTGGCCGCAAATGATAAAACTCCATCGGCTGCGGTAAGTAAGCAGGCAGGGCTTGCTCCTTTTTTCCTTTTTTTTGACGGAAAAGGAAAAATGACCGAAGCAATTGAAAATCCTTACAAGGACAAAGAGGGTGCGGGAAAATCAGTCGCCGAGTTGCTTGGGAACAAGGGAGTAACAGTTGTCGTGGCCGAAGAATTTGGTGGTCAAATTGTTGAAGTCATGAAAGGCAAGGGGATAAAAGCCGTTTCCTTCAAAGGCAGCGCAGAGGAAGCGGTCAAAAAGATTTTACAACCCAAATAAATAAAAGGAGGAAACAAAGATGAAAAAGGTAATCTCTGTAATGCTGGTAGCTTTATTTCTGGCATCTGGTCTGGCCGTTGCCGAGCAGAAAGGGAAAATTTGCGTTGCGACCAAGGAAAAAAGCCCGGAGGCGGCGGTAAGCGATCTGGCAGCCCTGGCCCCCTATTTTCTGATTTTCGATGCAAAAGGCAATTTCATCGAGGCCATCGACAATCCGCTTAAGGACGAAAAAGGCAAGGCCGGGAAATTGCTGGGGGGATTTTTGACCGAAAAAGGAGTTACAGCAGTAGTCGGGAAAGATTATTGTGGGGATATCGTAGGGATCCTCAAAAACCAGGGAATAACCCCTTACAATTTCGAGGGCAGCGCAGCCGAGGCTGCCGCCGGCGTGGCTCAGGGCAAAGTGGAGGAAGCAACAAAGGAAAAGGCCACTGTACCCAACCATAAAGCAGCCCAAGACAAAGCGGGAAAAGGAGGAATGTGATGAAGAGAATATGCTTATTGACCATGGCGCTTCTATTCGTCACCTCAAGCGTCGCCTTTGCCGGCGGAGGGAAAATAGCGGTGGCTGCGAATGGCGAATCGCCTGAGGCCTTGGTAAGCAGCCAAGCAGGCCCCGCCCCTTTTATCTTGTTCTTCGACGCGGACGGGAAATTTATTGAGGCACTTGCAAATCCAGGTAAAGACGGGCTTGCAGTAGCTACCTTTCTCGCCGAAAGAGGAGCGACGGTCGTTGTAGCCGAAGGGTTCGGGCCTAAAATTGTCGAAGTCATGAAGGGCAAAGGAATCAAAGCCGTTTCCTTTAAAGGCAGTGCAGAGGAAGCGGTAAAAAAAGTGCTCCAAGCTAACTAAAAGAATTGGGCACCCTGCACGTTACCTTGCTTACGCAGGGTCCCCGGCCCGGAGGACGGGGATTGAACCTTGATCCCGGTAGGGAGGGATGCAACACCTCGTCCTCCGGGCAAGGTTTTCCGCTGAAAAAGGCGGAAGTTTTTACCAATACCAAGAAAATTCATTAACGAGGTACTGACATGCGAAACATACTAAAAATTTTGCTGGTTCTGAGCATCCTTGTCACCGCAGTTCCCGTTTATGCAGCCATTGACGGGACTCAGCTTCTGAAGCAGATTGATCGGAATCTAAACCCGGAATCTTATGAGATGTACCGAAAGCTCATCAATGTGGAGCCCAGTGGTCGAAAGATGGAGTACACCTTCTACTCCGTCAAAAAAGGATTGGATAAGATTGCAGGTCTCTTTCTTGCTCCGGCGAGTGACAAGGGAAGAAGCACCCTCCGCCTTGGAGACAATATGTGGCTCTATATCCCCAACGTTGGGAAACCCATCCGGATCACCAGCCTTCAGTCCGTCATTGGCGGGATTTTTAACAATGCCGATATCCTCAGCCTCGACTATTCGGCAGAATATGACGTTCAAAAGGTGGAGGAGCCGGAGAATGAATATCTGCTTTATCTCAAAGCAAAGACCAAAACCGTCGCTTATGATCGCCTGAAGATGTGGGTAGATAAAGATAAGAAGCTGCCCAAGAAGATCGAATGTCTGACAGAGGCCTCGATGCTTATTAAGACTCTCTATTTTAAAAACATCAAGAATTTCGAAGGTGGGATCGTCCGGCCTTCGGTTCTTGAGACAGACAGCCCTCTTTATAAGGGCTACAAATCGGTTATGCTCTTTGCCAGTATCAAGCAGAGGGATTTCAAGGACGAGGTCTTTACCCTCACTTATATGCCCAAGATGGATTCCTTGAGAAAATAGGAACGTTACCAAAAGGGAGCAGGAATTCCGAGGAACGTCGATGACTCATACGAATAGACTTCTTTGCGCCTTCGTCATCGTGCTCTTCCTTCTCGTCTCAATTAATTCGTTTGCGGACGAATACCCATCTCAAAACCCTGTCGGCCCAACGACTGAAACCCAGCCCCCTGCTTCCGTTCCGCCAGCAGAAGAGTATAAATTTGAAGCTTCCGAAATTCAGAAAAAGCCTTACCATATCGGTGGCTATCTCGAATTCAGGCCCATCCTCTATGGCCTGGACAAGGACAATGCAATCTACAAGCTGAAATTTCTTGATCGTAAA
>JBAVGF010000219.1:0-25788 GCA_049684675.1 Thermodesulfobacteriota bacterium | reverse complement strand
CGATTGCGATGGAGAAGGAGTTGCGGTTTGCGATTCGGGAGGGGGGTCGTACCGTGGGGGCAGGCGTCATCAGTGACGTCCTCGAATAAAGGAGAGGGGTTTGACATGACAACTCAGAAGATCAGGGTTTGTTTAAAATCTTATGACCATAAGCTCCTGGACAAATCAACGGTCGAGATCGTCGATACGGTTCGTCGAACAGGAGCCAGCGTGGCAGGACCTATCCCTCTTCCGACAAGAATCAACAAATATTGCGTCCTGAGATCCCCCCATGTAGATAAAAAGTCGAGAGAGCAGTTCGAGATTCGGACCCATAAGCGCCTCCTGGATATTTTAGAGCCAACCCAACAAACGGTCGATGCCTTGATGAAACTGGACCTGGCAGCGGGAATCGATGTAGAAATCAAGTTATGAATTCCTCTACTCCTTCGTTCATAAAGGGGAGCAGGGGGATTGGGGACGAGAAAGAATGAAAAGGACCTTGGGAATCATTGGGAGAAAGTTAGGAATGACTCAGGTCTTTCTCGAAGACGGCTCCGTTATCCCGGTGACCGTCGTCGAAGTCGGCCCTTGCTCAGTGATTCAGAAGAAAATAAAAGAGAATGACGGCTATGACGCCCTTCAACTCGGTTTCCTCCCGAAGAACAGCAAGAGGGTGAACAAACCGCTCACCGGCCATTTTAAGAAAGCGGGAACAGGGGCTTTTTATGCTCTCAAAGAATTCCGTGTAGAGGATTTCGGAGGGTATGAGGTAGGCCAGAAAGTGAACGCGAATCTTTTTAAACCCGGAGATGTGGTGGACGTCACCGGTCTTAGCAAGGGGAAGGGGTTTGCAGGGGTGATCAAACGCCATAAATTTCACGGTTCCCCCGGGTCCCATGGAACGCATGAATATTTTCGTCATGGGGGCTCCGTTGGTTCTGCGACTTTCCCTCATCATACCTTTAAAGGTTTGAAGATGCCGGGGCAACATGGGAATCGGAAGGTGACTCTTGAGAATATCAAAGTCGTAGATGTCAAAGAGGATCAGAACCTCCTCCTTCTCAAAGGAGGCATCCCGGGAAGCCAGACAGGATGGGTCCTCATTCGAAGCGCTACGAAGAAGAAAGGTTCTGCTCCCCCATCGGTTTAAGAAAGGGAATGGGATGACCACGTTAGCCGTCTATGACATTGGAAATCAAAAAGTGAGCGATATCGAATTGGATGACCAGGTCTTCGGTGCCAAGATCAATCCATCGCTTTTCTACGATGTCGTTCGAAGGGATCTCGCTTCCCAGAGAAAGGGGACGGCCGCCACAAAGAACAGGACATTGGTTCGAGGGGGAGGGGCAAAACCCTGGAGGCAAAAAGGAACGGGAAGAGCCCGGGCAGGATCCCGAAGATCGCCCCTGTGGAGAGGGGGAGGAACGATCTTCGGCCCCATGCCGAGAGGCTATTCCTTCCCTCTTCCGAAAAAGGTAAAGAGAGCGGCCCTCAAAGCGGCTCTCAGCCTGAAACGTCAGGAGGGAAAACTGATCCTTCTGAACGATTTTCCGCTGGAGGGATTTAAGACCCGTCAGGTTCTTGAAGTACTGAGAAGATTTCAAGTTGAGGACGCCCTCATTGTCACGGATGAAAAACACCTTCGTTTAGAGAGGTCCGCCCGGAATATCCCTGGGATTGAGACACTCCGTTATGAAGGTTTAAATGTCTACGATATCTTGAATCATGAACACCTGATTTTACTCCGTCCGACGGTTGAAAAGATTGAAGGGGTGCTTGCATCATGAAGGAAGCGCAGAAAATCATCCAAAGGCCCATGATTACTGAAAAAAGCACCCGGCAGAAAGACGAAAGCCGCCAATACGTTTTCGAGGTTCAGCGGGACGCGAACAAGATTGAGATTCAGTCAGCCGTTGAACGCCTTTTTAAGGTAAAAGTCCTTCAGGTGAGAACCTCCAACGTATTGGGCAAGGTAAAACGCTTGGGAAGAAAATATGGCAAGAGGCCCGATTGGAAAAAGGCGGTTGTTACCCTAAAAGAAGGGGATCGTATCGATTTCTTCGAAGGAGCCTAAGCCCCTCGAAAAAGGATTCGAGGGGAAATTCTAAATCCTAAACACGAATTTCGAAACAATGTTCAAAATTTAAATATCAAATGTTCTAAATAAGTTAATGCTTCGGTTTTATGTTTGGGATTTTGATCATTGAGATTTGTTTAAGATTTTGGATTTAGAATTTCGAGTTTGATGGGGTTAAAAGATGACGATTAAAAAATTTCGACCTACCTCTCCAGGAAAACGGTTTCAGACCATCTCCGAGTTTGAGGAAATCACCTCTGCGACACCGGAGAAGAGTCTCCTTCGTCCTTTGAAAAGGACGGGGGGAAGAAACTGTTATGGAAGAATCACCATCTGGCATCGGGGAGGAGGTCACAAAAGAAAATATCGGATGATTGACTTCAAACGAGACAAAAGGGAGATCCCGGCGAACGTGGCATCCATCGAATACGATCCAAATCGATCTGCCCGGATTGCCCTGCTACACTATAATGATGGCGAAAAGCGGTATATCCTCGCCCCTTCTCAACTTCATGTGGGTGAGCAGGTGATCGCAAGCCCGACCGCAGATATTAAGCCCGGCAATGCCCTGCCCCTGAGAAATATCCCAACAGGCACATTGATTCACAATATCGAGTTGAAAGTGGGAAAGGGAGGTCAAATTATCCGGAGCGCAGGAGCCTCCGGCCAATTGATGGCAAAGGAAGGAAAGTATGCCCATGTTAAACTCCCCTCGGGCGAAGTCCGGCTGATTCTTCAAGATTGTTATGCCACCATAGGCCAAGTCAGCAACCTCGAACATGAAATTGTCTCCTTGGGTAAGGCGGGTCGAAATCGTTGGTTGGGGTGGAGGCCTACTGTCCGCGGAGTGGCGATGAATCCGATCGACCATCCCTTAGGCGGCGGCGAGGGAAAGAGTTCGGGAGGCAGACATCCTTGTACACCCTGGGGAGTGCCGGAGAGGAAAACTCGAAAAAACAAATCGACTGATAAATATATTCTAAAGAGGAGAGACTGATGGCCCGTTCAATCAAAAAGGGGCCTTTTGTGGATTCCCATTTGATGAAAAAGGTGGAGGAGGCCCGAAGGACAAAGGAAGCAAAAGTGATCAAGACCTGGACGAGACGGTCCACGATTGTCCCTGAAATGGTGGGGTTGACCTTTGCCGTCCACAACGGGAAAAAGTTTATCCCCGTCTTCGTGACAGAGGAAATGGTCGGACATAAGTTAGGGGAATTTTCCCCAACTCGAACCTTCCATGGCCATTCGGGAGACCGAAAAACCAAAATTAAAGGTAAGACTACTCCATAGCAGGTGAATGGCGAAATGGAAGTAAAAGCAAAATTAAAATTTGTGCGGGTGGCTCCTCGAAAGGCACAATTGGTGGCCGATCTGATCCGAGGCAAGGGGTCAGAAGAGGCCTTAAATACACTGACTTTCACGAAGAAGGGGGCAGCGAAAATAATCGTCAAATTATTGAAATCGGCCATTGCCAATGCCACCCAAAAGAAGAACATTGACGTAGATCGCCTCTATGTCAAAAAGATTACCGTGGATCAGGGGCCCACAATGAAACGCTTTCAACCAAGGGCCTTGGGCCGTGCCACTACGATCCGGAAGAGAACCAGCCATATCACCATCGTCTTGGACGAAGGATGAAGCTTGTGCAATCCGCCAAAAACCCCCTCCTGCCAAATAACTTTCTCGGCAGGAAGAGTGGCTTAGGGCGATAAGGGAGGACAAACCTTGGGACAGAAAGTACATCCAACCAGTTTTCGATTGGGGCTGATTAAGTCCTGGGATTCCCGATGGTATGCGGAAAAAGATTATCCTCAACTTCTCGTCGAAGATATTCGAATCCGTGACTACCTGAAGAAAAAACTCTATCATGCCGGAGTCTCCAAAATCGAGATTGAACGGGCTGCCAGCAAGGCCAAAAAGGCCAAGGTCACTATCTACACCGCCCGCCCCGGCATCATCATCGGGAAAAAGGGAGCGGAGGTGGAGAACCTGAAGAAGGAACTCCAGAAGATGACCGAAAAAGAGATTTTCATCAATATTCAGGAAGTCAAGAGGGCCGAGATCGATGCCCAGCTGGTGGCTGAAAATGTAGCCCTCCAGTTGGTAAGACGGGTTGGATTTCGAAGGGCAATGAAGAAGGCCGTGACTTCCGCACTCAAACTGGGCGCGAAGGGGATCAGGATTGCTTGCGCAGGGAGATTGGGAGGGGCAGAAATGGCCCGTAGAGAATGGTATCGGGAAGGTCGAGTCCCTCTGCACACCCTCAGGGCGGATATCGATTTTGGCCTCGCCGAGGCTAAAACCACTTATGGGATCATCGGTGTAAAGGTTTGGATCTTCAAGGGAGAGGTCTTCCC
The DNA here is from genome assembly GCA_049684675.1 of Thermodesulfobacteriota bacterium. Taxonomy (GTDB): domain Bacteria; phylum Desulfobacterota; class BSN033; order BSN033; family UBA1163; genus UBA1163. The sequence goes on along the minus strand of JBAVGF010000219.1, from coordinate 21,372 downwards.
GACAAGAGAAGGAGAAGCTGCTTAGTCAATAATAATTTCGATATTCGGATTTCGGATTTACTTGGACTTACAGGGTTAACATTATGTTGATGCCGAAGAAAACAAAATACCGAAAGCAACAGAAGGGAAAGCGAAGAGGGGTTGCCTCCCGTGGAAACAGTCTCAACTTTGGCGACTTCGGACTCCAAGCCACAGAATGTGGTTGGTTGACTGCCCGCCAGATTGAGGCCGCACGAATTGCCATGACCCGATTTATCAAGCGGACCGGCAGGATCTGGATCCGCATCTTCCCGGACAAGCCGATCACCAAAAAACCTGCAGAAACCCGGATGGGAAAAGGAAAGGGTCCCCCTGAAGACTGGGTGGCCGTCATCCGGCCTGGTCGAATTCTTTATGAGATGGAAGGGGTTTCCGAAGAAAGCGCCAAGGAGGCATTCCTTCTGGCCTCTCATAAATTGCCGCTTCATACAAAGTTCGTCATGAGGGGGAGTTATCTATGAAGGCAAAAGACTTTCGCCAACTGAGCGAAGGGGAGTTGCTCGTAAAAGAGAAGGAACTGGGCGAGGAACTCTTCAACCTTCGCTTTCAGCATGCCACAGGACAGTTGGAGAATGTCATGCGAATCCCTCAGGTCAAACGGGATATCGCTCGATTGAAGACGATTCTTAAGGAGAAGGCCTTAACTAAGGGAAAATAAGCATCACCCTCTCTTCCTTGATGGGAAGAGGGCTGGGGTAAGAGTTAAAAAGCCTCCCGCTGGAGGAGGGGAAACTTTTTTGGAGGTCTTTTTTGAATATGCCAATGGGAGAGAGAGGCAAGCGAAAAACGTTAACGGGCGTGGTATCGAGCGACAAGATGGACAAGACGGTCGTGGTCATGGTCAATCGTCTCGTTCTTCACCCTGTCTATAAGAAATATATCCGAAAGAGGACGAAAGTAAAAGCCCACGACGAAAAGAATGAATGTCATATCGGAGATAAGGTTCTATTGACTGAAACCCGTCCGTTGAGCAAAGAGAAAAGGTGGCGTGTCAAGGAGATCCTTGAACGGGCCGCTTGACCCTTTGGAAGGCTGAGAGTGGAAGGTAGAGACCGGCAGGGAGTGGATCATGATTCAGATGCGGAGTATTCTCGAAGTCGCCGATAATTCAGGAGCCAAGAGATTGGGGTGCATTAAAGTCCTCGGCGGCACCCGTCGGAAGTATGCCACCTTGGGAGACATCATTGTTGTTTCCGTCAAAGATGCCCTTCCCAATTCCAAGATCAAAAAGGGGGATGTCGCTCGGGCTGTCATTGTCCGGACGAGGAAAGAGGTGAAACGTCCTGACGGCTCTTACATCAAATTTGATGATAACTCTGCTGTCCTCATCAACCCCCAGGGGGATCCTGTTGGAACCCGAATTTTCGGTCCGGTTGCCCGCGAACTTCGGGCTAAACGGTTTATGAAGATCATCTCTTTGGCCCCGGAGGTCCTCTAAAGGCATTCTACCCGCCCTGCCCCACGGGCAAGCGGGGCTTAGGATGAAAGGGAATTTGAAATGACCGTTCCAAAATATCACATCAAGAAGAACGATTTGGTCATGGTCATCACCGGAAAGGAAAAGGGGAAGAGCGGTCGAGTCCTGAAGGTCTTTCCCGAGAAGGGGAAGGTGCTGCTTGAAAAGATCAATTTCGTCAAGAGGCATTCTCGCCCCCACGGGAAACAGAGGCAGGGGGGGATTTTGGAAAAGGAGTCACCCCTCCATCTCTCCAACGTAATGCTCCTCTGTGAGAAATGCAATAAACCCATTCGCATCGGACACCGCATCACTGAAGACGGAAAGAAGGCGCGGTTATGCCGAAAATGTGGGGAACTTTTGGATAAGTAGGTGATCGAATGGCTAAATTAAAAGAGGTCTACCAGGAAAAAGCAGTCCCTGCGCTGATGAAGCGGTTCAATTATAAGAATCGGATGGAAGTCCCTAAGCTCGAGAAAATCGTGATCAACATGGGATTGGGGGAGGCCATCCAGAATATAAAAATTCTCGACTCTGCGGCACAAGAGATCAGCCAGATCACAGGGCAGAAGCCCGTCATCACCAAGGCAAAAAAATCGATTGCCCAGTTCAAATTGAGAACGGGGATGCCCATTGGATGCATGGTCACCCTTCGGAAAGAAAGGATGTACGAATTTTTCAATCGCCTGGTCAATGTCGCTCTCCCGAGGGTGAGGGACTTCAAGGGTATCTCTGGAAAGTCTTTCGACGGCAGGGGGAATTATGCTCTTGGAATTCGTGAACAACTGATCTTTCCAGAAATTCATTACGATAAAATTGACAAGGTAAAAGGGATGAACATTGTCATTGTGACGACAGCCAAGTCCGATGAAGAAGGCAAGGAACTGCTGAGGCTACTGGGAATGCCCTTCAGAAATTAAATTCCCCCTTTATAGGGAACGGTTTGAAACCTTTCCCTACAGGGGAGAGGGGATGACGAGGAGGAAAAATTGGCGAAACTTTCGTTGATGAACAAGGCAAAAAGGCCGCAGAAATTTAAGGTGCGAGAGTACCATCGATGTCCCCTCTGTGGAAGGCCAAGGGCCTATTATCGAAAATTTAACATGTGCCGACTCTGCTTGAGAAAATATGCCTCCCGAGGCGAGATCCCTGGGATGATCAAATCCAGCTGGTGAAAGGTACGGGGTGAGTATGTCCATGACCGATCCAATAGCCGATATGTTTACACGAATGCGCAACGGGTCTAAAGCGAAATTCGAAAAGGTGGATATCCCTTCCTCGAAAACGAAACGAGAGATTGCGAAAATTTTTAAGGAGGAAGGGTTCATCAAAAACTTTAAAGTCGTCACGGATGATCACCAGCATGAGATAATCCGAATCGTTCTCAAGTATGACGCCAACCGAAAGGAAGTCATTCATCTCCGACGGATCAGCAAACCTGGACGGAGGGTCTATGTGGGAAAGGACAGCATCCCCTCTGTCATGAGCGGATTAGGATTTTCGATCCTGTCCACCTCAAAGGGAATCCTGACGGATAAATCTGCCCGGAAGGCCGACGTGGGCGGAGAAGTTCTTTGTTATGTCTGGTAAATTTAATTTTAGATTGCGGATTGCAGATTGAAAAATCCGAAATCTGAAATCTGAAATGGGGTTAATCGATGTCTCGTATTGGAAGGATGCCCATTGCCGTGCCGAAGGAAGTAAAGGTTGCCTGCGATCCCTCCAAAGTGGAGGTGACCGGACCCAAAGGTCTTCTTGCTCACTCCCTCCCTCAAGGGATTTCGGTTTCCGAGGATGGAGGAAAGATTGTCGTCCACCGCGCCAATGACCAACGAACCTCCAGAGCGCTTCAAGGTTTGATGCGGAGCCTGATCGCCAATATGATCACCGGGGTCACCCGGGGATTTGAAAAAAAGCTTGAGATCGTGGGAGTGGGTTTCCGGGCAGATCTTCAGGGAAACGCCCTCAAGCTCACCCTGGGATATTCGCACCCTATCCTTTATCCCGTTCCTAAGGGAATCAAAGTGGAGATCGAAAAACAAACTCTCCTCACGGTAAGAGGAATTGACAGGCAACAGGTGGGAATCGTCGCCGCCAAACTTCGTTCCATCAAGCCACCTGAACCCTACAAGGGAAAAGGAATACGATACCTCGGTGAACGGATCCGCAAGAAGGTCGGGAAGACCAAAGCTTAATAGATAAACCCGTCCCGCAAGGCGGGACAGGCCTGCCTACCGGTAGGCAGGGAGGAGTCCCTTGAAAGACAGAAAGAAATTAGCCAGGTTGAAAAGGAAAAAGAGGGTAAGAAGCCATGTCGTTGGAACCTCCGAGCGCCCTCGCCTCAATGTCTTCAGAAGCTTGAAGCATATTTATGCTCAGGCCGTTGAGGATACGTCAGGAAAAACCCTTGTGAGCGCTTCCACCATGAGCCCTGAACTGAAAGGAAGTCTTCGCTATCCAGGAAATGTGGAGGCCGCAAAGAAAGTTGGAGAACTGATTGCCAAGAAGTGCCTGGAAAAGGGAATTCAAAAAGTGGTTTTTGATCGAAGTGGGTATCTCTATCATGGCAGGATCAAGGCATTAGCCGAGGCTGCCAGAGCAAGCGGTTTGATCTTTTAACGGAGGGAAAAACATTGCCGAAAATTGATCCCAGTGCATTGGAATTAACTGATCGGGTGGTTCATATCAACCGCGTAGCCAAAGTGGTGAAGGGAGGGAGACGATTCAGCTTCAGCGCCTTGGTAGTGGTTGGAGATGGAAACGGCCATGTGGGAAGCGGGCTGGGAAAAGCCAATGAAGTCCCGGAGGCCATTCGAAAAGGGATTGAGCATGCGAAACGAAACTTGATCAAGGTTCCCATTATCAATAAAACGATCCCCTATGAGGTGATGGGAAGATTTGGGGCCGCCAAGGTCTTGCTCAAGCCGGCCTCCGAGGGAACGGGCGTCATCGCGGGTGCATCCGTCAGGGCCATTGCCGAGTCCGCAGGAATCCAAAACATTTTGACAAAATCTCTCGGATCAAACAACCCTTACAATCTGATCAAAGCCACCCTCCAGGCCGTCAACCAATTGAAAGCTCCTGAAGAGGTGGTTGAAAAAAGACATGAAACCGCAACGGAAAACTGAGAGATCCGACATGGACAAAACGATTACCGTCAAATGGGTCCGGAGTTCGATCGGACGCACCGAGGACCAGAAGAAGACCATTCGGGGCCTTGGGTTTAAACGACTCCATCAAACCCTTACCTTGCCGGATCGACCCGAGATCCGGGGAATGATTAATCGCGTCCTTCATTTGGTAGTAGTGAAGGAGTAATGTCAAGGGGAGCGCGGATGAGATTAGATGAGTTGAGACCTCCGGATGGAGCCAGAAAAAAGGAAAAACGAGTGGGAAGAGGCATTGGATCCGGCCATGGCAAAACTGCCTGCAAAGGATCTAAGGGCCAGAATTCCCGTTCCGGGAGAGGAACCAAGGCGGGGTTTGAGGGAGGCCAGATGCCCCTCCAGCGTCGCCTTCCGAAAAGAGGCTTTCGTTCCCCTTTTAAGAAACACTTTGCCATTATCCACGTGGGAGATCTCAATCGTTTCCCGAAAGATACGGTGGTGGAACCCGATCTCTTGCTTCAATCCGGTCTTATAAAAAGGGAGGAGCCGGTAAAGCTTCTATCGGACGGGGAGCTTCAGCATCCCCTTATCATCCGTGTCCATCAAGCCAGCAAAGCTGCCCTTAAGAAAGTAGAGAGTGCCTCAGGGAGGGTGGAGGTTATCGGCTCATGATTTCAGGGGCCCAGAACATCTTTAAAATACCCGAACTCAAAAGAAGGATACTGTGGACCCTCGCTTTCTTGGCGATCTATCGTATCGGTGTCCACATTCCTACGCCAGGAATTAACGGAGATGCTTTAGCCTCCTTCTTTGCCCAGCAGAAGGGGACGATCTTTGGCCTCATTGATATGTTTTCAGGAGGGGCCTTGGAGAGGCTTTCCGTCTTTGCCTTGGGCATTATGCCTTACATCAGCGCTTCAATTATCCTTCAGCTTCTTACTGTGGTCATTCCCTATCTCGCCCAGCTCCAGAAAGAGGGGGAGATCGGCCGAAAAAAGATCGTCCAATATACTCGTTACGGAACGGTTGTTCTCAGCATGATCCAGGGATTCGGGATCGCCGTCGGCCTGGAGAAGATGGCAGGGGCAGCAGGCGAGACGGTCGTCATCGTTCCTGGATGGTCCTTCCGAATCATGACCGTCATTACCCTGACCGCAGGCACTGCCTTCATCATGTGGCTGGGCGAACAAATTACAGAAAGAGGAATCGGGAACGGTATCTCGCTGATCATCTTTGCGGGGATTGTCGCCAGAATGCCCAATGCCGTGGCCGGGACTTACGAACTTTACACGGCGGGAACACTGGATATCTTCACTGTTTTGGGGTTGATCATCCTCATGGTATTGGTGGTCGCTGTGATCATTTTTGTCGAAACCGGGCAACGGAGGCTGCCCGTCCAATACGCCAAGCGAATTGTGGGAAGAAGGGTCTATGGCGGTCAGAGCACCCATCTTCCTCTTAAGTTAAACACGTCGGGTGTCATCCCCCCTATCTTCGCCTCCTCCATCCTGCTGTTTCCGGCGACGATCGCAGGCTTTGCGCCAAAGCATTGGCTGGAAATCCATCCTTGGGTGAACGCCGTCTTACAAAATTTGAGCCGGGGCGGACTTGTCTACAATCTTCTCTATGTGGGATTCATCTTCTTCTTCTGCTATTTTTATACGGCCGTCACCTTCAACCCAAATGACGTCGCCGATAATATGAAAAAATTTGGTGGTTATATCCCCGGCATCCGTCCTGGACAGAAAACCGCTGAGTATATCGACAAGGTGCTCACTCGAATCACTCTTGGAGGAGCGATCTATGTCTCAGCCATCTGTGTCTTGCCCACGATTCTCAGTCAAAAATTTCATGTCTCCTTCTATTTTGGAGGAACATCTCTGCTGATCGTGGTCGGCGTGGCTTTGGACACTGTCCAGCAGATTGAAGCCCACATGCTCTCAAGACACTATGAGGGGTTGATGAGAAAAGGCAGGTTGAAAGGGAGAAGGGGTTAAACTAAAGCTCATTGCAAATTGAAGATTGCAAATTGAAAAGTAAAATAGGGGAATTTTAAATGAATTTGGTTCTACTCGGCCCTCCTGGAGCAGGAAAAGGGACTCAGGCCCAGAGGATTGTGGAACGGTATCACATTCCTCAGATCTCTACCGGCGACATTCTGAGGGCAGCCGTGAAGGAAAGTACCCCTCTGGGAATCAAGGCAAAGGGATTCATGGACCGAGGGCAACTCGTTCCGGATGAAATCGTCATCGGAACCATTGAAGAGCGTCTGAAAGCGAAGGATTGTAACCCGGGTTTCATCCTCGACGGATTTCCGAGAACGATTCCTCAAGCCGAAGCACTCCAGCCTATCCTCACCCAAAGCGGGAAGAGGATTGACCACGTCATTAACATTGCGGTGCCATCCGAAGAATTGGTGCGGCGGCTGACAGGAAGGAGGACCTGCAAAAACTGCGGGGCCATGTTTCACCTCCTTTTCCAACCACCTAAAAAACAAGGGATTTGCGATCGATGTGGGGGAACGCTTTACCAACGCGCAGACGACAATGAAGAGACCATCCGAACACGATTGAAGGAATATGAAAAACAGACCACCCCTCTCATCGAGTATTATCGCGGTAAAAAAATACTTCGCTCAATCCAAGGGATGGGTGGCCCCGATCAAATTTTTGATCAAATCGCCCGTTTATTAGACGCCGCGCCCGTTTAGGGGTTCGGATGGAGACGCTATGCCGAAGGAGGATGCGATCCAGGTGGAAGGGAGGGTCCTGGAAACCCTTCCCAATGCCATGTTCCGAGTAGAATTGGAAAACGGCCACAAGGTGCTGGCGCATATCTCTGGAAAGATGCGAATGCACTTCATCAAAATCCTCCCAGGAGACAAGGTGACAGTGGAACTTTCCCCTTATGATCTGTCACGGGGAAGAATTATTTTTCGGGAGAAATAGACTGTGAAAGTCAGGGCATCGGTCAAAAAAATTTGCGACAAGTGTAAGATTGTAAAACGAAAAGGGGTGATCCGGGTGATCTGTGAAAACCCCAAACACAAACAAAGACAAGGATGAACATTCGTGTGGGTGATGGGTGTCGGTGATGGCGGAAACACTGCTTTTTATTCAGCTGTCACTCTCCACCATCACGATCATTAATCAAGGAGTGAACTATGGCACGTATTGCAGGAGTCGATCTTCCAAAAGATAAACGGGTGGAGATTGCCCTCACGTATATCTATGGAATTGGAAGGCCTTCATCCGATAAAATTCTCGAAAAGGCGAACATCCATAAGGACACGAAAGTGAACAAGCTCACGGAGGCAGAGGTAGTTCGCATCCGAGATATCATTGAGCAGGAATATAAGGTAGAGGGAGATCTCAGACGGGATGTTGCCACCAACATCAAACGATTGATGGATATCGGCTCCTACCGAGGACTTCGCCATCGAAAATCTCTGCCCGTTCACGGTCAAAGGACTCACACCAACGCCAGGACCCGAAAAGGCCCACGCCGGGCCATCATTGGAAAGAAGAAAGAGAAGGAATCGTCGATTAAACCCCGTTAGAAAATTAGAACGGAGCTTCAGACTTGGATAGACATTTTATGAAGTTCATCTGCTTTAGATAACATGATTTATCTCTAACAGGGTAAAGGAGGAGATATGCCCAAAGGGCAGGGAATAAAGAAAAAGAAGATTAAGAAAAATATTCAGGTGGGAATTGCCCACATCCAAGCGACATTCAACAATACCATCATCACGATTACCGATCCAGAGGGAAATGTGATTACCTGGTCCAGCGCCGGCACACAAGGTTTCAAGGGCTCCCGGAAAAGTACCCCTTTCGCCGCACAAATGGCGGCAGAGGATGCTGCCAAAAAGGCCATGGAGCATGGTGTTCGATCCATTGATGTCTATGTGAAGGGTCCTGGAGCGGGAAGGGAATCGGCACTGCGATCGCTTCAGGCAGCTGGCTTGAAGGTCCATCTCATTAAGGACGTGACGCCTATCCCCCACAATGGGTGTCGCCCTCCCAAGCGAAGAAGGGTATAAGACATACATGTCTAGTTCACAGTCCCACTCCCCCTGCCTGCCGGCAGCAGGCGTTGGGGAGAGGAAACGGGTGAAGGAAATTAAAGTAGGAGGTTAGCGTTGGCAAGATATACGAAAACGAATTGTCGGCTTTGTCGAAGGGAAAATCTCAAGCTCTTCCTCAAAGGGGAGAGGTGCTATACGGAAAAGTGCGCATACGACCGGAGGAACTACCCTCCTGGACAACATGGTCAGGATCGGAAAAAGTTCTCAGATTATGGAACTCAGCTTCGGGAAAAACAGAAAGTGAAAAGGATGTATGGCATTTTGGAAAACCAGTTCCGTAACATTTTTAAAGAAGCGGATCGACAGAAGGGGATTACCGGAGAAACCCTTCTCGTTCTTTTGGAAAGGAGGTTAGACAACATCGTCTACCGACTCGGCTTTGCCAATTCAAGAGACGAAGCACGTCAGCTCGTTCGGCATAACCATTTCATGGTCAACCAGTCCAAAGTAAACATCGCATCGTATCTCGTGAAGCCAGGGGATGTCATCGAGCTCCGGGAGAAGAGCAAGAAGGTTGTCCGTATCTTAGAGGCTTTAGAAGGAGTGGCCCGACGGGGTGTGCCTCAATGGTTGGAATTGGACAAAGATGTGATGAAGGGGAGCGTGAAGGGTCTGCCCACCCGCGAGGACATCACCCTCCCCATCCAAGAGAAGTTGATCGTCGAGTTGTACTCAAAGTGATTTGGAGGCGATATGCAAAAAAGTTGGAAAGACCTAATTCGACCCAAACGGTTGGAAGTAGAAAAGGAAACCCTAACACCCCTTTATGGTAAGTTCACGGCAGAGCCCTTTGAAAGAGGTTTCGGCATTACGATCGGAAACTCTCTTCGACGAATCCTCCTCTCTTCCTTGCAGGGGGCGGCGATCACCTCGGTTAAAATTGACGGCGTGCTCCATGAATTTTCGGCCATCCCGGGGGCAAAAGAGGATATTACCGAGATCATCCTCAATCTCAAGGAGGTAAGGTTAAAACTCCATACCGAAGGTCCCAAAACTATTCGGGTGAAGGCGGAAGGTCCCAAAGTCTTGAAGGCAGGCGATATCATCACCGGCGATGCGGTGGAGATCCTCAACCCGGACCACTACATTGCCACGCTCTCTCGAGATGGCAAGCTTTCCATGGAGATGGTGGTGAAGGTGGGGAGGGGTTATGTCCCCGCAGAACGAAACAAGGAGGAAAGTCAACCGATCGGGACCGTGCCTATGGATTCCATCTTTTCGCCGATCAAAAAGGTGAATTATACCATCACCAATGCCCGGGTGGGACAGATCACCGATTATGATAAGCTGACCATGGAGGTCTGGACCGATGGAAGCTTGAACCCGGAAGAAGCCGTCGCCCATGCGGCCAAGATTCTGAAGGATCAGCTCTCCATTTTCATCACCTTTGAAGAAGAGGAAGAAGCGGAGATGTCCTATTCCGAAGATGAGGAGGAAAAGGAGGCCTTTAATGAAAACCTCCTCCGAAGCGTGGACGAATTGGAACTTTCCGTCCGATCCGCCAACTGTCTGAAGCATGCGAACATTAAGCTGATCGGAGATCTGGTTCAAAAAACAGAGGCCGAAATCTTGGCCACCAAGAATTTTGGCCGAAAATCCCTCAACGAGATCAAGGAAATTTTATCCGAAATGGGGCTTAGTTTGGGAATGAAATTAGACAATTGGCCTCCCAAGAAATCTGAAGAGGAAATGGAATCTGGAGCCATTGGATAGGAGTAAGGAATGAGGCATCGTGTCGCAGGTAGAAAATTAAGCCGCCATACTCGGCACCGGGAGCTGATGTTTCGGAATATGTTAGTCTCGCTACTTCAGCATGAACGGATCAAAACCACCTTGGCTAAGGGAAAAGAACTTCGAAGTTGGGCAGATAACATCATCAGCCTGGGGAAACAGGGAACGCTTCATGCCCGAAGAAGAGCCTTCGCCCTTCTCCGGGATAAGGGAATCATTCGGAAACTCTTTGATGAAATCGCCCCGAAGTTTAAAGACCGGCAAGGGGGATATACCCGGATCTATAGGCTGGGATGGCGGCAGGGAGATGGAGCCCCCCTTTCCCTGGTTGAACTCACCACCTATGCGCCCCCTGAGGAGAAGAAGAAATCGACGATAAAAAAAGCCAAAGAAGTGATTGAAAAGGTAACTCCCAAAAAGAAAGAAAAAGCAGAGAAGAAGGAGAAAGAAAAGGAGAAGGGTAAAGAGAAAAAAGAAAAGAAGGTCAAGAAAGAAGAAAAGGAAGCTCCCAAGGAGAAGAAAGAGAGACCGAAGAAGAAGAAATCTTCAGAACAAAAAAGCAAATAGAAACCTTTTCTCTGCTTTAACGGCCGTTTTCAGGGGTTGCAGTCTCTGCAACCCCTTTTTATGTAGTCGCTTCACCTCAGCTTATCGGCATCAAACTCTCGCCGGAATTCGACCTTGCAATAGTGCAGATTACAAACTACAATCGATAATGGTGGAGTTCGATGCAGTGATTGCCAAAATACAAATAGGCATGCTTCCAGGGAGGACCTGTGGCAGCAATAAACCACCGATTCGTCGACACCAACGGCATTAAGATGCACTTCGCCGAGCAGGGCCAGGGGCCGCTGGTCATTCTCTGCCATGGCTTTCCAGAGTGCTGGTACTCCTGGAGGCATCAGCTACCAGCACTCGCTGATGCAGGATTCCACGTGGTGGCTCCGGATCAGCGTGGCTACGGTCAGACCGATCGGCCGGAGCCAATCGAGGCATATAACATTCTCCAGCTGACCGGGGATATGGTTGGACTGATCCATGCCCTGGGGGTGGAACGGGCGATCATTGTTGGGCACGATTGGGGTGCACCCGTTGCCTGGCACTGTGCTTTACTCCGTCCCGACCTGTTCCGCGCGATTGCCCTGCTAAGCGTTCCCTTTCGTTCTGGAACCTGGGAGTCCGGTCGACCGACCGAGGCAATGAAACGAATGGCAGGTGAGCAGGAATTCTACATGTTATACTTTCAGGAGCCGGGCACAGCTGAGGCGGAACTTGAAGCTGACGTCCGTAAAACCATGGGCATATTCCTCTATTCATCCTCAGGAGACCCGCCACCGGAAAAAAGGTGGCGTTATCTGTTCGGTAAGTCGGAGAAGTTTCTTGATACTGGATCACTGCCCGAGACGCTTCCGGTCTGGTTAACCGAGCGAGACCTCGGCTATTTTACGCGCGAGTTCGAACGCACTGGGTTCCGGGGTGGATTGAACTGGTACCGGAACATCGACAGGAACTGGGAGCTTACACCTTTTCTGAAGGATGTGAAGCTGCGTCAACCTGGACTGTTCATCGCGGGAGAGTTCGATCCGGTCGTTGCGATGAACCGGAAGGCCTTCAATACCTTGGAAAAAGCGATGCCGGACTTGAGAAAGAAGGTTCTCTTACCGGGTGCCGGACATTGGATCCAGCAGGAGCGCCCAACTGAGGTCAATCAGTTGCTTATCGAGTTCTTGACAAACCTAACCCCTTAACCGATATAGATCGAGGCGATTTGTAAGGTCGTTTCATTTCTTTCGGCCTTAGCCTCTTCTCGAATCTTGGAGTCCAATGATGGAAGATCTGCTCGCCTTCGGAAAACAAGCTCTGGCATCACAGCCTTTTAGTGTATTGCTCGGCGCAGAACTTCTCTGCTTTTTGCAGGGACGTGCGGAATTGAAAATCCCGATCCGGCCCGACCTGAAACAGCAGCACGGTTTTGTACACGGAGGAGTCATAAGCTACGCCGCGGACAATGCATTGACATTCGCCGGGGGAAGTGCTCTTGGCCCAGGTGTCGTGACGTCAGAGTTCAAGATCAACTATTTAAGGCCAGCCATTGGCGACTTCTTGCTGGCGAGGGCCACAGTCATCTACTCAAGCAAGAGCCAAGCTGTTTGCCGGTGTGACGTGTTTATGTCTAACGAGGGCAAAGAGAGCCTTTGTGCGACGTCTCAAGGTACAATTTCGAAGCTACCCCAACTCTCGGGCCGGAAGGCCTGACACCGTTTCGATGGATGCCAAGTGTTGAAATGAAGTCATGAACCGTGTTAGAAGTTATTGTAGTTTTTTAGTTTATTCATATACTTCAATCTTGACAGGATAAAAAGGGAGGATCGCATGATTACACTTGTTGCAACGGTGAAAGTTAAAGAAGGAAAAATGGATGAGGCTGTTAAAGCTCTAAAGGAAATTGTTCCAAAGATCAAGGCGGCAGAACCGGGTTGCCTTATCTATATTCCCCATACAGTTCGCGGCGAAGACAATACCATTATTTTTTACGAAAAGTACAGGGATAAGGATGCATTAAAAGTTCATTCCGGCAATATTCCAAAATCCCTAGAGAAACTCCTCCCGCTGTTGGAACCGGGCATGGATGTGAAGACCTGTTACGAGATCGTATGAAGAATAGCTGTTCTTGCCGGTTGAAGGCGAACCACTCTTTTAACTTTGTGAGGTTCACTAAAGATCCGGAAGGCCGGTGAACTACCGGTTCTGAATTAACCTCAAGTGAATTTTGTCGAATCACCCGCAGGACCGCAAGAAGAAGACGACTCTGACCCCTTTGATGAAGAAAAACGAGACAGGACCTTCTCGGGCTTATGTTCTCCACAAGAGGGGCATGTCAAAGAGTCTCCTCTCTCATTGACCTTCAGGAACCTCTCAAAAACTTCCCCACACTTTCGACATCGATATTCATAGATCGGCATTGTTTTCTCCTTCTCAAGGTACAAATAAATATCAAATTTCAAAATCCGAGCGTGAAGCTCCCCGGCCACAGGCCGTGGCTTCCCGGGAAGGAAATATCGTTTTAATTGTGCCCCTTGACCCCGCCTAAGAAGCGGGGCTTGCGGGGTACTGACCGGCCAAGTCAGATCCAAAGCTCAAAGATCAAAAGAGGATTGGGATTTATCATCGGTCATTCATTTGAAATTTGAACTTTGGCCATTTGATTAATCCTGAACAACTTTATACCCTGCCTCTTCAATGGCTTTCGCGATTCGACTGGATGCTAGCTCCTTCGTATTATCAAACCGAACCTCCCCTTTTGCAAGGTCCACCTGCACATTCTTAACCCCATCCAGTTGACTTAGCGCCTTCGTGACGGACATCACGCAATGCTGACAACTCATTCCTTTCACTTTCAAAGTGGCAGCCATTTTCTCTTTCTCCTTTCTTCATGCCCAATCAATATATCTTGAGATAGCTCTTTGGAAATCTTTTAAGGTCTCCCTTTTTTTGACACCGGGTACCCTCTGAGTCTTATCCAGACATTCTTCCATGTAGGTTTTAACAACGACCGTCCCCACCTTCTTGATGGCGGCGGTGACCGCAGCGACCTGGGTCAGAATATCCGCACAAGGAACTTCCTCCTCCACCAACCTCTGTAGCCCGCGGATCTGTCCTTCAATTCTTCGTAATCTCAACAAAACGTCTTTTCGTTCTTGCTCCATACCATACCCCCCTATGGTAAGTAGATAAGATCAGGGTAACCCCTCCCTTCCCTTTTGTCAACAAGATCGAGAAGAGATTTGACTGGATAAAGGGTCCCATCAAAGCGAGCCTCTTCCCCACTCCCCGTCACTATGTGAAAGGGCCATTCTTGACACTTAGCTTCTTTTAATCTACGATTTCACTGGCTTATTGAGAAAATACGGCGATGATGAGCAAATACCATTGGACCATGATCTCTTTCTCCTTTGTTATTGCATTCCTTTTGCATCTGTTGCTCTTTGCCACAGCACCAATGGTCACTCAGGTCATGGAGGAGATGGGTCTGTCTCATGCTGACTTTGGTCTTGTCTTCTCGGCAGCGATGATCAGCCTCGTCCTTTTCAGGATCCCCTGGGGATTAATCGGTGACAGAATTGGATACTTGAATGTCTTCAGAATTGCTTTACCTATCTCAGCCGCCTCTGCCATACTTAGGGGGTTCACCTCAAGCTACTCGACACTTCTTATAAGCCAATTCTTTCTTGGATTAGGTTTGGCCGCCATTCTACCCTGCCTCCCTCTTGTCATCAAGGAATGGGCCACTGACAAGACGCTCGGGTTTTCAACGGGGCTCTACGTCTCAGGTTTCGCATTGGGCAATTTCACGGCTCTGGGGCTGACTCCTCACCTCCTCACCGTCATGAACTGGAGAGAGATTCTCCTTATTGACGGCGGTGTGGCGACAGGGGTGGCCGGACTTTGGTGGGTTTTGGCAAAAAGTGTTGTGAAGAAAGAATCTGAGTTTAAACTGGACAATTTCACTCTTGTCTTAAGAGAAAAATACGTATGGATATTGGTTCTTCTTATGATCGCCTCCATGGGGAGTTACGACACACTCGCTACCTGGATGCCAAAAGTCCTGGAAATGAAGAAACTCGACAAGGCCTTTGCTTCTTTGCTTCCCCTGGGATTCTTTATAGCTGGACCTGTCGTAGGTCTCTTATCAGATCGGTTATGGGACAGGAGAAAAACATTAGCCATACTGGGTGCTGTTTCTTGTGCGTCGGTCATAGGAACAAATTATGTCCCCTTCCCATTTTTACTCTCATGCATCTTTCTTGCAGGATTCACGATTACCGGCATTTTCACTATTGCTCTCTCATCGCCTGCGGAACATTCCAACCTCTCCTCTTCGATCGGCGGTGTGGTGGGTCTCATCTCTTCTCTCGGAAACATCGGACCCCTCATCATGTCAGTGGTATTTGGTTACCTCATCGATGTCACTGGCACATTTTATGCGTCCATGTTTTCTGTCGCAGCTCTTTCATGTATCACATTGATCCTGAGCTCAAGTGTTAATCCATAACTGCTTCATCGATACATCCTGCATCCAAATTCAATTTCCGTTGACAAGCACTCCTCATTGATTTAATCTGGGAAATGTCTCATCACTCTATCAAAACTGCTCATCCTTTCTTATTCATGAAGCAGGTACGGGGATCGCTGACCGGTCTATGATTGGCCCTCAGGCCGCTGTGCCAGAGGCATGAGAGGTCCTGGAAAAATAAAAGATAACGGGGAAACAATGCGAATCAAGGCCAACGAAATTCAGATGAATTATGAACTTTCTGGAAAAAAGGGCGCTCAGGTGGTAGTTTTGAGCCATTCCCTCAATTCCAGCCTCCTGATGTGGAATCCTCAGATGGATGCCTTAAATCCTTATTTCCAGGTCCTCCGGTACGATATCCGCGGCCATGGTGCGAGCGACCCTCCATCGGGAGCATACACCTTGGAACTCTTGGGGGTGGATGTCATCAAATTATTGGACGCCCTCGGTATGGATCGAGTGCACTTTGTCGGACTCTCCCTGGGCGGAATGATCGGCCAGTGTCTCGCCCTCGATGACTCCCATCGCCTTAAGAGCCTCGCCCTGTGCGATACCGCTGCCGTGGTCCCTGCGGAAGCCCAACCAATATGGCAAGAGCGTATTGATAAAGCCCGCAGGAGGGGGACGGAGGCCTTATTAGAGGAAACCATGGAGCGCTGGTTTACTCCATCTTTTCTTAAAAAAAACTCTAAGATGGTGGCACTCGTTAGAGAGCAGTTCCTGGCCACCCCTGTGTCCGGATATATCGGCTGCGCAGAAGCGATTCGGAAACTCAATTATTTGGACCGACTCTCCGAGATCAAGATACCAACGCTGGTCATGGTAGGCGAGGACGATCCTGGAACGCCGGTGTCTACCTCAGAGGCCATCCACGAGCGCATATCCAATTCAAAGTTGGTAATACTGCCCTCCGCCCGCCACCTTTCCAACGTAGAGCAGGCCCAGGCTTTTAATGCGGCTTTGCTAAAGTTCTTAAGGAGTCTTTCATAAGGGGGATAAATATGTCTTTCGATTTCAATGCCGACGAGATCTTTCAAATAGGAGTCCAGATTGAACAGAATGGACAAAGATTCTACGGCATGGTCGCAAAAAATTGTTCGGATCCTTCTGCACAAAAGCTTTTTTTGGACCTCGCGAGCTGGGAATCCAAACACATCGACCTTTTTGAAAAGCTGAGGCAGCGATTGCCCCGTTCCGCAAAAGGAGGAGATTTCTTCGATCCAAACCAGGAACTCCGTCTCTATGTCAAAGCGGCAGCCGACAGCCATGTGTTCTTGAAAAGCAGAGATATTCCTGAGCTCGTTACAAAGTGTAAAACACCGATAGAGGCTTTAGATCTGGCTGTTGCTTTTGAGAAGGATTCTGTGGTGTTTTATACGACGATGAAAAAATTGGTTCCTGAGCACTTAGGAAAAAACGAAATTGATACCCTGATTGACGAAGAGATCAGTCACATCTTCATGCTTACAGAGAAGAAAAAGGAGTTGGAAATTTAAAGGTGATCGTGGATCAAAATCATAAGACTATATGCTCTTCAAAGCTCTCTCCAGGTGTTCGTTCGATTGAGAAATTTTTGCCATTGCTTTTTCAATCTCGGCCCTTACCGAATCTAATCCTAACTCACCAGCCGTTTGAGCCCATTTCTTGTACTCGTTCATATGGCTCTCGTTGTGCTCGATCCAGTGTTCAATGATGACTGATAATTTTTTCTTCTGATCCATTTTCACCTCCTCCTATAGACCCTGACATCTCCTTCACAAAATCTGAAGAAAAAGCTTTTATGCCATTGGACGGACGAACAGGCGGGTCGAAAAACCCTCAGAACTGCCTGCGAGGCGCCTCCAGAAGCCTTTTGATGGGCAGGTCCCTCGGCGAAGGCATGGCGTGAAACCTTTCATGGTTTTATCCAGCGGACAGCCACAAAGGCACCTGTCCTTAAAGTTTTTCTTTGTCCCTCTTGCTCAATCCCAGCAGCCTTTTCCGGATCATCTTCTTTTTGGAAATGGATCGCCGTTTTCACCACACTTTCCACAAAGGCTAACGAGCGTAGCTCATCCGGGGATCTGAAAATTGCTTTCTCAAATATCGTGCGTCTCTCCTTTGCCTCGGCGATTCTGCGCGATGCCCAAGGGCTCAGGCTGTTTAGAGTTGCGACAACAATCGAGCCTCCCTTTCTGGTAACACGGAATAGCTCTTCTACCGCCTCTTTTGCATCCTCAACGAATTCCAGGGCAGTCACTGAAATCACCTTGTCAAAGGCATTTTCCAAAAAAGGAAGACTCGACATATCTCCGAGCACCCTCTGAAAGGGAAGTCCCTTGAGTTTCTTTCCCGCCTGAATTAGCATAGGCAGGGAGATATCCAATCCCACGACTCCCGAACCCGAAGAGACAATATCGAGTGTAAACACTCCTGTGCCGCAACCTGCATCTAAAATGATCTCACCTCTTCTTGGTTTCAATAGGTCCAGGATCAATTCAACTTCATACCTTCTTACCAGGGAGCCAATAGGTGTGCTGAACCATCTGTCATACGCCTCAGGCCACTCATCAAAAAGCCGCCTCTTCTCCTTATACATCAATAGAAGCTTATCACCTGTCTCGGTCCGGGTCAAATTGATGCGACCATGGGGAGGAACAAACGACGAGTTATTAATAGACAAAGTTGCCAACATTTAAGACCGGACCGGTTCTGAATCATTTGACTCAAATTCGCAGGGGAAGTGGGACAGTAAAGGCTTGCGGCAAGCTTGGGATGAAAGAAAGAGGACAGCGAGTTATGGTTTTCGCTGTCCTCTGAAAAGCAGTGAAGGAACCCCTTCTCAATAGCCGTACATTTGGTACCAGTCCAGCATATTTGGCTCTGGTCCCATCCTTCCGGGTTTTGCAGGAAGGGGCGCCATTTCCCCTCTTTCAGTCCAGTATGGTTCCTCGCCGAAGTATCTATAAACGTCTCCCGCCCATCTGGGATTGTCCAAATCTGCAAATTCGCTAAAGCTGGGCGCAGATGCTAGCTGTTCCCTGCTGGTATTGAGAACAAAGACATTCCCCCCACGGGTTGATAGAGCACTGAATGGAACAGCCACCAAAGTTTCACCCCTTCCCGCGACATCGGAAAGGACTAAGAAGGCAACATGTCCGTCGATAGAATCGATCACAAAATCGTGGATCTGTCCTGCTGCCTCTCCGTCGGGCAACTGGACTCCAGCACCCATCAGTTTGGTGCTTTCGTAAAGCTCCGATGCCTCAGGTAATAGTTCCCTATCTTCTGTCCAATACGGGACTTGACCATAGTGCCTGTAGATGTCGGTAAGCCAGGCAGCGTCTATTACTGACGGAAGGCCGTAGAACTTAGAGTAACTCGGATATCGTGTCACTGAATAAATATACGGGTCCTCGTCTGCATATCCGGGGCCAAGGGGGATTCCTATCTTCATATCGCCTGGGTTGAAATCACACGTGTCCTGACCAATATTTGTAATCGAACGGTAAGGCATCGTCAATCTTTCATGCCCCAGGCCTGGCACATCGGAAAGGACGACCAGGGCAACACGTCCGTTTGTCTCGTCGATCACGAGACTGCCGATTTGTCCCAAGTTTGCACCGGTTGCAGTCCTAACACGGTGGCCAATCAGCCAACTGGCCTCAAATGTGCTCCATCCCATCGGCTGGTAGGTGGCTCCCACCGTTCCCTCAGGGAATTCATTATACCCTTGAGCAAAAGCGCTACTGCCAAGAAGAACAAGGCAGAAAATGGGGATCAGCCCAATAAGAATTTTTTTCGTTTTATTCATTTCTTATTCCTCCCTTCCTGTTAAATCTCCGGTACTCACACCACTCCGGATAAAATTATCAATTTATATTTAATCATCATATCCCCCTATTTCAAGAGAATGACATAACCAGTCTTCGAGCAGAATCTTAGTGCCATCATGGAGCACCTGACTTCCTTGAAATTGTGACTTTGAATTCTTAACTTTTTAGTGAGGTGTGAAAATATGAATTACAGACATATGTTTTTTGCCGGTGTGTTTTTAGTAGCTCTCTTCGCGGCACCTTCAGGATCGACACAATCCAAACCAGAGACAAAGAGACCTATCATTACCAGCGCTTTTGCAGTCGAAAAGGGATATTACGGATATATCTGGAAAATCTATGTCGAGGCAGAGGACCCTGATGATGACATGCTGAGAATCGGTTTAGTGGTCAATGGGCCAGGTTACGGTCATTACCCAACCGATTGGATCTATCTTAAGCCACAGTATCAGAAGCACTTCAAAGGGTATGTTCAATGGAATACCTTCAGTTCAAAAACAGGATATACCCACGAATGGACACAGATTTCCCTAAAGGTTTTCGTTTTTGACAAAAGTGGGAACGAAAGTAACGAAGTGGTTTTTCCGTTTACATTCGAGTCAGGGATTCCAGACCAATATAAGTACAAGCTACCTGCTCCCTTCGATCAAGGGGAGCTCCCAAGATTAGGGTATGTCATGATCGATCTCGTCGATCCTTTGGCGCTGTACTGAGGAGAGGTCCTGAAGGACAAGGAAATAGAGGGACATTTCAGTGATCGTGAACATCCGATAGGGTGTTGAAGTGAAAACTCAAAAGGGTAGGCATCGCCGGCGGTTGGCAGATTTACACTTGAAAAATTTCTTGTGAAACAGGAGTGAGGATTTCATAACCTTTCTCAGTGATCGCAACTGTGTTCTCAAGTCCAACAGAACCCTCTCCGGGGAATACAATCTTGGGTTCTACAGCAAAAGTCATTCCTTCTTCCAGAGGGTAAGACTGGCCCTGGGCGATAAATGGCAATTCGTTTAGTTCCAGGCCGATGCCATGGGCAACGAAGCGGGTTTGGAGTCCAGGCGGTCCAAGATAACTGTCCTGATAGCCCAGCTTCTCTGCCAGGCGGAGGGTCCTCACAAAGATGGCTTCACAATCCGCCCCTGGCCGGGCCTCTTCCAAAACGGTGTCGTGGATCTCTCTGCAGGCCTTGTAAGCATCTATAAATTTCTGTTTCATCCTTCCAACGGAAAACATGCGGGTTTCATCTGCTTGGTAGCCATGATAGCACGTTCCAAAGTCCACCAGGATGGGCTCATGGGCTGCCATGGCCTTCAGGCTCGCTCCAACCGGAAAGGCCGGCGAGAGTCCTAAACCTCCCATAGGGGAATCCGACTGGCTAACAATGCCTCCAGTGAGACCGCTCAGTACATGCCAGGTGTAAGCCTCGTAGTTAAGGGAGTTCACCCTGAGAAGCCCTTCATGGCCACACCTCTTGGCTGCTGCCTCCAGGAGACCACCAAACTCAATCTCGGTCATTCCCTCTTTAAGAACCTTCTGGGCCTCATGATAAACCTTTTTTCCTATTTCCCCTGCCTTTCTCATCAGAGTGATCTCAAAAGAAGATTTTATCTTCCTTGCTTCTCTTAGGATCGAAGAGGCGTCCGTCAATTTTGTTCCCGGAAAAAGTTCCTGGAACTTGAAATAGTCTTTCACGGGGAGGATATCCAGCTCCAGCCCTAAGCTAAGGGGAAGCTTACGGGAATGACCCTGGATCAGCAAGGGTATCTCGCGGCTCGATTTTAACGAAACGATTTCTTTAATCGGTGATTCCACTTTGGCCCGCTCCAGTTCCCTCTTGATCATAAGTAACGGGCTTCCTTCCAAGGGTATAAAGATGAGGCCATCCTGGGTGGTCCCGGAAAGATGATAAAAATTCATCTTCTGAACCACGAGTAATGCTTCCACCTCCTGCTTCTCCATCCTCGCCCTGATCCCGGCGAGACGATTCTTTATCTCCTCATGCGGAGTATACTGGAAACCTAAAGATTTGCTCAATTCCCGTAATTCCTGCCGCACCCAATCTT
>JBAVGF010000218.1:0-3973 GCA_049684675.1 Thermodesulfobacteriota bacterium | reverse complement strand
ACCATCAAACGCCTCCAGGCCTGGCGTGTCCGAAAAATGGTGGCTCATGCTTATCGGACGGTCCCTTACTATCGAGAAACGATGGATCGACTTGGCCTCAAGGTCGGAGACTTCCAGAACGCCGGGGACTTGGCCAAACTTCCTTTGATTGAACCTTCCCAGCTTCAGCGTCATCCGGAATACTTCACCTCAACTGCCCAACCGATAAGACGTTATCTTCGCCTCCACACAGGAGGCAGTACGGGCGAGCCACGGTCCGTCTATCATACCCCAGGAGCGATCTTCCAAAACGCAGCTCACGGGGAACGAGAAAGGTGCATCATTACCTCACTGATAGGCAAACAGTTCGGTTATCGCGAAACAGTGATCACCTCACCCAATTGTACAGCTCATAAGCTGCAGGCTTTCTGTCAGTCACAAGCCCTGTTCCCCAATTGTCTTCGGATCAACCGACAGTATATTTCTCTGATGGATTCGACGGAGGAGAACATCCGCTTGATCAATCATTTTCAGCCTGATGTCATTCAGACTTATGGATCCTATCTGGGAATTCTCTTTTCTTACCTCGCGGACACAGGGGAGTCTTTTTACCGACCCAAGGTCATTACTTTCAGCTCAGACGGTTTGGCCGATTCGGTGCGACAATTGATTCAGCGGCAATTCGGCATTCCAGTCTTCAGCACTTATCAGGCAAACGAAGCGCTCAAACTCGGCTTCGAATGCGAAAATCATTTGGGCCTCCATCTGAATGTTGACCTCTATCCGGTGCGAGTTGTAGATGCAAAAGGTCAAGACCTACCCATTGGGGAAGTCGGAGAGGTGGTCGTCTCTAATTTGGTCAACCCTGCAACCGTGCTACTGAATTATCGTCTGGGAGACCTTGCTTCTTTCTTACCTGAAAAATGCTTATGCGGCCGATCGCTGCCGATGCTCTCCTTCACTCCGGGGCGTAGCGATGATCTCATCACCCTTCCTTCAGGCAGAATCATTCATCCACAGGCAGTGCGTACCATTTTCACTGTCGAGGACCAGGTCTGGCAGTACCAGATCGTACAGCATTCAAACACCCGGTTTAGCATAAAAATAGTGGCTTCCAAGGTGGCTAATCGGGAGAAGCTAAAGGAGCGGGTCGCAGCCAAATTCGCTGAACGATTTGGGAGCGAAGTCTCGACAGATATTTCCTTTGTTGATTCGATTGACCGCACTGCAAGTGGAAAGACTCAGCCGGTGATTTCGATGGCTCAAAAATCCCCTTATGGATTGGCTGAAAAACGAGAGAATTAAAGGATGGATGACCGCACCAGTCTCTTCCGGCGCTTCATCAACACAGCCTATGTAGCTGTCCTGGCTCACCTGGAACGTCGCATTCCATTCTGGCCCATCGAGCGTATAGAGCATCTTCAGCAACATCGTCTCCGTTCGATGATTCAGCATGCCTACGACACCGTCCCGTTTTATCGCCAAGTAATGGAGGAGCGTCATTTGCGACCAGGGGACTTCAAAAACGTCACCGACCTGAGCACCCTACCCCTTTTAGACGACTCTTTAGTGTGGTCCAACCTCGAACAATTCATGTCATCGCGATATATGCACCGACCCATGTTGAATGTCCATACGAGTGGAACTTATTCAAAAATTCAGAAGTCAATTTATTGGGACCGCATAAATGCTTTGCGGCGCCTTGCCTATAACGAACGCGATCGGGCCGTGTTGAACAAACTACTTGGGCAGGGCTGGGGACAGAATCAGCTCTTTCTCCTTCCAGAGGTCTCGGTGAGCCGTATCATGCGAAAATTCTGGGACCGCCAAATATTGACCCATCGTAGCCTCGCCCGCAGATCCTTTTTCTCGCCAGAAAGACCCTTTGATGAAGTGGTCTCTCAGATGAATACCGTCAAGCCACAAGTGGTGTTTTCATATGGTTCCTATGCTGAGGAGTTCTTCCGTTTTCTTGCAGACAGACGATATCAAATTGCTCTACCGAAGATTTGGGTGTATGGTGGGGACATGCTATCTGAAACGGGAAGAGAATTAATGGAAAAGAATTTCGGTTGTATCGTCTATGCCACCTACCAGACTGTCGAAACCGGAAAAATTGGCTTTCAATGCGAACGACGTAAGGGTTTTCATCTGAATATTGATCTCTCTCCCATTCGACTCATTGATGAGTCAGGTCAGACTGTTGAGCCCGGCCACCAGGGAGAAGTCGTTGTGTCGAACTTGTATAATCGTGCAATGGTTTTGCTGAATTACCGGTTGGGCGACTTGGGGGTGTTGACAACGAAACCGTGTCCCTGTGGCAGGAACCTGCCACTACTGGAGAAACTTGGAGGGAGAGTTTTGGAGACAATCCGGTTGCCTGATGGACGACAATTCATTACCGATGTTTTGGAAATTGAATTCAAGAATGAGTTGGAATCATCGCTCCAAGCCCAGATCAGCCAGCTCAGACCCCATCAGGTCTTATGGCGGGTCGTACCATCCGCCCGCGCAGATCGAGAGGCACTGTGTCGCCAGTTGTTGGAAAAATCTAAATCCATTTTCGGGAATATCGAGGTAGAGGTGGAATTTGTCGAAAAGATTCACCGCACCTCAGCAGGTAAGTTCCTTCGCGTCATTCCCCTGAAAACAGGAGATTAAGAAATGTGTGGCATTTGTGGAGTTATCTATTCTGACCGCGCGCGACCTGTTGACCGCCTGACCCTTGTCCGGATGACGGACATCCTTCGCCAGCGGGGTCCCGACGGTCATGGTTTTCATTTAGAACCGGGGATTGGCCTGGGAGTCCGCCGTCTAAGCATTATTGACCTAAAAACCGGTGATCAACCTATCTCCAATGAGAATGGGGCTGTGACCGTCATCTGCAATGGAGAAATTTATAATTTTTTAGAACTTCGTCAGGAACTGATTGCTGCTGGCCATCGCTTTCGCACAAGCTCAGATGTAGAGGTCATCGTTCATCTTTATGAAGACCTCGGACCGGAATGTGTTCATCGCCTGCGGGGAATGTTTGGCTTTGCCATCTGGGATTCACATCGTCGCCTCCTCATGTTGGCGCGCGATCGCCTGGGTATTAAACCTCTGTATTATACGGTGGGGGCGGAAAGGCTTTGTTTCGGATCGGAGATAAAACCCATCCTGGTCGCCAACCAGCTCAAGCCCAAGGTTGATGTGTTAGCGCTTCGAGATTTATTTACATTTGGATTTGTCCGGGGACCCAGGACCCTCTTTTCTGGAATTCAACAGCTTCTGCCCGGACATTACCTTCTCTGCCAGGAGGGAAACGTTTCAATGAAGAGGTACTGGCAGGTTTCATTCCCACGCCGCGATGAGAAGATTTCCGATATGAATGCAGAGGATTGGGCGGAGGCCCTTTTCGAAAAGCTCGAGGAGTCTGTGCGGATTCACCTCCGCAGCGATGTCCCATTTGCTGCTTGGTTGAGCAGTGGCATCGATTCCAGCTCCATCGTGGGTTTGATAAGCAGGGTAACAGGACAGGCCATCCAGACCTACTCCCTCGCCTTTGAGAATCGTGACTTTGATGAAGTAAGCGGACAAAAAACATTGAACTGTTTTCCGGAGTATCAACTGGTCAATGACAAAGTGGTTTGCAGGACCAAAGACTTCGAACTCTTTCCCAAGACCTTGTGGCACTGCGAGAACATCTCTGCCACAGGGATAGAAATTCTACAAATGGTCCTTTCACAATCCACGGCCGGGAGATTCAAAGTAGTTATAACAGGTGAAGGATCGGACGAGGCTTTCGGCGGGTATGGACGGTTTCGCGTGCATAAACTCCTCAGCCCGCTGGCGGTGCTCCCTTTATTCCTTCGTCGGTGGATGCTCCTTGGCCCCCTATTTCCTCATTTTTGGCCAGGTGCTTCCCGGGTACATCTGGCCCCGAAGGAGATGAATCTGGCACGCTACCAGAGCATGATGGGGCCGCGGCAGCCAGAGCGGATGGAGAAATTCT
>JBAVGF010000217.1:0-3911 GCA_049684675.1 Thermodesulfobacteriota bacterium | reverse complement strand
TCATTTTGTAAAAAGGTTCGATGCCAATTCCTATCTCTATATCACCAGGGCAATCGATTCTTTCGACGATTCGAAAGGGAAAAATCTTCATGAGGTATTTAAAGAGACAAAAGCCAAAGTCCTGGTTCTCGCATTCAAATCAGATTGGCTCTATCCGGCTTCCCAATCTAAAGAAATTGTAAAGGCATGCAAATGGGCAGGGATAGATACGACCTATTGTGAGATCGATTCCACCTATGGACACGATGCCTTTCTTTTAGAGGTGGATGAAGAGACACACCTCGTTAAGTACTTCTTACAAAAGGTAATGGTTGAAAACGGAGTGACGGGTGAAAACAGGATAACAGAGTATGCAATCTAACCCTTCCTTAGACCACAAGGCTATTCTTGAATGGATTCATCAAGGCTCATCTGTCTTAGACCTTGGTTGCGGCGACGGAGAACTGTTGGATTTACTTGTTAAGGAAAGGCACGTGAAGGCTCAAGGTATCGAGATTGACGAGCAAGCCATCTATCAATGTGTCGCTAAAGGGTTAAGCGTATTTCATGAGGACATCGATCATGGTTTATCCGATTACGCAGATCGGTCGTTTGACTATGTGATACTCAATCAAAGTTTTCAGCAGGTGAAGAACCCTGATAGGGTATTGAAGGAGGCCTTGAGAGTTGGCAGCCAAGTCATTGTTAGTTTCCCTAATTTTACTCATTACCTCGCACGGCTGCAGATGTTTTTTAACGGTAAAGCGCCGATAACGGCCTCGTTGCCTTACGCATGGTACGACACGCCCAACCTCCATTTTTTAAGCGTTTCAGACTTCATTGAATATTGCTGCAAGAGAGGGATTAAGATAGAAGATTCGGTTTTCATCGGGCAAGATAGGGTCCTTAAGATACTTCCAAACCTATTTTCGCTAGTAGCACTATTCCTTATATCTCCATCCGAGAGCGGAGGATAGGTCGAATGGGTCAAGAGTTTAAAAATATACTTGAAGGGATCGGTAAAACGCCGCTGGTTAGGCTGAACAGGATAACAAGAGATTTTACGTCCGAAATATTTGTTAAGGCTGAATTCCTGAACCCCGGCGGCAGCGTGAAAGACAGAATAGGCCTTGCAATGATCGAGGCAGCAGAAAGGGAAGGTCTTTTGAAAACTGGAGGCACGATCGTCGAGGCGACCGCGGGAAATACCGGTGTCGGGCTTGCATTGGTTGCGGCCATTAAGAATTACCGCTGCATATTCGTGATGCCTGATAAGATGAGCCAGGACAAAATAAATCTGCTCAAATCATACGGGGCGGAGGTGATCATTACCCCCACCTCCGTTCCGCCGGATTCTCCGGAGAGCTACAATGGCGTTGCGGATAGACTTGCCAAAGAAATCCCAGGAGCCTATCGACCAAATCAATTTGCGAACCCAAACAACCCCCTTGCCCATTACCTGACCACCGGGCCGGAGATTTGGGAAGACTCCAGAGGTCGGGTGGAGGTTTTTGTAGCTGCCATGGGCACGGGGGGGACGATTTCCGGTACATCAAAATATCTCAAAGAGAAAAACCCGAATATCTTTATCGTGGGGGCGGACCCGGAAGGGTCGATCCTTTCGGGAGATAGTCCTAAATCCTATAAGGTGGAAGGAATCGGAGAAGATTTTATCCCAGAGACATTCAATCGTCAGGTCGTCGATGAAATGATCCGGGTGAGTGATAAAGAGTCGTTCAATACCGCGAGACGTCTGGCCAAGGAAGAAGGGTTGCTGGTAGGAGGTTCATCCGGAACGGCTGTAGCGGCTGCTTTGAAATATGCACGGCGATTAAAAAAATCCAAGTATATCCTTGCACTATTACCCGATACAGGAAGAAACTATTTAAGCAAGATGTACTCTGATGCCTGGATGCAGGAAAATGGTTTTTGGGAAGGGAAAGAGATAAGAATGATAAAGATCAAAGCGATCGTTGCCCAGAAGAAAGATCTTCCCCCGATGATTTCGGTTCATCCCCGGGATATTTTGAGCAAAGCTGTCAAACTGATGCACGAATACAATATCTCACAACTTCCGGTGATTGACCATGGGAAAGTAGTGGGGAGTTTAAATGAGGCATCTCTGATGAAGCTTTTGCACGATGGTGTGGAATTTACTAAACAGAGGATTCTCGCCGTAATGGCCAAACCCCTGCCGACGCTGGATGAGGAGATAGACGTCTCGGAAGCTTATCGACTGCTTCTGTCAGGGACGACGGGGATCATCGCCACGAGGAACGAGGTTCCGATAGGGGTGATTACCAGAGCAGATCTGATCAACCATTGGGTGACCCAAAAGGAGGCATGAGGAATGGAGTTTGAAACCAGGGCGATTCATGAAGGCCAGGGCCCGGATCCTTCGACCGGAGCGGTCATTACCCCTGTTTACCAGACGTCTACGTACCAGCAAGAGGCCATAGGCAAGCATAAGGGGTATGAATATTCTCGCACGGGAAATCCGACCCGAAGAGCACTTGAAGAAGCCATCGCCTCTCTTGAGGGGGGGAAACACGGTCTTGCCTTTGCTTCCGGCGTGGCCGCCACCGCCGCGGTATTCAGCCTTCTCAAAAAGGGGGACCATCTGATCGCCGGAGATGACCTCTACGGAGGTACCCATAGACTTTTGGAAAATGTGTTTAGACGCTGGGGGCTGAAGGCAACCTATGCCGACGTGGATGATATCCATACCTTCTCAAAGGCCGTGCAAAAAAACACAAAGCTGATCTGGGTGGAAACCCCGACCAACCCTCTTTTAAAGATTATTGACATCCGGAAGCTCGCCGAGATAGCGAAAAGTGAAAATATCCTTTTAGCCGTCGATAATACGTTCGCCAGTCCCTATTTTCAGAGACCCCTTGAACTGGGAGCGGATATTGTCGTGCACAGTACGACGAAATACCTCTCCGGCCATAGCGATATCATCGGAGGGGCCACGGTCGCCTCTGATGAAATAATCTATCGCCATTTAAGATTCTATCAGAATGCCGCAGGTGCTGTTCCTGGCCCGTGGGATAGCTGGTTAGTTCTCCGGGGAATAAAAACATTAGCCGTTCGAATGAGAGAACATGAAAAAAACGCGCTCTATCTGGCTGAGTATTTAGAGAAACATCGAAAAGTGGAACGAATCTACTACCCCGGACTGCACAGCAACAGTCAGTATGGTCTTGCCAAAAAACAGATGACCGGCTTTGGAGGGATGATCAGCCTGGAGTTGAAGGGAGGGTTTCAGGAAGTGGAAAAATTCATTTCCAGACTCAGATTATTTTTACTTGCTGAAAGTCTGGGGGGTGTAGAGTCTCTTGTCTGTTACCCATCTAAGATGACGCATGGTTCTTTATCAAGAGAGGAAAGGATGAAACGGGGGATAAAGGATAACCTCGTCCGCCTCTCTGTAGGCATTGAGAACAAGATTGATTTAAAGGATGATCTGCGAAATGCTCTAGGTTAAGGTAGATTTAGAAGAGCTGTGGAGACCCTCTTGGGATTTTTTTCTGCCAAAGGTTGATGATGAACAGTTTTGCGGGCAGGAGTCTTTATACACTTTTCGATAGAGAGAAGGCAGGAATGCCGGACAAGAGGGTGAAATAAAAAAATGGGAATCAAGAAAATTTTGACTCCCATTTTTTCCCATTATCTGTATACTGAAACATTCAGGCTACTTTCCCTTCACATGGCACTGGGTGCACATCGTCGGGCCGGCAGGTTTGTTGGACTTCTTTAGCTCATCATGGCAACCCTTGCAGGTTTTGTGAGAGGCGTCCTTCATCGAAGGCGTGTTTCCCTCCGCACTGGCCTTGTGACACTCCGTGCACTTTTTGCCAGAAGTTTCGCCCTGCTTCCAGGTATGGTGGCATTTCAGACAATCGATCTTCAGTGTTTCGCTATGCTTTTTA
>JBAVGF010000216.1:0-4075 GCA_049684675.1 Thermodesulfobacteriota bacterium | reverse complement strand
GGTGATAAAGAGCTAGGTGGAAACCTTCGTAGGATCAAACAGGAGGCTTGTTGAATGTTGACCCCTGACCCCTCTGTCATCCGTTATTGCTTGATCTGGCCTGCGGGCTCCTACCGAGGTTGGGAGGATCCAGAAAGGGCGTATTTTGTCAATTTCCGACACGGCCTTATTTTTTTTGTGTAATCCCAAAATGATAATGTCCTTATTTTTTTTGTTGACTAGATACGATTTCCCATCTACTATGAGCAAGATTCGTGGAGAGCTAAACCAATCCAACTGAAGGGAGAGCGCTATGAACTTTGCAAGGTTTTGTTGGCTGAATGCAAGCAAGTTTCCTGAAAGAGAATTCATCATTGAAAGCTATCCTTCAAAAGGAATTCGCAAAGCGATTACCTGGAAGCAGCTCAACGACCAGACAAACAAACTTGCGAATTTCATGATGAAGGAGTGTGGAGTCAAAAAAGGGGATATTGTGGTTCATCTGATGATGAACAGCATCGAATGGTATGTATGCTACATGGCTGTGCTGAAGACGGGTGCGACCGTCACGCCGCTCAACTTCCGTTTTGCAAGTTCCGACATCAATTATGCGGCCGATGTGACAAAGTGCAAGGTATTCATCCTGGGAGATGGATTTCTTCCGAGGGTGGAACCCATCATGAAGGAGATGGGCTATGTGAAAAAGTACATCTGCGCCGGCGAGCACGTGCCGCCGACCATGGTCTCTTACAAGGAAATCATCGAAAAAGGAGACCCGACGAATGTCCTCGTTGAGACAGCCGACGATGAAATGGCGGAATTGATGTTTACATCGGGGACCACCGGGGCGCCCAAACCGGTCTGCCACACCCACGACACCCTTTTTTATACCGGGATTGGTTGTGCCCTGACATACAACGAGGGATACAACAGTGTCTACCTCGCCCCGCATCCTTTCTATCACAGCGGCACGCTCTTCCTCTCGTTCCCGTCTTACATCGCTGCAGGCAAAATACTGATGCCCATGGAGATCGAGCCGAAGTATTATTTGCGAACCTTGGCCGATGAGAAGTGTACCGGCGGCTGGAATACGGTCCCAGTTTGGTCGGACGTGATCAATGCGATCCTTTCGGGAGGGGTAAAACTACAAGACTACGACCTTTCCGCTCTGAAACATATTGAGATCGGCGCTCAGCCCGTCCCCTATATTCTTCTGGAGAATTCCAAGAAAGTCTTCCCGAACCTGCCGGTGGCCAACATCTATGGGATTACAGAGGGCGGCGGCGGCGGCACCATCAACCTTTACGACGAAGACATCATGAGAAAGCCAGGTTTCATCGGGAAGCCAACCGTCTTCATGGAAGCCAAGGTCGTCGATGATAAAGGGAATGAATGCCCTCCGGGAACCGTGGGCGAACTCCTATTGAAGGGGCCCCGTCTCATGAAGGAATACGCGTTCAACCCGGAGATGACGGCGAGAACCATCGAGAAGGGATGGCTTCATACCGGCGATTTGGCGTATAAAGATGAAGAGGGCTATTTCTGCTTCGTGGATAGGGCAAAGGATCTGATCATCAGAGGTGGAGAAAATATATTCCCCGTCGAAATCGAGGGTTTCTTAATAAAGCATCCAAAGATTCAGGACGTCGCGGTCATGGGCTATCCGCATCCGAGACTGGTAGAGATCGTCATGGCAATCATCCAGACAAGGCCCGGGCAGACCCTGACGGATGAAGAGGTCCTTAACTTCTGCAAGGAGAAAGGTCTTGCCAAGTTTAAATGGCCGGAAAAGATGATCTACACCAACATACCGCGCAACCCGGCAGGCAAGATCGAAAAGCCGAAACTGAGAAAGATGTACGTGATGCCTGCAAAAGAGGCCATGGAGAAGGAATTCAAGAAGGCCTGATGTGACGTGAATCAAAAAGATAAAAGACATGGGAGAATCCTCCTCACGCATTCGGTTGCTAACTCAGCAATGAGAGGGTGATGGAAGAGGTTGGATTGGGCCACAGGGGTCAGGCCTCAACAAATTACAAGATTCGGTATACGTTGATAGGTCAGGATAGAGAATGATTGGGAGAAAAACGAATGAAGAATGGTATTGAGCTTTAATGAGATTGAGGCCTACTTTGGGATGAAGGGTAGTGCGATCAGTCCTTCAAGGAAAAAATTTAAGGAAACGATAAAGGGTGATAAAGAGCTAGGTGGAAACCTTCGTAGGATCAAACAGGAGGGCTTGTTGAATGTTGAGCTCTGCCCCCGATGATCTTGACCGGGGGGGAGTTGGGAATAACGGGGAGAGAGTTGTCGAGGGCGTCAGGTCTTACCCCTGCGGGCATTCACTATGCGGTTATGAGGGGAGAAAGCTTTTTAAGGGAGAACAAAGAGGTAGGAGAGGGGCTAATTAAATATTTAAAGAATTTAACTACGTCCCCATGAGCTCTCCTTCATCATCTCCAGAAACTCTTCCTCGGCGGATATCCCTTTCTCTACAAGCGAACTAGAGTGGAATGATTCTCCTCATCAATCTCTCCATCTTACGGCCTCCGGCGAGATCAATTCTCGGCGCACTTGCCGACGTCGATCCCTTGGAAAAGAAATCGTGATCGTCGTCCATCTCCCCAATTCGCTTTCGACCCAGATCTTTCCTTCCTGCTCCTCCACCACTCTTTTGGCAAAGGTCAGTCCAAATCCCAACCGATCGGGCTGTGTAGAAAAAAAAGGATCAAAAATTCGACCGAGGTTCTCTTTTGCAATCCCCTCCCCATTATCAGAGATGGAAATCCCCACAGTTTCCTCATTCCCGAAAAGGCCCACATTCAATGTCGCCCGCTCTTTCCCCCCGGGTATCCGTGTAATTGCTTCCAGACTGTTTTGAAAAATATGAGAAAGGGCCTTGATCACCAAACCCTTATCGATGAAAAGACTCCCTTCACCCTTTAAAGCCCCTGTGTCTAATTTGACGCAGACCCCCTTCTCAGTTGCACTTTTGGAAAAGGTCTGGAGCGCTGCGTCAACCACCTCCTGAATCTTCTCCCTCTGCAATGTAGGCCTCGGAATCAGAACATACTCCTCCACCCGCTGAATCATCGTCTCCAGTCTCCTCGTCTCTCGAACGACTTGATCAAGATAGAATTCGCTCTTTTGAGAGGCTAAGGATGGCTTCAGAAGGCGTTGCGTATATCCTCCTATAGAGACAATCGGGTTTCTAACCTGGTGGACGATTTCCTCCACAATCTTTCCGAGGCTTGCCCAATATTCCGCTTCTAATCTCTCCCTCTCCATTCTTTTCAACCGCTGAATTTCCTGTAAGGAAAAAGTCAAGAAAACTTCTCCCTCTTCCTTGAAAGAGGCGGTGGAGATGTAAACGAAGATTTTTGTCCCATCCTTCTGTCTTAAAAGGGCGTCTCCTTCAAAGCCGTTTTTGTAAAGGGTAAAATAGACGATGTTCGGAAGAAAATAGGTTAGATCCTCTTCCAAGAACAGGACCCTAATCCGTTGCCCCTCAATCTCTCCTCTCGCATAACCGAAAAAACGCTCAGTGCACAGGTTGCTGTAGACAACCTTTAAGTGGACATCGGTGATGATAAAGGCTACTTGAATCAAATCGAGGAGGTCGTGTCTGTTTTTTGTGATTTCAACCATCGCTGATTCCATTCCAATTGATTTTGATAAACTATGGCATATCCTCGTCTTAGTCCTTTTTACTATAGGTTTGGGTTTATCGGGGACTAAAACAAAAAAAGCCTCTTCAGGGGCACAAAAACCTCTTGGGGGGCTTCATACTGGAACCATCTGAAAATCCAATTTAACAACCAGCTCCAAACGGTTGAGGTTAGATTGGGATGGTTGGCTCCTGGAAACGATATGTCTACGTCTTGAGAAGAACCTACCAATCTCAATTAGAAAAGTCAATGAGAATTATGAGGACTGGAGGCATCCCATGCCGCATATTATTTTCCATACCTCACCATCTTAATATGTAACTTTATCGTGTTGATTTCCATTTGTACTATGTATTGTGCAGCGAAAATACAAAATCAACATTACAGCAAGGATTCCTCAGAAAACCGGTTGCAGACTTCACCTACAA
>JBAVGF010000215.1:0-5338 GCA_049684675.1 Thermodesulfobacteriota bacterium | reverse complement strand
CCGTGAAGGTGAAGAGGGGAAAGTTGAATCAGGTCGTCCTCGTCTCTGCAGAGGGAGGGTGGGTGACTGTGAGAAAGGGCAAGGAAAATTTAGTTTCCGCCGCTCCTCAATTGCCGCCGTTTGTCGTGGCCCCAATTCGAAAAGGGCAGGTAATAGCAAAAGTTCTTATCCAAAACGAAGGCAAGGCAGCGAAAGAAGTCAATCTCCTTGCGTCTTCGGATGTGGAGAAGAGCTTAATTCCTCCCTGGCCAATCCTTGTCGGAATTCTTTGTGGGCTTGTTGTCATCGTTGGTTTTGGGTTGTGGTGGTTTCGCCGGCCAAAGGCTAAGAAATATTTATAATCCACAAACCCCCATCACTTTCCTCTCCCATTGGGGACTGTATCACAATGTCATTGCGAGGGAGAGTAACGACCGAAGCAATCTCATAAAAGATCGAAAACGAGGAGACTGACACGCTCCCTCCTGTCGCTCGCAGCGACACAGAGGGGTTACGACACAGTCTCTCGAAGGGGAGGGAAGACCTGCCCGCCGGTAAGCAAAGGGGAGGGGGTTCCTAAGAGAATGGTTTCAAAACAGGTCGTATATGGCGAAAAAGATATTGAGGTTGCTCTAAATCAAATATGTGAACAATTGCTCAACAGACATCCTCAGTTGGACGAAATGGTCCTGGTTGGAATCCGGACAGGAGGGGTCTTTCTGGCAGAGCGGTTAAAGCAGAAAATTCTTCAAAAAAAAGGGATCGATCTTCCCACCGGAATTATTGACATCACACTCTATCGTGATGATTGGACCAGGCTGAGCCAAACACCCGAAGTTAAGAAGACCGAGATTCATTTTCCAATTGAAGACAAGAACGTCCTTTTGGTCGACGACGTCCTTTTCACAGGAAGAACGATCCGGGCTGCCCTCGACGCACTGTTAGACTTGGGCAGATCCCGCCGGGTAGAATTAGCGGTCTTAATCGACCGGGGCCAGAGAGAATTACCCATCTGCGCCGATTATACCGGGAAGACCTTAGAGAAGATATCGAGACAGGACTCTGTCAATGTAGAGCTAAAGGAATTGGCAGGTGTCGATCAAGTGGTTATTGAATACGGCAAGTATCCAAACCCTTAGTTCGGAGTATTTGGTTCGGTGTTCGGAGTTATTTTTAAATATTTTTTACTCCGGACTCATCGCCCCGAACTCCGAACGGTTATTCTCTGAGCAGCGTTTCTTCTTCCAATCCTCCCCCAGAGCCTAATGCCTCTCTGACCATTCCGCAGATTCTGGCGAATGCCTTGGTCTCTGTCATGGATCGATCCCTGGGTCTGTCCAGGGGGATGGAGATAATACGGACGATTCGACCCGGCCGGTGAGAGAGGACAACCACCCGGTCTGACATGAAACAGGCCTCAGAAATGGAGTGGGTCACCATCAGGATGGTTTTCCTCGTTTTTGCCCAAATGTCGAGTAGGAGCCTCTGCATCGATTTTCGAGTCAGATCGTCTAGGGCACCAAAAGGCTCATCCATCAAAAGAAGGGGAGGGTCCAAAGCGAGGGCCCTGACAATTGCCACCCTCTGCTGCATTCCCCCGGAGAGTTCTTTAGGATAATAGGGCCAGAATTTTCTGTCCAGGCCTACCATTTCCAATAATGATTCAATCCGCTTCACCTGCTCTTCCCTTGGGAGTTCGCTTTTTGCGATTCGAAACGGCAAAAGACAATTTTCGAAGACTCGATACCAGGGAAAGAGGGTAGAATCCTGGAAGACGATTCCGTATCCTCTTGTCTGCCTTAGTTCTTGAGGCGTCTTTTCTTCGATAAGGATCTCTCCAGAAGAAGGACCACCCTCGTCGCCAATATCTCCCAGAAGCTCAAGAAGGGTGCTCTTTCCCGATCCCGATGGGCCGATGAGGGAGAGGAACTCGCCCCGAGCGACCTCCAGGTTGATCCCATCCAGGGCCTCCACATCCCGGTCTTTGAAATATTTCTTCAGATTGACGATACGGATGGTGATAGGGAGATCTTTTTGTTGGTCCATTCCCCCGCATGCTTTCAGCCACTTAAGAGAAGAGGCCTTTCACTTATTCTAAATCCTGGACAGGAACTCCGAATTTCTTCCCCAACTCGGACCCCTGTTAACAGAGGGACAACCTATGGTAGAGTTCCTTCGTTTCGTTGGTTAAGCCAACTCCTAAGTCATGTTCTATGTTCTTCCGGCACCATTCGAAAATCGAACGGACCTCACTTCGATTTCCGAGTTCAAAGTGATATCCCATCAATTTCCTAAAAATATCTTCGCGATAAGGATCAACTTTTAGGACCTTGTAACAGTAATGGACAGCCTCCGTAAGGTTATGTTGTTCTTCGTGGTAGTTAAGAATCTTGGTGAGAGCATGAAGGTACTGGATCTTCAAGTGTTCACGTTCGATAAAATACCAATCTTCATAGACATTCTCCATCATGAAATCACCCTGATACAGGTTCTCGGCGTTTAAGTAATGCCCGAGGGCATCGTGATTATCTTGCTTCTTCTCCTTATATCGAGCAAAATCCATCTCCCTTACAAATTCATCCGCGTCGCTCCATCCCTCTTTACCAAGGCTGAGTTCGTACCCACCTTCTTTCCTCAATAAATTTGGGAAATCCTTTTGTCCGTTTTGGGAAAGAGTTTTCCTCAATGTGGAAAGGGTTACTCTGAAATTTAGGTCTGCTTGTTGCGCTGGAGAATCTGGCCAAAGAAGGTCAAGGAGCATATCTTTCAGAACGGGTCCTTTATTGCGATTCAAGAAGAAATACTTGAGTAAGGTAATAGCCTTTCTGCTCTTACATTTGGACAAATCAATCTCTTCATTCTCCACAAAGACGCGAAAAGGCCCTAGGCTATAGATCCGGAGGTTTAAAAAGTCTTCATTTCCTTTTCCGTTTCTTATTGTGTCCGGAGTCTTTCCGATGTCATAATGTCTTGGAGAGGAACCGGAGACAATATCCTGATATTCGGCCAGCAACTTATGGAATAGGGGTATTTTTGAAACGAACCTTTGGAGGAAAGCCGGAAGCCAGTTCCGTTCCTGGTGGACCCCGTAAAGGTAGAGGTTTTTTTCGTCAAGCAATTTCAAAGATTCAAGAAGAACATTCTCAACGCGTCTCTCAAGGCCGAGATTCATATAAGTTTGGCAGATAATGAGATTAGCCAGGAATGCGGACATTCTTTTCAGCGATTGGTTGACATGGCCTTGTCCGGCTTCAATCAATTCCAACGCCTCTTTCTCCTCTCCCTCTATTGAGAGAAAATGGGCTTGATCAATCCTGGCCAATCCAGTTTCAAGGGGGAAGCCCAGCTTGCTGGCTAACTGAACCAACACCTGGAGATATCTCTTTGCTCTTTCAAAATCTTTCATCCTCGAAGCGATGTGGTAAAGGGCATGATTGCTCCAGAAACTGCCGCAAAGGTTTTGCCCCTTCCGGAAGAGAACAAGGCTACTTTCTAAGGCTTTGAGCGCCTGGTCATAATTCAAAAAAGCATCTTGAACGAGGCCCAAATCTGCATAAAGGCCACCCGTGATATTCCCTTCTACTCCGAGTTGTTGAGCAAGATTCAATCCCTTATGGGCATATTCTAGGCTTTGGGAGAAATGACCTAAATGGAGGAGGCTGAAGGCCAAATAATGGCAAAAAACATGAGCCTTGGTAAGGAGATCGGAAGCCAGAGCAATGGATTCCCCTTTCTTGGCGATTTCGATTCCTTCATACAAATCTCCTTCTAAAATGTGTTTCAAAGCTTGACACTGGATCAAGGAGACTTGGTCGTAAGGGTTGGGATAAAAATCATGGAGGCTTCCGGCTTTTTGTAAGTAAGATTGGGCTTTATTCCAATCCTCCAATTTGAAGAGGGCCTGACCCAAGTTCGTATACTCAGTAATCAGTTTATGAGCCACGTCCTTTTCCATGTTTTGAGCTTCAAGCCATTGGATATTCCTCTGCAGAAGATCTTTGGCACGCAGATAGTTATCTTCACGCATATTAATAATGGCCATGCGGTTAAGGGAGGCGATCTCGCTCGCACTCTCTTTCTGGCTCTTAAACAGGTGGAAGGCCCTCTCGTACCGTTCGAAGGCTTGATCTGTTCCTCCCCGTATCTCCATTACTCTCCCGGCAAAATAGAGGAGGAAGGGGTCGTTCTCAATAAAGGCTGGAGGAACTGATTCTAAGAGATCCCCCAGGGCTTTGAACCGGCATTCGTGAAGCATCTTTTGCCCAAGAGATCTCAAAATTTCCACGGCCCTTGGAAAAGACTTTGCCGATATAAAATGAAGAACGGCGTTTTCTGGATCAGTAGGGGTAAGAATCTCGCCTAACCGGGCGTGGAATTCTTCGATCTCATCCTGGGGAAAATCCTCGCAGAGTTTCTTCAGAAGAAATTCTCTCATGATGGGATGGTAACGATAAAGAGAATCATCCTGAGAGTCAACATAGTAGGTGAAGAGATTGTTATCGACCAAGTTCTCCAGAAGTTTTCTTCCGTATTTGACACCGAGAGCACGGTTGCAAATATCAGGGGAAAGATTTTTGAGGAGAGCTGTCTTACAAAGGAACTCTTGGACGTGCTTGGGGTGGCTCTGAAACACATTTTCCATCAAATATCGAGAGACAGCCTTACCATAGCCATTCACATTCTCAAGCAGACCTTCGATATCGAACGGTCTTTCCCTTAAGAATTGGGCCAAAAGGATCAGAGCAGTGATCCACCCTTCCGTTTTTCCGTATATACGCTGCACATCCTTTTCTGAAAGGTCTATGTGGTAGATATTGGAGAAGAGTTCTTGTATTTCTTCTAAGCTGAAGACCATCTCGGATCCATTGATTTGGTAGATTTCGTCTTGAAGGCCAAGCTTTGAGATATGGAGGTTTGGCATTTGTGTGCAACACAGAATGAATGTCACAGAGCTTGGAAGATGTTTGAGGGTATGATCAAAAATTTGATTAATCGGGAAGGAGCCATTAACCACTTCGTAATTATCCAGGATGATCACGAGTCTTTTCCTGCTGGCTAAATGCTGCTTGAACTCGTTCACCATAAGTGATGCTATGACGCCTGGCTGAACGTTTCCTTCATTCGATATCAATTTTTTTTGAAAGGTCTTGAAAAATTTAGGGCAATAAGTTTGGACTTTAGAGACAAAATGATGCAGAAAGGAGGAGATTTCCTGATCAGAGGTCTCAAAGGAGTACCAAACATGATCAATGCCCGAGGATTGGATAGCACTTTCAATGAGAGTAGTTTTTCCACTCCCAGCCTGGGAGATGAGTAGAATCAGTTTCTTGTGAAGGTTAGCTAAGATTCGATGTTCGAG
>JBAVGF010000214.1:0-2111 GCA_049684675.1 Thermodesulfobacteriota bacterium | reverse complement strand
TGTCCAATACCATTCCGGCACCTAAAACAATAGACGAAAGGGGATCGTCTGCGATCGTAATGGGAAGGCTGGTCACCTCCCGGAGTAATATATCGAGGTTCTTCAGAAGGGCCCCCCCGCCCACCAGGACAATCCCTTTGTCCACAATATCTGCAGCCAATTCCGGCGGGGTCCCTTCCAGCGTAATCCGAACGGTGTCGATGATGGTATTGATCGACTCGGCCAATGCCTCCCGGACTTCCTCACTATTGATCTCAAGGGTTTTGGGAATGCCTGTCACCAAATCCCTTCCTTTTACCTCTACGGTCTGAGGATTCTCCTCGGGATAAGCGGTCCCGATATTAATCTTGATCAATTCGGCCGTCCGCTCGCCGATGAGAAGGTTGTATTTTCTTTTGACGTACTGAATAATGGCTTCATCCATCTTATCGCCGGCGACCCGGATGGACTGACTGGTTACAATCCCCGACAGGGAGATGACCGCCACTTCCGTGGTCCCCCCGCCGATATCGACTACCATATTCCCAGAGGCTTCGGTGACCGGAAGCCCCGCTCCAATGGCAGCGGCCATGGGCTCCTCAATCAAATAAATTTCTCTGGCACCAGCGGACTGGGCCGATTCCCGAACCGCACGTTTTTCTACGGGGGTGATGCCAGAGGGGACCGAGATGACCACTCGGGGCCGGAGCAGAGTTTTTCGATTATGAGCTTTAGCGATAAAATAACGAAGCATCTCACCGGTAATCTCAAAATCCGCGATCACCCCATCCTTCATCGGGCGGATGGCAAAAATGTTGCCGGGTGTCCGACCCAACATTTCCTTGGCTTCACGGCCCACGGCCAGGACATGCTTCTCTCCTCTCGAACCCCTTTGAATGGCCACCACAGAGGGCTCGGAAAAGAGGATCCCTTTCCCCTTTACATAGACGAGGGTATTCGCCGTTCCCAAATCAATGGCCAGGTCCATTGAAAACAGACCCCAGAGTGCATCAAATACCATTCCTTTGTTTTCTCCAGTTTTTTATGAAACGACACCATCTTAACAAACAGTTCACCTTGATTCAAGAAAATCCATCATATTTATTAAGAGGAGCATATTATAGTTTACATTAGCCCAAGTAGGTCATGCGAGGAGTGATAGCAACGAAGTCCCTCCGCTATTCTTCGGTTTCCATTACAGTTACCACCTCGAACCGTTAAAACCTGATTTCGGGATGAAATCTGCCTCTTTTGCAGCAACCTGTCAAATATCGATTTCAGTCAACTATTATTATATAGCCTCCTTAACGTTGAAATAAGTTCTCTGTGACAGCATTGCAAAGATAACCCGAATCAGCTTATGGGCCGTTGCAAAGAGTGCTTTTTGAGGAGGCAAGCCTTCTGCCTTGCGCTTTTGGAAATAAGCTTTGAACCAAGCGTTCTTACTCACCACAGAAGCCGTCATCAGATAGATGGCTCTCCTTAAATGCCGATTGCCTCGTTTGGATAGTTTACTGGCACCCACAAACTTGCCTGATTGATGAACCGATGGATCCAGTCCCGCAAAAGCAATGAGCTTTTTGTGAGAGGCAAAATTCTTCACCTCCCCCACTTCAGCCAAAAAAGGCGCAGCGGTCTTCGGCCCCACCCCTTTGATCGATCGAAGGATCTTCAGATCATCCACCCTCGTCGCTTTGCATAAATCAGTCAGAAGTTTTGTTATTTCGTCCAGCCCGCCTTGCAGATGCACAAGGGTCGCAATCTTGCCCTGTAAAATGATTTCCTTCCCTGGACTGACCGTTGCAATGGAGGTCTTGCCGGCCCGAAGGATATCCTGGGCAGAAAACGTAAGTTTGTCCCCTACATAGGGCCCCTTCAAAGCCTTTGCGATGACCTTGAGTTTTGCTCCTCTCACAAGACAAGCCGACGGATACTGCCGAAGAAAACGAAGCATGACCCCAGTGTAGAGATTCCCGATGGATTCGAGCTCCGGAAAGGTCGTTCGTAAAACCCTCTTGATCTCCACCTTGGTGGCGGATATGAGATGGCACAGGGATTCTCTTTCTCTCGATAGATCCCTCAGATCCTGGAGATCCTGCGAAATCGACAATTGAGAGATCTCTTCATGGTGA
>JBAVGF010000213.1:0-23169 GCA_049684675.1 Thermodesulfobacteriota bacterium | reverse complement strand
GTTAAGACTTTGAGGGCGACACTCCCCATCACCCACCGGGAAATTCCCGACCGGCCGTGGGTGCACATAATGATCAGATCCGCCCCGGCCTCTTTTGCAAAGTCAATGATCTCGACCGCCACCTGCTGCCCTGTCCTTACCGTGGCCGCTACCCTAAGACCTCTTTTTTTCAATTCCTCGCTGAGATTCACAAGATATTTCTCAGCTGCTTCCTTCTGTTTTTCATCGACGATCAGAGGGGTGACCAGCTCTGGTGAACCGTAAATGGGCATAAAGGGGACCACTTGGAACAGAATGATTTCAGCATCAAAGGTCTTGGCCAATTTTTCCGCTTGGTCCAAGGCCATTTTTGCCAATTCGGATCCATCCAAAGGAACTAAAATCTTTTTATACATACTCCCCACCTCCCTCAGGGATTTCAAAAACTATTTATATCAATTTTGATTAGACAAGGCAACAAAAAAGAAGACCGATATCTCTTGCAGCCGGAAGAAAATTTCGGTTACAGTATAGTAAGGTTATTTTCTTGGTCCTGTGGAGTTTGGCCCCAAAAGATCGGATAGGCCAAATAAGAGACCGAAAGACTGAAACCATGGAGATTGAGATAAAATTATTTGCAACTCTTCGAGAGTATCTCCCGAAGGGAAGCAGTCAGTTTTCCTGTAAGATGGAGGTAGAGCGTTCTACCCGAGTTCAGGATATTTTGTTGCGGCTCAAAATACCCGAGCAGATACCTAAGATCATTTTGATCAATGGCGTTCACGGAAAGAAGGAGCAGGTATTAAAAGAAGGTGATGTCCTGAGCATCTTCCCTCCTGTCGCAGGAGGCTAATAAAACCGTAATATCCAGAATTCAACCTCCAAACTTCAAACAGTAAACCAAATTACAATGACCAAAATTCGAGTCCCCCTCAGTCCTTCCCTTCTCCTCCCAGGAGAGAGGGATGGGGCACTTTGGTTACTCGGATATTGGATCATTAGGATTTATTTGGAATTCGGGATTGGGTGATTGAGATTTAACCTATGAAGGTCAATTCTTTTTTTCTTTGAGTTCCTTAATCTTCTTTTCCAGCCGTTCCTTCTGATCTGGTTTCGGATCCAATTTCAAAGCCCTTTCGTAAAACTCTACGGCCTTTTCAACCCGGTTTAGTTTGAGATAACTGTCAGCAAGGTGTTCCGTGATCGTCGAATCATCTGGCATCAACTGGTTTGCTTTTTCGAGTTCGGTCAAAGCTCTCTTGTAGTCCCCAAGTTTGTAATAGGTCCACCCCAAACTATCGGTGATGTAACCCGTATTGGGTTTCAATTCCATGGCCTTCTGGATGAGTTGCAGGGCCTCTTCCAATCGGATGCCCCGCTCGGAATAGGAATAACCCAGATAGTTGAGGGCATCGGCATGATTGGGGTTGAGTCGGAGAACCTCCTTCATCTCGGCGAGCATCTTATCAAAATCGCCGATTTTATCGTAAAGCGCACCTATTTGGAAATGAATTTCTTCATCGTTCTGATTTTTCTCGAGTCCCCTCTTCAAGACGGTCAAGGCTTTTTCCAATTGGTTCTCTTTTTCATAAATGGCAGCGAGGAAGAGGTAGAGGTCTCCCTCGTTCGGCTTGGCCTGAATCGATTCCTCCAAGATTCGGACAGCCTCCTCCATCTTGTTCTGTTTCCTCAGAATCAGAACAATGTTTCTTCTCGAATCAGCGAAGAGAGTGGATTCGGGAGGGATCTTTTTGAATTCTGAGAGGGCCTGATCGAAGGCCTCTTGTTCTACATAGGCGGCCCCTAAATAATATCGGACCCGATCCTCTTTGGGATTGGCAGCGAGGACAAAATTGAATTCCAAAATCGCCTGGTCCAGTTTCCCCTGCTCCAAATAGATCAGGCCCATCTTCGTCCGGATATTGAGATCTTCTGAATCGGACTTCTGCATCTCCCGAAACTGGTTCAATGCTTCGTCGAACTTCTTCTTTTTGATGAAGATCTGTCCGAGTCGGCTTCTTGCTTTTTTGTTGTCCGGATCAAGGCTAAGGATTTTTTGGTAAACCTCCGAGGCCTTTTCCGGCTCATTCTGGATCTCATAGGTCATTCCCAGATCCATTAGGACGGAGACCAAATTGGGTTCGATCGCTAGAGCCTTCAAAAAATACTGTTTGGCGGTTTCATAAGATTTTGTCCTGATATAAATTCTACCCAGAGCGTAGAGGCCCATCACAGAATTGGGTTCGATCTTGAGAAACCGTTTGAGGATTTGGATGGCCTGGTCATAATCCTGTATATCTTCGTAGAGGGAACTGAGAAAGAGGTAACTTTCATGGTGCTGGGGATCGATCTCGAGTACTTTTTTGTATGAGGCGATTGCCAACGGGTAATT
This sequence comes from Thermodesulfobacteriota bacterium, assembly GCA_049684675.1. GTDB lineage: Bacteria > Desulfobacterota > BSN033 > BSN033 > UBA1163 > UBA1163. The sequence goes on along the minus strand of JBAVGF010000213.1, from coordinate 20,798 downwards.
TTTGAGGATGGAATATAATCCGCCCAGGAGCAAATGGGCGGGGAGATGATCGGGGTCGTCGAGGAGAGCGGTTTTGCACTCTTCAATCGCCTCGTTTAAAAGTCCTTTGTGGATGTAAAGGGTGGCCAATTCAACATGCAGGGAGGGTTCCTTGGCGTCACGAGCGATCGCCTCTTTGAGATCCTCAATTGCCTCGTCGACCTTTCCATCCCGTAACCTGATCTGAGAGAGGAGAAAGTAGTAGTAGGCAAGGGGGTTTGAAGGAAGAGTTTTCTTTTGAGTTTTTTGGACTTTTGTTGGCGTGGGCTGGAAAGAAAGCGTATCTTTCTCTTGTTTTTGAAATTTAGGTCTTCCCGCGCAGGCCTCCAGAAGAAGCAGAGACAGAGAAATAACGAAGATTTTCATCAAGAACGACTTCATTGTTTAATGAATAACAGAGTCCGGACACAAAGTCAAAGACCTGAATTCAACTTTAAAAGATTCTCCAAAGCGTCCGGAAGAACATAACCTTCCATGATCTTTCCGTTTTGAAAGAAGAGGGTGGGAGTGGAATCGACGAACAGGCGCCTTCCAAATTCGATATTTTTATTGATGGCTGTGGTATCGCAAGAAGGAGATTTTAATTCTTTTCCCTGGTAAGTTTCTTCCAAGGCCTTCCTTCTGTCCTGCGAACACCATATGGACTTCGCCTTCTCATACGAGGCAGGGGCAAGGGGGTATAAAAAGAAAAAAACCTGGAGGTCTTTGATCTGTTTCAGTTCTTCATGCAGTTGGAAACAAAAATGGCACTGAGGGTCGGTGAATACGTAGATTTTTATGTTTCCCTCTCCCATCGGAATGGCATTCTCGAGGTGGAGAGTGGAGGGGTCTACCCTTCGGAGATCTTTTAATCTATCGAGAGTGAGGTTTCTCTTGGTTTGGCGATCCAATATCTGCCCGGAAATAATGAATCTCAAGTTTTTATGAATATAAAGAATCACCCTATCTTGACCTATCCCGCACGCAACCTCCCAAAACCCCTCCAGAGGGGCCTCCTTGATCTCCAGGATCTTAAATTCCGTCTGAATATAATCCTTTAAAATATGAATGGCCTCTTCATTTGTAAGGGCAAAGGATTTCCCGAAAAGGAGGAGGACTAAGAAAGGAAACAAGATGATTGCCACCATTCTCTTCATAATGAGACCTCCCAAAAATCATTATACCCTTTCTTATGACGAAGAAAAAAGACGCGATTAACTATTTTTTTATTTTTGCGACAAGAATTGTCTGCTTTGGTAAATAAGTTCAAAATTCTTGGTATCTTGTGCTGGAAAATACTGTATTTTAGGACTTTGTTGATGGAAATGCGCTTGAGGAATTTTTCAGGGAATTAATTAAAATTGGTCTTTTTTCTCGAAGCGATACAGGGTTCTTGGATTCACCTTGAGGATTTCTGCGGCAATTCTTTTATTTCCGCCAACCTCTTTGAGTATCTCTTTTATATATTCGGACTTGATATCATCCAAAGATTTACGATCCTTGACTCCTCTCTTAATCATTTCTGAGAAGCCCTCCGTCAGATCTTTGGGGAAATCATTGGGCGCCAGATAATCCTGGTCGGTCATGATCACGGCCCTTTCAATGGCGTTTTCTAATTCTCTGACATTTCCCGGCCAATGATATTCTAAAAGGAGTTTGATCGCCTCCTTGGAGATCCCCTTGATCTCCTTTTTGGCTTCCTTGGAAAAGGAATCAAGAAAATGGTAAGCGAGTAAAGGAATATCTTCTTTTCTGTCTTTGAGATCAGGGAGAAAAATAGGGAAGACATGAAGACGATAGAAGAGGTCTTCCCGAAATTTTCCCTTCTTCATATTCTCTTCCAAATTCTCGTTGGTGGCTGCAATCATTCGGACATCAATCTTTGTTCTCTCTGTACTCCCCACCTTCATCACTTCCTTCTCCTGAAGGACTCTCAGGAGTTTCACTTGAACGGAGGGGAGGATCGTGGAGATCTCGTCCAGGAAGAGCGTGCCGCCGTCGGCCTCTTCGAATAAACCCTTCTTCGCCTGGATCGCCCCGGTGAAGGCGCCTTTGGTATGTCCAAAAAGTTCGCTCTCTACCAGCGTCTCAGGGATGGCTCCGCAATTGAAAGGGATAAAAGGTCGATCCGTCCTCGGGCTGTTATAGTGGATGGCCTTGGCCACCAGTTCTTTGCCGGTTCCGCTTCCCCCGTAGACAATCACCGTGCTGTTCCCCAGGGCCACCTTTTCGATCAGGGAGAAAATTTCCTGCATCTTCTTGCTTTTTCCGATAATATTGCTGAACTCAAATTTTTTCTTGACCTCCATCCTCAGAAGCCGATTTTCCATGAGGAGGAGGCTTTCCTTCTGAGCCTTGGAGATGTGGATCAGGAGTTCGTTTAAATCGATGGGTTTGGTGATATAGTCGTTCGCTCCTATCCGCATTGCCTCCACGGCTGTCTCGATGGTCCCGTAAGCCGTCATCAGGATGACCATTACCTCCGGCCGGGTTCCCTTGATGGTTCTTAAGAGCTGGAGGCCGTCCATTTCCGGCATCTTCAGATCGGTCAATACTAAATCGAAGACATCCTTTTCAATCTTCTCAATGGCTTCAGGACCGTTCTGGGCGACCTCTACGCTAAATCCTCCCATCTGTGAAAGACCTTTTCGAATGATGTCCCGAACGGGGGCTTCATCATCGACGACCAATATTTTCATGGACTCCACATCAGACTCCTTTTAGCAGTATTCTTACCAAAAATTGATTCTTAAATCAATGGAAATCATTTTTTCCAGAATTCCCCGTTCCAGATCTTCAACAAAATTCTTAGCGGAGTTGACTGTTTATCAATTTCTTATAAAATATATCGGTTGGGAACGAATAAAAGAAAGAAAGGGGGGTGTTCGTGGAGCACCGAATTTTGATTGCGGACGATGAAGAGATAATCTGTGCGGTATTATCTCAAAGGCTGACGAGAGAAGGGTATTCGTGTGTGACCGCCCATAACGGGAAGGATGCCCTCAATCATTTTTATAAGGAAAAATTTTCGCTGATTATATCAGATATCCGAATGCCCGACGTGGATGGTTTAGAGTTTCTGAAGAACGTGAAGGCTGTTCGCCCGACCATGATGTTCATCATCATGACCGGTTATCCAGAGATCGAGCTGGCCGTAGAGGCGATACACCTTGGAGTGAATGACTTCCTTATCAAGCCCTTCGATCTGGAACTCGCGGTCTTCAGTGTGAAAAAGGCGCTTGAGCAGAAGAAGATGGAGGAGGAGCTTGAGTCTTATCACAGAAGTCTGAAGAAATTGGTGGAAGAGAGGACAGAAAAACTTCAGCAGGCTTATCTCACTTTGAAGAAAGCCTATTTAGATTCAGTCAAAGTTCTGGCAGAGGCGATCGATGCCAAAGACACTTACACGCGGGGCCACTCCGATCGAGTGAGGCGGATGAGTTTGCAGATTGCCGTTTCATTAGGATTTACAGAGGAGAGGAGGGAGGTTTTGGAATATGGGGCACTCCTCCATGATATTGGTAAGATTGGTATCGAGGATGAGATTCTCCGGAAACCAGGGCCTCTCAGCCCCGAAGAGTTTCAGACGATTCAGCAGCATCCATTGGTCGGCGTCAAGATTGTGGAGGGGATCGAGTTTTTTAAGGATAAGATTCCCATGATTCGCAGTCACCACGAGCATTTCGATGGGAAAGGATATCCAGATGGCTTGGTGGGAGAAGCCATCCCCCTTGAGGCGAGGATCATCGCTGTTCCCGATGCTTTCGATGCGATGGCCAGCCTGAGACCCCATCGGACGGCGATGTCCCTTGAAGACATCCTATTGGAGATGGAAAAATACAAGGGAAAACAATTTGACCCAAATATTTTGGAAATTTTTCTTAAAGAAAAAATTTATGAATCATAATCAGAGATATGCCAGCCAACCTCACCCCCCAATATTTGGAAGCAGAGCTTAAGTTTAAGCAGGCCAAGACCACGCCCGAGAAGATAAAGGCTCTCGAAGTGATGATGGCGGTCATCCCAAAACATAAAGGGACTGAGAGGCTTCGGGGACAGCTTAAGAGCCGAATGGCTAAATTAAGGGAGGAACTCCAGAAGAGACCCGCTGTCGCCAGGGCAGAGCAGGCCTATAATATTAAAGGTGAGGGGGCCGCTCAAGTGATTCTTTTGGGGCTTCCCAATTCCGGTAAATCAAGCCTTTTCTCCCGGATCACCAATGCCTCTTCCGAGGTGGCGGACTACCCTTTTACAACCCAGAAGCCTATTCCCGGAATGATGAAGTATGAGAATCTGCAGATTCAATTGGTCGATACCCCCCCGATTCAATCGGATCATACTGAACCCGGATTCCCGAACCTGATTCGAAATGCGGATACCGTTCTCCTCATGGTTGACCTGACGGAAGACCCTGTCCTCCAGATGGACATCCTCTTAAAAGAATTGAATGAGATGAGAATAAAGGTGGCTGGAAAAGGACCGGTTTCCTCACTGGATTCGGGATGGGCTTCTTTGCGGGCACTCCTTGTCGGAAATAAATGTGATGCGAAGAATGCAATGGGGGCCTACCAGAGTCTCGAGCGCCACTTCAGGGGCACCTTCCCCATCCTGCCTATCTCGGCCAAGGAAAGGATGAATTTTGATGAATTGAAAAAAGAGGTTTATTACGTTCTCGACATCCTCCGGGTTTACACGAAGACCCCCGGAAAGGAGCCTGATTTGACGGAGCCTGTTATTCTTAAGAAGGGAAGCACCATTGAGGATGTTGCCCTCTCTGTTCACAAGGATTTTGCTGCGAAGTTTCGATATGCAAAGGTCTGGGGCTCCGGAAAATTCGACGGACAAATGGTCAAGCGGGATTGTCTCGTCAGCGAAGGGGATGTGATCGAGCTGCATATTTAATTCCACCACGGGGGATTAAGCTCGGAGTAGTGAGTTCTGAGTTCGGAGATCAGAAAAAAGTAAGAAATATTGAGGAGTTCTAAGTGAAAAGTTCGGAGATTCTTAAAAAACTTTTAGATCCTTATTGGTTTAAGCCGTTACTCAAAGCTCCGAACTCTGAACTCCGAACTTATACTGTTACTCGAAGACTTTTTTTAAGATATCTTCTGGGACTTCCCCTTCTTTCTTCTTTTCCGGTCCCTGCTCTGGAGTTATGGGCGGACGTTCCCGTCCTTCCGAGAAGGAGAGAAGGGAACTCCATCGGCGAATTCTTCAAGGGAGAGGAACTTCACTACATCATCGGGGTCTGGCTATTTAAGAAAGTGGCGTTGGGGAGAATAAGCTTCAAGGCAATGAAAGAAAAGGGCCGTTATTTATCCACCCTTCAAGGTGAGACATTGGGTATCCTGGGATGGGTGGCTCGTTATCGAACGGATACCTATCGCTCCATCATGGAAGAAGTAGACGGGGGAAGGCGCCTCCGGTCCATATCGTTCGAAGAAGATGTGAAGATCGGAAACACGTTGCGGCGGCGAACTCATTTCTTCGATTACCAACGGCGAAAATGGATTAAGGTGAGGCAAAAGGAAGATGGCACCAAGGTGAAGACGGAGGAGGAGATTCCTTCAGGGATGGTCTATGACGACTTCATCACGGCTTCTTATAATTTTCGCTACGGTGTTTACGGGAATATCGAGAAAGGTAGAAAATATACGGTGGCCACCTTTCCTAAGAAGGGCCCTTCCAGTTATGAGGTAAGAGTGGCTACAAAAGAAGAAGAGGAGAAGAGAAGAGAATCCGAGAAATTTAAAGATGGAAAAGAATATCTGGTTAAACTTTTTCTGGATCCAGAGATAACACATTCCAAGGAAGGCCTTATTGAAGGATGGTTATCGAAAGAACTTTACCCCACAGAGGGGACGATCAAGGGCGTTAAGTTCTTCGGGGATGTTAAGGGAACCCTGATTAAAAAGGCTCAAAGCTGAAAGCCAATTTCGATCCTTTGCTTTGAGCTTTGGACTTTGAGCTTAACTTCAAAAAACATGGATACTCAGTCCAGATATTTCAGGCTGCGCAGGAAAGATATCGCCTATTTTAAATTCATTATCGAATCGTATGAGGGGATGGCTGTCATAAGGACGAAAGATCCTCATGTGGCGATCGTGGAGTTGATGGTGGCTCCGGGATGGGAAAAGGATCTGGAGGAAGTATTAGAAGGCTTACGGAAGGAGATTGTCATCGAATCTTTACCATCTCCCTCCTAACGGTTTCCTGGCAAGCCGTTTCCCGTCTAAGCACCAAACTGTTTGGTTTCAGATTGTAAGTCGCGGATTGCAGATTGAAACCCCCCTTTCGGTGGGACTCAGATTTGAAATGGATTGGAGAGAAAACGTGATTAACGACATTCCGTACCAAGAGATACTGCGTGAGGCCTTGAGAGAAGGAGGGGAGTTTGCAGACCTCTTCTTTGAACAGACCCGTTCGGTGGTGATCATTTGTGAAGAGGATCGAATCGAGAAAGTCATATCGGGCTTGGATGCGGGCGTGGGACTTCGAATTCTTTTTGGTAAGAAAACATTTTATGGTTTTACCACAGAGATCTCAAAGGAGTCTCTCTTCAATTTAGCCAAGCGGATAAGTCGATCTGCGAAAGAAGGTGGAGGGGAGAGGATCAATGTTCTTCCCAGGCCGTCCCGGGCCGTCCCGGTTTCCAGATCTCTGTATCAGATCCAGAAACATCCTGAGACGCTCTCGATGGAAGAGAGGGTTTCAGCGGTAAAACGAGCCAATGAATCGGCCCGGAGACTGGATCCACACATTCAACAGGTAAGAGTTCTCTATCGGGATGTCAATCAAAAGCTGACAATTTCAAACTCAGAGGGGATTTTAACTGAAGGAGAGAGGGTGGGGACAGTTTTCTCTGTCCAGGTCGTTTCTGCGAAGGGGGATGTTGTCCAGACTGGATATGAACCGGTGGGGGGGACGGTGGGTTTTGAGCTCTTTGATCTTCATCCTCCCGAAGAGGTGGCTGAGGTGGCCACAAAGAGATCTCTCCTTATGCTTTCGGCCAGAAAAGCACCGATGGGGAAAATGGCAGTGGTCTTATCCAGCGAAGCAGGAGGGACGATGATCCATGAAGCCATTGGCCACGGATTGGAGGCAGATCTCGCCCAGCAGGGGCTCTCCGTCTATTCTAACAAGATTGGGGAAAAGGTTGCCTCTTCTCTTATCACTGTAGTCGATGATCCCACCCTTCCTCAAAAAAGGGGGTCCTATGCCTTTGATGACGAAGGGGTCGCTTCCCGCAGAACGATCCTGGTGGAGCAGGGGATCTTGAAGGGATATCTTTATGATCGGTTATCCGCTTTGGAAGACGGGGTGGAGTCGAGTGGCAATGGAAGAAGAGAGTCCTATCAGGATAGACCGATTCCCAGGATGAGCAATACGATGATCCTTCCGGGGAAGATGGAGCCCGAAGAGATTGTTCATTCCGTAGAAAAGGGATTGTTTGTGAAGAAGATGGGCGGCGGGCAGGTCAATACCGTCAACGGGGATTTTATTTTTGAAGTCAACGAGGGATATTTGATTGAAAAAGGAAGCGTCGGAGAATCGGTCCGGGGAGCGACCCTCATTGGCAACGGACCCCGGGTGCTGAAAGACATTGATATGATCGGCAGTGATCTCGGGTTCGGGATCGGGACCTGCGGAAAGGATGGCCAGGGAGTTCCGGTTGCCGATGCCCAACCCACTCTGAGAATTCCGGAATTGGTGGTGGGAGGACAACAGAATTGAAATTGTCAAATTTCAAATTAAAAAAGGAATATAAAACCCAGAATTCCAAATTTTTGTCATTTGCCTGCCTGCCGGACAGGCAAGGATTTTGAAATTTGTTTGACATTTGGAGTTCAGGATTTATCTGCTTCATTGGGTGCGGGTAACCTTTCCAGTTTGACCTTTGAAATTCTCTGTCCCACCATTTCGACAATTTTCATCCGCTTCCCTTCAATTTCTACCATATCACCGGATTGAGGAATCTTCTGCAGGGCCGTCATCAAGAACCCGCCCAGGGTTTCATATTCAGGAGACTCTGGAAGGGGAACATGATAATCTTCTTTTAAGTCCTTTAGACTGATCGATGCATCGATCAGCATTGTTCCATCCGAGAGCTGAATCACAGGACTTTCGATATCATGTTCGTCTCTGATCTCTCCGATAATCTCCTCTACCAGATCCTCCATGGTGACTAACCCCGCTACCCCGCCATACTCATCCACCACTAATGCCATGTGAATTCTCTTCCTCTGCATCTCCCTTAAAAGGAGGCTGATTTTCATCGTCTCCGGGATAAAATAAGGAGGCTTGACGATCTTTCGGATATCGACCTGTCCTGTTTTTGCAAACGTGGTAAGAAAGTCTTTCGCATAAAGGATTCCCCTGATGTCGTTCAGTTCTCTTCCGAAGACTGGATATCGGGAGAATTGTTCTTCGTCGATGATGGAAAGAACCTCCTGGGGTGACCGATCGATTTGGACCGCCACCATCTGTGTATCAGGGACCATCACTTCTTTGACCGACATGTCGGTAAATTCAAAAACGCTTTGTAGGATTTTTTCCTCCGTGGGTTCGAAGACACCGTGTTTACCTCCTTCTTTTATCAAGAGTTTTACCTCTTCCTCAGTGATATAGGCCCTTTCGGTGAATGGTTTTTCGCCAAAGGGCCTGAGCACAAGGGAGGTGCTAAAGGTGAGGAACTTCACAAAGATGGAGTTGATTTTTGCAAAGGTGTCAATGCTCCTTGCCGTCCAGAGGCCAACGGTTTCAGGGTGCATTAAAGCAATGGACTTTGGTACCAGCTCCCCAAAGATCACGGTAAAATAGGTAATCACGACAACGACAATTCCAATGGAAACGGGTTCGGCAGCCAGGGAAATGGCTTTGATGGGGACCGTCTGAAGGGCAGGTTTGATGATCTTGACGGCTGCCGCGCCACCGACTGCAGAGGCGAGAACGGCCACCCCCGTGATTCCAATCTGAATGGTGGCGAGAAAACGGTCGGGTTCTTCTTTGAGCTTTAGAAAAATCTTTGCACTTTTTTTTCCGCTTTCGGCGAGCTGTTTGATGTGGCTCTTTCTCGCTGTGACCACAGCGATCTCTGTCCCGGCCAGGTAGCCATTTAAGAGGATGAGAATGGCAATCAGAATGGCGTCAAAAAAAAGGTCTTGCATTTTGCACCCCCCTATTCCCCGAAGTCTCTCCTCTCCTGAAGGGAGGGTCGCCCGCGCTCCATCTGAGGGGAGATTTCAACTTCCTTTACAATGGTGAGGACGGCGATATAAAAAATTGGACGCTAAAAAGAACTTCAAAACTTGATTCCTTTAAGTCTTTCGATCGCCTCTTTTAACCTTTTCTCATCCACCGTAAGAGCCATTCGGAAATAGCCTTCCCCTTCTTCCCCAAAACCATTTCCCGGGGTAGCCACGATTCCTCCCTGCTCGAGCAAGAGGGTGGCGAATTGGGTGGAGGTATATCCTCTCGGCACTCGAATCCAGAGATAGAAGGTGGCCTTCGGTCGATCCACTTCCAGCCCCATCTCTTCAAGACCCCTTACCATCACATCTCTTCGTCTCTCATAAACGTTGATGATTTCCGGAAGCGGGGTATCAAGATGATTAAGCGCTTCGGTTCCTGCTTCTTGGATCGCTTGAAAGAGACCGGAATCGATATTGGTCTTCACCCTTCCCAATCCGGAAAGTATTTCAGAATGCCCCACCGCGAACCCGATTCTCCATCCGGTCATGTTAAAGGTTTTTGAGAGGCTATGGAACTCGACTCCCACCTCTCTGGCCCCTTCCACTTCCAAAAAACTGAGTGGGTGGTAACCATCGAAAGCGATCTCTGAATAGGCCGCATCATGGCAAACAATGATCTGGTGGCGCTGGGCAAAGGCTACGACCTCCTCAAAAAAAGGTCTCTCAGCGACGGCGGAGGTGGGATTATTGGGATAGTTGATGAATAAGAGTTTTGCTTTTTTAGCTACCGTGCCGGGAATTTCAGAGAAGATCGGTAGAAAGCCGTTCTCTTTACGGAGCGGCAAAAAATAAGGGGTGCCTCCTGCAAAGAGGGTCGAAACACGGTAAACAGGGTACCCGGGGCTGGGAACCAATACGATATCCTTTGGATTAACAAAGGCCAAAGGGATGTGGGCAATTCCTTCTTTGGAACCAATCAGGGAGAGGACCTCTGTCCCGGGGTTGAGCTTGATGCCGAACCTCCTTTCATACCAATCGGCGACGGCTGTCCTGAATTCAATCATCCCCTCGTAGGAAGGGTACCGGTGGTTCCTGGAATTTTCCGCTGCTTTTTTCAATCGTTCGATAATCGGTTTGGGGGTAGGGAGGTCCGGGTCTCCAATTCCCAGGTCAATGACATCGATCCCCCTTTTCCTCATCTCCTCTTTCTTCTTGTCTATCTCTGCGAAAAGATAAGGAGGGATCTGATCAATTCTTTTTGCCATCTCGATTCGCATCTCTTTCTTTCTCCGTAATTTTCCTTGAATAACGGACACGCACCACGGACACGGCCGGGTTTTCTTTTTTTATCTTAAGGACTTTCCATAGGAAATTCAAGATAAAAGATACTCTGTAAAAAGGTCTCTTTTACTTAATGATTCCAAAGAGAAAGGGATTTTTATATTGACATCCTGAGTCCTTCCTATCATAATAGTGGAGCCTTTGATAACTTGCCATATGAAAAAGAGAACATTTCTAAGATGGATGATCTTAGTGCCCGTCGCCCTCTCCTTTCTTTTCGGATGTAGCGGAAAGGGGAAGGATGTCAAAAAAATTGAGGGGGACCCTGAGGTCCTTTATAAACAGGGGTTGACTCGATTCAATAAAAGAGACTATCCCGAGGCCCTTAAGAAATTCGAAGAATTGAAGTCGAGTTTTCCCGATAGTCCTCCCTATACGCTTTTGGCGGAGCTGAAGGTCGGCGATTGTCATTTTCTGCAGAAGGAATATGTAGAGGCGATTGCGGCTTATGAGGAGTTTAAGAAGACCCATCCCAGCCATGAAGAGATTCCTTATGTTCAGTTTCAAATTGGGATGTCTTATTTCAGTCAGATGCTCACCCTTGATCGGGATCAGACTCCGACGAAGAAGGCTCTCTCCAGCTTTGAATATCTAATCGCCAATTATCCCCCCAGCCTCTTCACCGAGAAGGCAAAGGAAAAAACCGGTGTCTGCAAAAAAAGGCTGGCTGACCATGAATTCTACATCGGTAATTTCTATTACAAGCAAGGAAGATTTCAAGCCGCGGCTTTGCGGTTTGAGGAATTATTAGAGAAATTTCCTAAGGACCCCGATGAGGATAAGACGCTTTACTTCTTAGGGAAGAGTTACCTTGAATTCGAGCAATGGGATAAGGCTGAGGCAGCCTTTACGAAGATTGTCACCGAATATCCCAAAAGCCTTCACTATGAAGAAGCCAAGTCCATTCTTGATAAGGGTCTAACGGAAAGGAAGGTCTCTTCTCGCAAGGCCAAAGCTAAAGAGTCCGAGAAGAAAATCGAGGCAGCCGAGAGAGAACTCGACAGGGTTGCTTTGGTCAAATTCGAAGAGGAAGGGAAACGGCCTGTTCCCTTGAAGGAAGAGAAGAAGGCTGAGCTGAAGAAGGAAGAGGAAGGAGTGACTCCCTCCCCCGTCGCGAGCGAGCCGGTTAAGGGAATTCATCCTAAAGAAGAAGCCAAGGAGCCTTCTCCACCCGTGGCGATCGAACCTGTTCAAGAGGATCGGAGCCAAGCCATTGTACTCTCCAAGGAGGATGAGAAGAAGGCTGAATTGAGGAAGGAAGGAGAAGGATTGACTTCCTCCCCTGTCACGAGTGACCCGGATAAGGGAATTCCTTCTAAAGAAGAAGCCAAGGAGCCTGTTCCACCCGTGGCGATCGAACCTGTTCAGGAGGACCGAAGCCAAGCCATTCCTCTCTCCATGGAGACGAAGAAGGGAGACCCCATTCCAGCTCCCTTTTCCCCTTCTAGCAATACGACGCCTAAGGCAGAAGGAAAACCTGTTGGGGAGAAACGGATAGCCGCATTTCCGGGTTCAGCAGCACCTTCCGAGGAGAAGGAAAGCGTCAAGAAAGGGATTCCTCCGGAGACGAAGGAAGCCAAGCTGGTAGACAAAAGCCAGCCCATCGATATCACCTCCGACAAGGTGGAGGCCTACTGGAAGGAGAATTTGATCATCTTCAAAGGGAATGTCGTTGCTCGACAGAAGGATATGGTGATCTATGCCGATTCTATAGAGGCCGTGACCATCGAAGACGGTAAGGGGATCGAGCGGGTGACTGCCGGGGGAAATGTGAAGATCCAACAGGGTCTTCGAGTTGCCAATTGCGAGAAGGCGATTTTTTACAACCTTGACCAAAAGGTGGTTTTGACGGGTGACCCGAAAGTTTCAGAAGGGGAGAGTGTCGTTTCAGGAGATGAGATCGTTGTTGATATCGATAAGAACCGGGTCGAGGTAAGAGGAGGGTCGAGTGGGCGAGGAAAGGCGAAGATTCGACCCGGGGAAATTGAAAAGCTGAAATGAGAAGAAGTCTTCTCTCCTTTCTCCTCCCTATTCTCTTCCTCTTAGCCTGCCAGGTTTCCGAAGAAGAAAAAATCTATCAAGTTTTGAATCGAAGGCAAGAGGCACTACAGAAAAGAGACCTCGCCCTCTACCTTTCCTGTATCTCCAAAGCCTATCAGGATAAGGAGGAAGACTTTAACCGGCTTCAAAGGCGGATCGAAGGGTATTTCAAAGCCTTCGACCGGATTTCCTACTCCTGCTGGGACCGATCCCTCCAAGTTGACGGGGAAACCGCAATCGTCATCCAGCCATTCTACTTAGAAGTAGAAAAAGGGGAGAACAAAAACCACTATTCCGGGAAAGAGGTCCTCTTTTTGAAGAAAGAGGGGAAGGGTTGGAAGATTATCAAGGGACTGTAAACCGCAATCCAGCCATTTCAGGTCTCAGATTTAAGATTTGAGATTGAAAATTCCGATCCGAAATCGACAACCTAAAATTGGGTTAAATTGACAATTTGAAGAAGTGCGAATAAAATATATAATTCGAAGCCTATCTGGACTTAGGTATGTTTGAAAATCTTTCAGCCAAGTTAGATTCCATTTTTAAGAAACTGAGAGGCCACGGAAAGCTGACCGAGCAGAATATCCAAGAGGCCTTAAAGGAAGTGAGGATTGCCCTGTTGGAGGCCGATGTCAATTTCAAGGTCGTCAAGGACTTCATTCAACAAGTCCAGGGAAGGGCGGTGGGTCAGGAAGTGATGGATAGCCTTACACCCGCCCAACAATTGATCAAGATTGTAAAAGAAGAGATGACCTTACTGATGGGCGGTGAGGAACAGAAGATTCATCTTTCGGGGAGCCCCCCCGTTCCGATTATGCTGGTAGGTCTCCACGGCTGCGGAAAAACGACCACGACGGGTAAACTGGCGCGGTATTTTCAGGAAAAAAAGAAGCGACCTTACCTGGTTCCCGCCGATGTCTACCGACCCGCAGCGATTGAGCAATTGCAGAGATTAGGGGAAGAGCTAAAAGTGGATTTCTATCGTCCCGAGGCTTCCCAAACGCCCATGGAGATCTGCTTAAAAGCAAGAGACTTCGCCCTGAGGGGGGGGTATGATTTGATGCTCATCGATACTGCCGGGAGGCTTCATATCGATGAGGCCTTAATGCTGGAACTCCGGGAGATCAAAACCCAGATCAAGCCCAATGAGGTGCTCTTGGTAGCCGATGCCATGACCGGCCAGGATGCAGTCAATATTGCGAAGAACTTCAATGACCGGCTGGGGATTGACGGAATCATCCTCACCAAAATGGACGGGGACGCACGGGGAGGGGCAGCCCTTTCAATTAAATCCGTGATACAAAAACCCATCAAATTTATCGGGGTGGGAGAAAAGTTAGATGCCCTCGAGGCTTTCCATCCCGATCGAATGGCTTCACGAATTCTGGGGATGGGGGATGTCCTCACCCTGATCGAGAAGGCAGAAACTGCCTTCGATGAGAAGAAGGCAAAGGAGTTAGAAAAGAAGATCCGGAGAGATTCCTTTACCCTGGAGGATTTCCGCGACCAGATTCAAGAGGTTCGGAAGATGGGATCGCTGGAATCGATCTTGGGGATGATCCCGGGACTTCCAAAAATGATGAAGGGGATGGGGGGCCTCGATTTCGATCAAAAGGAATTGGTGAGGGTGGAGGCCATCGTCAATTCCATGACGCCTAAAGAGCGGGCCAATTATCAGATCGTGAATGGGAGCCGGAGGCTGAGGATCGCTCGAGGAAGCGGAACGAGTGTTCAAGATGTCAACCGGCTACTTAAACAATATGCGCAAGCTCGAAAGATGATGAAGCAATTTACGAAAATGGGGGAAAAAGGATTCGGAAGAGGAAGAGCGCCTTTATTCTCCTAACAACATAGCGCACAGCGCATAGAGGAGAAGCACCCCATACCAAGCCCTGTACCTCATATGGTGCAGGGCAAGCACCAGATTCCAAATAAGTTTCAATCATCCGACTCCTAAACAAATCTTTTTTGGCCATTTGAAATTGGAATTTGGCGTTTATTTGGGATTTGGAATTTGCCATTTGGGATTTTAATCAAAGGAGGTGGTAGAAAACGATATGGCTGCATCAATGAGATTGATGAGGTTTGGCGGGAAGAAAAGCCCTTATTACCGAATTGTAGTTTCGGATCGTCGATTTTCCAGAGCTGGCAGGTTTATTGACCAGGTGGGAACCTATGATCCCAAGAAAGACCCGGCGGAGGTTCGGTTCAAGGAAGAAAAGGCGCTTCAGTGGCTGAGAAAGGGAGCTCAGCCCACCCCGACCGTTCGCCAGCTGCTAATGCGATCCGGAATTTCAAAGAAGGTGGGGGAAGGGAAGACTGAATAAGCCGCCTTTTTCAAACCCTTGCTGATCACGAATCTATTCAAGGAGCGGTGCGAAAAGTGGAGGTGGGGTTATGAACGCAAAAGAGCTCGTTGAGTATATCGCCAAGGCGTTAGTGGATTATCCGGATCAAGTCAAGGTCTCTGAAATCGAAGGAGAAAGAACCTCCGTTATTGAACTCTCTGTGGCTAAGGAAGATTTGGGAAAGGTGATCGGGAAACAGGGAAGGACGGCCAGGGCCATTCGGGTTATCCTGGGAGCTGTCTCGGCGAATTTGGGGAAACGTTCCGTGTTAGAAATTATTGAATAATCGTTAATGTTGCGTTGAATCGACAGTCGGACGTTATTTTAAACCCGTACCAAGCAAGTTCTCTTATGTTTTATCGATAACATACGGCCGGCGTCATCCGAGATCAGCTTTGTCATACGCTTGGACACTGAGTAGCAAAACGTTTCAGGGTGTCGCCCCCGCCTTCATCCCGCAATGCAGGGCTACCCGCAGGCGGGTGTAAAGATTTTGAGGTACCCGTCCCTCGGCCGGATACCTCCCGGAGAGGCGGAGGCATTATTAAGAAATTTGCCGGCCCAGCACACCCAACTGCCCTTGAAACTTTTTTTGTGCAACCGGAGGCTAATATTCGCGAGAGAAATCTTTTCCCCATCGGCAGGGTGGTCAAGCCCCACGGGGTCAAGGGGAGGGTAAAGGTGGAGTATTTCGGAGAAGACCTCCGGCGGATCACTCTCTATCGTGAGATCTTCATCAAGGACGAAAAGGACAACCCTGAGGCTTACGAAGTTTTGGAGGCAATTCCTCAACCGCCACGTCTCATCCTCCGATTAAAAGGGATCGAGAAGATCGAAGAGGCAGAGCCTCTGATAGGGAAGGAGATTCTCATCGAGAAAGAAGCACTTCTTGAATTGGGAGAAGGAGAATATTATTGGGTGGATATCTTGGGGATGAAGGTCGCGACGGAGGGAGGAAAAGGAATTGGAAAGGTCAGGGAGATCTTTCGTACGGGAGCCAATGACGTCTACGTTGTCGAAGGAAAGAGGGGCGAAATCTTGCTGCCGGCGACAGAGGAGGTGATCCGGAGCATAGACGTTAAAAGAGGAGTGATGAAGGTCGTCCGAATGGAGGGCCTGTGGGAGGATGAAGATGAGGTTTGATATTCTTACCCTCTTTCCCGGTATGTTCTCTTCTCCTCTGAAGGAAAGCATTTTAGGCAAAGCCATTGAGAAAGGGCTCATCCAAACCCGAACCCTTAACATCCGGGACTACAGCCTGGATAAACATCAGGTGGTGGACGATACCCCTTATGGAGGAGGCCAGGGAATGGTGATGAAAGCGGAGCCCATTGCCCGAGCCATCGAATCGGCCAAGTCCCAAAATCCGTCTGCCTGGACAGTCTATCTGACTCCCCAGGGGAAACCCTTGAACCAGGATTTGGCTCGCAGGCTTTCCACTCATCTCCATCTTATCCTTCTCTGTGGCCGATATGAGGGAGTGGACGAGAGAGTAAGAGAGCTCTTTATCGATGAAGAGATCTCGATTGGGGACTACGTCCTGACAGGGGGAGAATTGGCAGCCATGGTTCTCATCGACGCTGTCTCAAGGTTCATTCCCGGAGTTTTAGGGTCTGATCGCTCAGCCGAGGAGGATTCCTTCTTCAACTCTCTCTTAGAATATCCTCAGTACACGCGGCCTTCCAATTTCAGAGGGAGTTGCGTTCCGGAAGTTCTCCTTTCTGGAAATCATTCAGCCATCTCTCAGTGGAGGAGAAAAGAAGCCTTAAGGCGGACGTCGTTGAGACGGCCGGATCTGATAACCAGGGCCAATCTCTCTGAGGGGGATAAAAGAGTCCTGGAGGAGATCCGCAATTCAAGTGATGACTGCGCCTGCCTGCCGGTAGGCAGGGAGAGAGGGGAAGGGTGAGGGGGCTGGAGATATGCCGGAGCAAAATTGAATGCCAGGAATGGGGTCTAATCTTTACTTAGGACTGGTCCACCATCCCGTTTATGATAAGAGGAGAGAGGTGGTGGCCACAGCCATTACCAATTTTGATATTCACGACATTGCTCGTTGCGCGAAGACGTTTGGAGCAGGAGGTTTCTTCATCATCACCCCGTTGGAGAGTCAGGTTCAGTTAGCGGAGAGGATCCTTCGCCATTGGGTGGAGGGCACTGGATCGATTTACAATCCGACGAGAAAGGAATCTCTTTCTCTCGTCCGGGTCTCACGGAGCATTGACGAAGCGGATCGAGAGATTTCGGACCTCTGGCAGGCAAAAACCAAGAGGATAGCGACAGCGGCCTCCTCCCATCCAAAGAGTATTGATTTTGGATTCTTAAAGAAGTTAATGAAAGATGAAAGCACCCCTTTCTTCATTCTTTTTGGAACAGGATGGGGTTTAACTCAGGACGTGAAGGACAGTTCCGATTATGTCCTGGCGCCGATTGAGGGGAAAGGATATAATCACCTTTCAGTTCGCTCAGCAGTGGCGATTATCTTGGATCGATTATTGGGAGACAGAATTGTGTGAATTAACTAAAAGGCTTCAAGGAGTCAAGGGGTCGAGGGCTCTAGCGAAAATTGAGAAGGTAAACACTTGAACCCATGAAACCTCGAATCCTGGAACCCTTATTTGGAGAAGGAGAAAAAGATGAACCTGATGGAATTGGTCGAAAGAGAACAACTGAGGACAGATCTCCCGGATTTCAGGGTGGGAGATACTGTAAGGGTCCATGTGAAGATCGTGGAAGGAGAGAAAGAGAGGATACAACCCTTTGAAGGAGTGGTCATTCGTAAGAAGAGGGGAGGGATTCGATCTACCTTTACAGTAAGGAAAATCTCTTATGGGATTGGTGTCGAGAGGATTTTCCAGAACCATTCGCCCCGAGTCGATCGAATCGATGTGATCAGTCGAGGAAAGGTAAGACGGGCTAAACTTTTTTATCTTCGAGGCCTGAAGGGGAAGGCTGCGCGTATTCGAGGCGAAAAAAAGCAAGTCGCCTGATAACCAGAATGCAGAAGGCAGAATGCAGTAGGCAGTGGAAAATCGAATCCTTAATTTTTTTCTGCTTACTGCCACCTACCTCCTGCCTACTCTAATGGCTTATGCTTTTTCCATCCCTTCCACCCCAACCCATGGATTATTTCGAAAAGATGTACTATGGCCGGGATTACCGTCGGATCGCTGGGGTGGATGAGGTGGGAAGAGGGCCCTTAGCCGGGCCGGTTGTCGCCGCGGCTGTTATCTTACCCCGAGACGGTATTAAAGAGAAACTTTTTGATTCAAAAAAAATTTCCCAGAAAAAGAGAGAGCACCTTTATGAGACGATCCTTTCCGAAGCGCAGGGAGTAGGAATTGGAATTATTGGGCAGGAGGAGATCGATCGCATCAATATTCTCCAGGCCACGTTAAAAGCCATGGCCCAGGCTATTGGAAACCTTTCTCCGTCCCCAGATTTTATTCTTATCGATGGTCTTCAAGGTATCATACTCCCCATCCCTCAGAAACCCATCCGAAAAGGCGACCAGCTCAGCAACTCCATTGCGGCGGCTTCCATTATAGCCAAAGTAACCCGGGACCGAATGATGCTGGAATGCCACCAGAAATATCCTCAGTATAATTTTGCCAGACACAAAGGTTATGGAACCAGAGAGCATCGGAGGGCGATTGAAAAATTCGGCGTCTGCGAGCTCCACCGCAAAACCTTCCGAGGAGTGAAAGAATATTTGTAATGCAAGGGTTCAAGGGGTCAAGGATTCCAGGGATCAAGCTGAATAAATAAATATCAAAAAGAGGCAATTTGAACCCTTGAGCCCGAGAATCCTCGAACTCTTTTAGGACCAGCGATGCAGAAGAAAGAACTCGGAAAGAAAGGCGAAGAGGTGGCCCTTCGATTTTTGAAGAAGAAAGGGTATCGGATTATCGAAACAAATTATGTCTGTAAATTGGGTGAGATGGACCTCATTGCCAAGGAGAAAGACACCCTGGTGTTCATCGAAGTGAAGACCAGGACCTCCACGATGTTTGGCCCCCCTCAATTGGCCGTGACTCAATTTAAGCAAAGGCAACTTTCTAAAGTGGCTCTCAATTTCTTAAAAGAGAAAAAGCTTGAAGACGTGAAAGCTCGGTTTGATGTCGTTGCAATTCTCCTCGGCCAAAAAGGAGAAGAAATTGAATTGATCCGGAATGCGTTCGATTTGAATTGGCCCTAAAGCGCACCCCCCCTCTATTCCCCCCCTAAATTAAGGGGGGGAATAGAGGGGTTAGGTGAGGTAACCTACAAGAAACCCGGAGGAGCCATATATAAAAAAAGCCCTCACCCCCTACGGGGGGTTGAGGGCTTTCAATTTGTGTATCAATCAACGACTACTTGTGTTGGTGTGCGATTTTTGTCTCCATCGTTGGTAGTTTTTGAGCGGCTTCTTCCAGCGGTATTCTCATCTTGTAAAACGAACGCCACACGAAGATGAGCCCGACAATGAACACTGGAAGAGCGATGTAGGGAGCGTAGTTTGTGGAATTGGCTTCCTTCGCGTGTACCGTCATCTCGATGGCGATTTCGGTCGCGAGCAGGCCGAACAGAGTCGAGAACTTGATGATGGGGTTCATGGATACGGATGAGGTATCCTTGAAGGGGTCGCCCACCGTGTCGCCAATGACCGTTGCGGCGTGGAGCGCCGAGCCTTTTTCCCTCAGGTCGACTTCGACGATCTTCTTCGCGTTGTCCCACGCCGCGCCCGCGTTTGCCATGTAAATGGCCTCGAAGAGGCCGAAGCAGGCGATGGAGATCAAATACGCGACAAAGAAGTTGGGGTTCAGTAACGCGAAGGCGAGCGTCATTAACAGGATTGCGATAAAGATGTTCCACATCCCCTTCTGCGCATACTGCGTGCAGATCTTGACAACTGTCTTGGAATCCTCGATATCGGCCTCCGTCTTGTCCAGGTTCATGTTCTTTTTAATGAACTCGACCGCCCGGTACGCGCCCGTCGTCACTGCCTGCATCGAGGCGCCGGCGAACCAGAAGATCACGGCGCCGCCGCAGATCAGACCGAGAATGATCGGCGCGTCGGTCAGCTGCACGTGCAGCATGTTCTTGCTCTGGAGCAGCAGGATGATCGAGAAGATCATCGTCGTAGCACCGCACACCGCAGTGCCGATGAGCACCGGTTTGGCCGTCGCCTTGAAGGTGTTTCCGGCCCCGTCGTTGGACTCGAGGTAGAATTTACCCATTTCGAAATCGGGATCGAATCCGAAGTCCCTCTTGATCTCCTGCTTGATGCCGGGGATGTTTTCAATCTGCGCTAGCTCGAAGATGGACTGGGCGTTATCCGTTACAGGACCGTAGCTGTCAACAGCGATGTTGACGGGGCCCATGCAGAGGAATCCATAGGCAACCAGACCAAAGGCGAAGATGGATGGATAGTTGATGACCTCAGCCGGTATGAAAAGGCTGACGAAGTACGCGATGCCCAGGAGGAAGGCAATCAGTAAGCCCATGTAGTAGGCGCTGTAATTACCGGAAACAATACCGGACAGTATGGTCAGGGATGCACCGCCCTCGCGCGACGCGGTCACAACCTCTTGCACGTGCTTCGATTTGGAGCTGGTGAATATCTTGGTGAACTCGGGGATGAGAACTGCCGCCAGCGTACCGCAGCTGATGATCATGGCAAGTTGCCACCAGACATGGGGCATGGAGGTAAGCACGCCGTCTTTTAGAACCTGGAGGTCGCTGATCAGCAGGTAGCTCCCCAGAAAAGAAGTGGTGATGCAGAGGGTGGCCGCGATCCAGATCAGTCTCATCAGAGGTTCTTCGAAATCGAACTCCTTCTTGCCCCGGTATTTGGCCGAGGAAATGGCCTGGTTTACGA
>JBAVGF010000212.1:0-1866 GCA_049684675.1 Thermodesulfobacteriota bacterium | reverse complement strand
TCCTTATCGAGCATGATAAAGCGTTTAGAGAGATTCTCTTGAAGAGAGCGCGGGAGAGGGGGTAATACATGTCGGTGGAAGACCGTCTTATCTTTTTAATTTCAAAGGTATATCAGAAACTTATCGTAAACCTCCAAAAATCTTTTTCGAAGAGCGGGATCGAGGTAACTCCAATCCAGGTCATGCTCCTCTTTTTTCTTCAGCAGAATAATGGTTTAAGTCTCACTCAGATCAGTCAGGGATTGATGCTGGAAAATCCCACTGTCACAGGATTGATAGACCGCTTAGAAAAATTAGGCTATGTGAAACGATCTGATCATCCTAATGATCGGCGCATTTACTTAGTTCATATGACTAAGAAAGGAAATAAGGTGGCGAACAAAGCGTTACCCATCGTTAAGAAGTTAAATGAAGAAATAAAAAAGGGATATTCGAAGGAAAAAGTCGAGAATTTCAAAAAGGTTTTGATTGGAGCTTTTAACAAATTCTGATCAGGAGGATCTGCATGACAGAGATAATCGAAGAGATAACGAATTTATTCGCCCGAAACCATATCCCCGTGTTCGGCATTACCAGAGCCAAGTCACTTGAAAACGAGCCTTTAGGTTACAGGCCTTCGGATATGCTTAAACCAGCGGAGAGTATCCTCTGCCTTGGGATACCTGTTCCAAAGGGATTGTTCAAATGTCAGGAAAGATCAGAATGGATGTACTGGAGAGCCGCAAATATTCACTACAGAAACATAGATATGGTTTTGCTCCGGGTCTGTAACATCATCGAAGAGAAGGGCAAAATTGCTGTGCCTGTCTATGGCTGATTTCCTTACAACGTCCTTGGTAAGGGCGATTTTTGGGGGTATATGAGCTTGGTGAAAATGGCTGAAGCAGTTGGTATTGGAAAGGTGGGCAAAAACGGGTTACTCTTCCATTCTAAATACGGACCGAGGTTAATGCTGGGAGGAATTGTCACAACAGCATCCTTGCCCGTAATGACCTGGCCTGAGAAGGATGAAAAGGGATGCCCTGAGGATTGCTTCGTCTGTCAAGAACAATGTCCAACTCGAGCAATCGATAGGATTGGAAAAGTTGACAGGATAGCGTGTATTAAGTATTCGATGAAGAGTCCTATATTTTCGCATTTCACGGGAGGGAGCAGTATGAAACCCGAGGATGTACAGATGATAAACCATCTCACGGCAGTGGATGACCACTCTATGTATCGGTGTATTAAATGTGTTTCTGTATGTCCCTATATGTGAATCTTATCGCCGATGATACAGTGTTTTGTCACCCGAGATTTTCCTTAGCCTTTTTAAGAGGGATCCTGTTAAGGCCCCTTTCACTTTATTATTAGCGAAGAACGGAGACGAAGAATGGACTTGGTGAGAAAGACCGTGGCCGGGCTTTTAGATGAAGTCGCTTTGAAATTTCCTGAGAAAGAGGCCTTGGTGGATCTCTCCCAAGGGGTGAGGTACTCTTATAAAGAACTTTTGGCAATGGTCAAC
Organism: Thermodesulfobacteriota bacterium; assembly: GCA_049684675.1. Lineage (GTDB taxonomy): Bacteria > Desulfobacterota > BSN033 > BSN033 > UBA1163 > UBA1163. The sequence goes on along the minus strand of JBAVGF010000212.1, from coordinate 362 downwards.
CAGACGGCAAAGGGTTTTCTGAAGCTCGGCCTTAAAGAAGGAGATCACTTGGCCCTGTGGAGTCCGAATCGCTGGGAATGGACGATGACTCAATTGGCGCTGGCAAAGATAGGGGTGGTTCTCATAAGCGTCGATACCAGCTGCAAAGTCGAGCAGCTCGAATATCTCCTTCGCCAGTCCGATTCAAAGTCTCTTGTCATGGCAGAAGGAATGAAGGGGTCTGAATATATCGACATGATCCATCAGCTTTGCCCGGAAGTTAAAGAGACAATCCCCGGCCGGTTCAGTTGCAGGGCGCTTCCGGAGCTCAGAAATATTATCCTCATATCAGGTCGGACCTTGGGTGGCATGTTCCATTGGAA
>JBAVGF010000211.1:0-12817 GCA_049684675.1 Thermodesulfobacteriota bacterium | reverse complement strand
GTACGGGTTACCATCAAATCATCGAAGCGATAGAAGCCATAAAGAAATAAAGAATGCCGAATGTCAAAGCTCAAAGTTCAAACAAAGTTCAAATTCCAAATATTAGGGCATTTGGGCATCTGTCATTCATTCGGCATTCGGATGTTGAAATCTGATATTGATTATGATGATTCCTCCTTTTGACTACAAAATTCCAAAAACGATTAAAGAAGCCTGTGGTCTGTTGTGGGGGGCTGAAGGTAAAGCAAAGATCATGGCTGGGGGGACGGATCTGGTGATCGGCCTCCGGAACGGAGATCATACCCCTTACTCTATCATTGACATCACAAGAATAGAAGCACTTCGGAAGATTGGAGAAAAGAATGGAATGGTTTCTGTCGGTGCTGCGGTCACCCACTCTGAAATCGCTTCCTCCTCCATCATAAGAAAATATGGGAAGGTATTATCTGATGCAACTTCCGAAATTGGTTCTCCACAGATCAGAAATCTCGGGACAATCGGCGGGAATATCATCAACGCCTCTCCCGCCGCAGATACGATTCCCCCTCTGATGGTGTTAAATGCGATGGGAAGAGTGGTGTCCAAGGAGGGAGAAAAGCAAGTACCGCTTTATCAACTTTTCAAAGGTCCCTATGAAGCGAATTTAAAGCCCCACGAGCTTCTAGTTCAGGTCACATTTCAAAAACTACCTTCTGAAATGAAAAGCAGTTTTATCCGGCTGGCGAGAAGAGAGGCCATGGCTATAGCAAGGATGAGTGTGGCCATCGTCCTTCAGCTGGAAAGAAGAAAAAATCTCATAGAAGATATCCGCATCTCTGTGGGATCTGTGACTCCCACCCCTCAAAGGATGTCAGAGGCAGAGGCTTTTTTAAAAGGAAAATCACCTGATGAAGAGTTTTTGCAAGAAGCTTCCCTCAAGATTTCTGAAATGATGGTCCATCGAAGTGGAATCCGGCCTTCCACCTCCTATAAAAGGCCAGTAGTAGAGGTTTTGTTCATAAGAGCGATGAGAAAGGCTTTGGAAGGATAGGTATGAAACAGGTAGGGATTGAAATCCCAAAGGTGGATGTTCTGGAGAAAGCTCTGGGTGAGGCAAAGTATGGTGCAGATTCACCGCCCGGAGAGCCCCTTTACCTCAAGGTTGTCCGCAGTCCAAAACCCCATGCCAAAATTCTGAGAATCGAAACGGATGAAGTCCTCAGGGTTCCGGGTATAGAGAGGATCCTCACAGCAAAAGATATTCCTGGAAAGAATCTGGTTGGAACAATTACCAAGGATCAGCCCATTCTGGCTTTGGATCGCGTAAGGTATATCGGTGATCCAGTCGCATTGATCGCTGCCAAAACGGAAGAGGCTGTGGAAGAGGCTGCCCAAAAACTGGTTGTGGTCTATGAGGATCTTCCTTCCATTAACCATCCAGAAGACGCCCTCCAACCGTATGCCCCTTTGATTCACGAGAAGGGTAACTTGCTTCTGGAATTTCATGTGATCAAAGGGGAGGTCCAGAGGGGCTTTAAAGAAGCAGAGGTCATCGCCGAAGAAACCTATACAACCACATGGGTTGACCATGCCTATTTAGAACCCGATGCCGGGATCTCTTATCTGGATGAGAAAGGAAGAATCGTAGTGGTTTGCCCGACCCAAAACGTCCATTATGATCAGAAGGAGGTGGCTTCTGCTCTCTCCTTGCCATTGGATCAGGTAAGGATTATCCAATGTGCAACCGGAGGAGGATTTGGAGGAAGATTGGACATCACGGTCCAGTGTTTGTTGGCATTGGCAGTTTTTTATGTGAAAAAGCCGGTGAAGATTGTTTACTCCCGTGAGGAGGTATTTCAAGTTACCTCCAAACGTCATCCCTTGAAGATTCAATATAAAAGCGGTGCGAGGAAGGATGGAACGCTCGCAGCCGTGGAGGTGGATATTTTAGGTGACACGGGTGCCTATGCCTCTTACGGATCCACAGTAGCCATCCGATCTGCTGTCCATGCCACAGGACCCTACCAAGTTCCCAATGTGAAGGTGAGGAGCCGGATGGTCTATACCAACAACTCGTGGTCTGGTGCGATGCGTGGATTTGGAGTTCCTCAAATGGCTTTTGCTCATGAATCGCAGATGGATCTCCTCGCTCAAGCTTTGAAGATGGACCCGATTGAGATTCGCCTAACAAATTCTCTTCGCGTTGGATCCGAGACAGCCACGGGTCATACCTTGATGTCCAGTGTTGGGATAGGGGAGACGCTGAGAAAAGTAAAAGAGTGGAGAAACCGTTCGACCCTCTCACAAAACGATTCAAAGAAACCCTTCATCAAGAGAGGAATTGGAATTGGTTCGATGTGGTACGGGATAGGTAATACAGGAATTGCCAATCCTTCGACCGCTCAGATGGAGATTGATCCAAATGGAGAAATACGACTTCTCACAGGGGTAGCGGATATTGGACAGGGCTCTGATACGGCCCTTCTCCAGATTGCCTCCGAAGCGATAAGTGTTCCTTTGAAAGAGATCCGTTTGATTCGAGCAGATACGGCCGTCACCACTGATGCAGGTGCTACTTCAGCAAGTCGCCAGACTTATATTTCTGGCAATGCTATTCTCAATGCCATTAACAGTTTGAAAGAGGAAGCGATTAAGGAAGCGAGTCGAATCTTGGGAGTCGAGGGGAGAGATCTTTATTACGAAGATGGACAAATCAAACATAAGTCAAAATCGCCGGTCTCCATTTTTATAAAAGATTTGGCAAAAAGATGTGGGAAGGTATTAAGGGGAGAGGGGCATTTCAACCCAGAGACAACTCGGCTCGATGCTAAGACGGGGCAAGGAGTTCCATACGCCACTTATGCCTTTGCCACCCATTTAGCAGAAGTGGAGGTGGATACAGAGACGGGTAAGGTGAAAGTCAAACGAGTGATTGCTAGCCACGACGTAGGCAAGGCCATCCATCCCAAAAATGTGATGGGTCAGATTACGGGTGGCGTAGCAATGGGGATGGGATTTGCTTTGATGGAAGAATTCGTTCCAGGAGAGACAACCTCTTTCGTCAATTATCTTATTCCAACATCAAAGGATGTTCCAGACGTAATTCCTATTATCGTCGAAGATGAGGAGCCCACTGGTCCATTTGGGGCAAAGGGAGTTGGAGAACCAGCCCTCATTCCATCTGCCCCGGCGATTTTGAATGCCATCGCAGATGCCATCGGACAGAGAATTTATCATCTGCCCGCGAACTTGGAACGGGTGTTGGAAGTGATACAGAAAAGTAAAAAGAAGCCCTAAGGATAAAGACGATGGGCAATAGCATTGTTTTCCGGACGCGGATCACGCCTGCCTGCCGGTAGGCAGGGGCACGAGACACGTTATTTCAATCATAGAGGAGGATGATATGGCCAAATTGATGATCAAGAATATCGGCACCTTGGCTTCAGGGAATATTTCTAATCCAATTTTGGATGCAGATACCATCGTTATAGAGGGAGGACTGATTCAAGCCGTTGGCAATGGAAATAACCTCGATACAAAAGGGGTGGATCAGGTAATGGATATTGGAGGGATGACAATCACTCCGGGGCTCATTGATTCCCACTGTCATCCGGTTCTCGGAGATTTCACACCCAGGCAGAAGATGTTGGATTTTATTGAATCCTCCCTTCATGGGGGGGTCACCAGCCTTATTTCAGCAGGAGAGGTTCATCTCGCAGGAAGGCCGAAGGATGTTGCAGGAACGAAGGCCCTGGCGATCTTGGCTGCAAAATCATTTGCTCTTGCCAGGCCTGCTGGTGTAAAGGTGCTGGGTGGGGGCCTTATTCTTGAGCCCGGTTTGCAGGAGAAGGATTTTGAAGAATTGGCAAAGGAAGGCGTTAAGGTAGTGGGTGAGATCGGCTTGGGAGGAGTGAAAAGCGCAAAAGATGCGGCGCCCATGGTCAAATGGGCAAAGAAATACGGGATGGTTGTGATGATGCATACTGGAGGAACTTCCATCCCTGGAAGCACAACCGTTCCTGCCGATGATGTGATCGCTACCGATCCGGATATCGTTTCCCATATTAATGGAGGTCCGACAGCTATCTCCATCAGTGAAGCAGAAAGATTGATTCGAAAGACCTCTCTCGCCTTGGAGATCGTCCATTGTGGAAATTCAAAGATGATTGTGGAGGTGATGAAGATTGTAAAAGAGGCGAAGGCATACCCTCGAATCATCATCGGAAATGATGCTCCCTCTGGAACAGGTGTGATCCCTCTCGGAATTCTCAGAGTGATCAACTTTTTAGCATCCCTGTGTGGTGTGAAAGCAGAAGAAGCCATTGCCATGGCTACCGGCAATACAGCAAGAATATACAAGTTGAATAGAGGAGTTGTCGAAGTCGGAAAGGAGGCCGATTTGGTGATCATGGATGCACCCATGGGATCGGTTGGCAAAGATGCTCTCTCTGCTATTGAGGCAGGGGACATTCCAGGGATTGCAGGCGTGATGATTGATGGGGTGATGAAGATTGGAGTGAGTAAAAATACTCCACCACCGAATGGAAAGATAGTAACCAGTAAGCCGTAAAGCGTGAAGGGTGAGCAGTAAAAAGTGAAGTGTTAAGTGTAAATTGGTTACCCTTTACGCATCACGCTTAACGAATAGAGAGTTAAAAGCCATGATAGTTGATTGGGAAACCTGTATTGGGTGTGGCTTGTGTGTCGATGTTTGTCCTCTTGGAGCCATTTCCATGCCACCGGAAAAGAAAGCCTCTATCTCTGACATCTGCGTGGATTGCGAGGCCTGCACTAAAGTTTGTCCGAAAGAGGCAATTGGGCCAGCGCCGGAGCCGAGGGTAGGGGGCGTCAAATGTCCATCATGCCCGATTTCGTGCTATATCCAGGTTGGCAAAACAGGAGCTTGTCAACGATTCATCAACCGAGACGGAGAACTCGTTCGTAACATTCCACTCCAGCGTTATGAGGATGTCAAGGAGATCGTTGGTGAATACCATGAGGAAGTCATTCGAAGGCCATTGATCACTGGCATCGGAGCTGGAACCACTTACCCTGATACCAAACCTGCTCCGTACATTGTCCAATCGCGGTTGACAGGGATCGATGTGGTCACAGTCGTCACAGAAGCGCCGTTAAGTTACAGTGGCATCAAGGTGAAGGTCGATACAGACCTACATATGGGCAATGAAGGTGCGCCTGTCCTGACAGGGAAAAAGAAGGTAGGACATCTCTGCACGGAGGAATATGGTTCTAAAATTCTTTCTTTGGGAGGAGCCAACCTCTTAACTGGAAAAGATGGGATGACTGTAGCGAAAATCGTTGTTGACATTGCTAATCGAAGGGAGGTCCATCTTAAAGTAGAGGATGGAGCAGAATTGGTACTTCAGGTGGGTAAAGCCCCTATCATTGACGGGGAGACAGGGAGGAGGATGAGGGTGGGTTGTGGCAGTGCCTCCATGGGCCTCTTCGGCAGATATTTTTTAGAGGCTGCGGATGAAGTGATTGTCCTCGACGCTCACCTGATCGGGCAATTCACAGAGCATGCCGCAGGAAGGGAGTTGGGGGCAAAATATAGTGGCCTACGGTTGAAGGCGAGGCGATCTACCCCAGGCAGATATTTTGGAGAGCATGGTCGAGGCTGGGGAGGAACACCAATCGAAGAACCTCTTGAGATCATCGAAGGGTTCGATCCGAAGATTGCCAAACCGGGAATGACCGTCCTGATCACTGAGACCACAGCAGAAAGGGCGGTGATGTTCCTCCTGGGAAAGGATGGGAAGTTTTCCAAGATTGAATTGACCCCGAAAGCAAAAGTGGCAGTGGATATGATTGCCTCCAACTGTCAGCCGTCAAGAGTTTCTGCCGTCTTTGTTGGTGGTTCTGGCGGAAGCGCAAGGGCAGGGGTCACAAAGGTACCCGTTAAACTCAACCAAGCCATTCATCAAAATCGGGCAAAGTTGACAGTCGGTGGAGCACCAGTCTATATCCTTCCGGGCGGAGGCATCACTTTCTTAGTGGATGTTGAAAAGGTGATGGTTAGAGCTTTTACCTATGTTCCCACTCCAGCGACGGTTGTTCCTCTCGAATATACGATGAGGTTGAAAGAATATCTTCAAATGGGTGGCCATAAAGAGAAGATCAGAAAACTCAAAGAGGTATTAAGGGAGATAAAGGTTAGAGGGTGGAGGCGATAGGCAGTAGATGATAGGTCTTAGAGAAAATAATAACGCATGCATGTCAATTGGCAAGAAATATAGGAACGATCCAATTGAAATCCTTTCCAATGGAACCATTCTCGTAGACTATGGCCCGATGCGGATGGTCATCACCGCCTTTGAAAATGGAAAGCCTCTCGTTAAGTTGGCCGAAGAGGGAGCTCATCTGGCGATTCGAATCCTTGAGGACTTAGCAAAATTTCTTTCTGTAATAAAAAGGAATTCAAAAAAATTGGAGATAGAAGAAACCTTTCCAGATGTAGTTCGAAGAATGATCGAAGCAACAAAGAAGATGGAGGAGCAAGATTTAACTCCCCTCGCTGCTGTGGCTGGAACTGCTTCTGATGTAGTTGCGGATTCCATGTTCAGCAAAGGGGGAACCAAGATTATCGTGGATAATGGAGGGGACATTGCTATTCGATTAAGGGAAGGGGAAGTGGTAAGGGTAGGAGTCAAAACGGCGATTGATGCAAACCAACCTGATTACCTCATTTCAATCGATTCCGCCATGGGAATAGGCGGGGTGGCAACCAGTGGACTCGGAGGGAGGAGTTTTACGAAAGGGATCGCCTCAGCTGCAACGGTCCTCTCTCAATCCGCTGCCTTTTCTGATGCGGCAGCGACTGTCATTGGAAACTTTACCAGCGTCGAGGATCCCAATATCATGAGGTCTCTCGCAAAAAAGATCTACCCTGATACTGATATCGGTGGAGAATGGGTCACCATTAAAGTGGGAGAATTATCTCAAAAAAAGGTTGAAGAAGCATTGGATAGCGGTCTTTCAAAGGCCTACTCCTTATGTCAGAAAGAATTAATCAAAGGTGCCTTAATTGTTGTGCAAGGGAAGGCGGTTTGGACGAATACTTTGGATTCTTGGTTGACGAAAATGGTCTGATTGCAGATTCCATCCGCCTGCCGCGGGTAGGGAGTGAACATAGAAAAATCTTAAATCCAAAATCTGAAATTAATTCCTGGGAGGTGAAAACATGGAAGTCAGAAAATATGTCACCATTGTGGAAGAAACGCTCGTAGAAGGAGGAAAGAAGGTTGATCCTCCGACTCGAAAAGCTGCTGCCATCGCAGTGATCAGGAACCCATTTGCCAGGAAGTATGTAGAGAAATTGGATGAACTCATCGATACGGGTGACGAGTTAGGGGGTATTCTGGGGAAGAGGGCGGTCGAGGCATTGAAGATACCTCCTAAAAATGCAGAGAGTTATGGAAAGGCAGCCATCGTGGGATCGGATGGCGAACTGGAGCACGCCGCAGCCATCTTGCATCCTAAACTGGGGACGCCTTTGAGAGAGGCTGTGGGTGGAGGAAAAGCCATTATTCCTTCCGCCAAGAAAATGGGAGGTCCGGGAACAGAGATTGATGTCCCTGTTCATTACAAGGATGCAGCTTTTGTCCGCTCTCACTTTGATGCCATGTCTGTGAGAGTTCCGGATGCCCCCAGATCCGATGAAATCCTGGTTGCCATCGTCGTCACTTCCTCCGGCAGACCACATCCACGAATTGGTGGCTTGACGAAGGACGAGGCCAAAAAAGAAGACGGCCTCAGATGATTCTTATACCCTCACTCTTCCATTCCCCTCACTCGAGGAAGTGGTGGGGCAAGGGATTCAGTGGTATGGGTGAATTTGGCCTAACAGGCAATTTCAGAATAATCTTGAATATCGATTTCACCTCCAAGTCATTGCTCAACGATAACATCTTGGATTGAGGATTACTGGTGAGACTGTCGAAAAAGTCCCCAAGCAGATTCATGGGTGAGATGCAGAAAAAAATGACCTCACAGAATGCGCCACAATCAACGATCTCATAATTATGAGGGGTCATGAGACCCCCGAAAATCACCCATTAACTATACCGAAGGGTTTTTCGACAGTCTCGGTAGAAATCAGGTATCCCAGGTGAATATATGAAAATCAGATCGTGGGTTTTTTGAAGTATCGGAAACAGATGATAGATAGCAGAAACCCTAACTCTCGAATCGCCACTTTTAACTCTGCGCCTTGGGAATTAACTCTTTTCACTCAAAGGCCAGGATGCACGAACGGTGGGTTTCGGCATATGAAGTTTATGCTCATTTCGGCAAGACTGAGGGTGGGATGCTGCCAGGAGAAGCTGGTGAGAATTTCTTTATCCAGCCGTCGGCGTTGCACCCCTGCATCAGTTCGATGGTCTTACTCAGTTTTTCTTTGGCCTGAGTCTAGTCACCCTTTTTCTTGAAGAATTCGGCGTAAAGGGCGTAATCCCACGCCAGATCACAGGCCATCCGCTTTGCGAACATGGGCAACTACTGCCTCGACGATGAGGGGCCACGCGCTCCCATGGGGCATGTCGTGACCCATACCCTCAATGATCATCAACTCGGCACCAGGTATCGCCTCCGCGCTATCTCTCCCCCCCGATACTGGCACCAGCGGATCATCCGCTCCGTGGATCACCAGTGTCGGTGCAGTTATGGAAGCAAGCAAGGGTTTCCGGTTTCCATGTGCAAGAATCGCCACGAATTGGCGAGCTTTACCCGGACCATAAAATGCCCGATCATAGCTGCGACCTGCCAACTTCCTGTGCCAAATCTCATCGAAAGGGAAGCCGGGACCAGCGATTGTTTGATATAACTTCATCATATAATCGATATAAGCCTCGCGCCCCTCGGGCGGGCGGGTAAGCAGGAGTGCCATGATCTCGGGTTTCGGCATCGGAAGCTGAGGATTCCCCGTGGTAGCATAAACCTGGGTCATGCTCCGGACGCGGGAAGGATGTCTGAACGATATCGTTTGCGCGATGGCCCCGCCCATGGATATACCACAGATGTGGGCTTTATCTATTTTAAGCGCGTCCAGAAGCCCGACAGCGTCATCTGCCATATCGTCGAGAGTATAAGGCGCGTCCACTTTTTCTCCCTTCATTCTGGCCGTCATTGCTGCCATTAGGTCGGGAACTCCTGCCTCTTCCATTTTCGTAGAAAGCCCCACATCGCGGTTGTCAAAACGGATTACATAAAGGCCTTTTCTCGCCCATTCTTTACAGAGTTCCTCATCCCACCCAATCATTTGTCCCCCAATTCCCGCGATCAGCATTAGCGGCGGAGATGAAGGTTCCCCAAAGGTCTCATATTCGATCTGAATCCCATTAGCAAATACATTGGGCATAAAAATACCTCATAGCTATTTTTGGATCCATCTATTTGATCTATAAGAGTTCATTTAGGCGCTTCTCAAGTCCCTCCTCTTAGACGAGGCCTGAGAAGCGCATTTTCTTACGTTAGTTATTCACCCCAGTTATTCTTGCCCTTGCATCTATCCAGCTTTTGATCCATCAAAGGTAAAACCTTGGCCGCCGGGATAGTGAAGGTGGGGCCAGCGGCGGAACACCCCTTGAACCAATAATAGGGTGGGATGTTGAAAGACACCTTTTGCTCTTCCGGTGGGACATATTCGACGACGTGCAGGTCCTGAATGACCTTGTGGTCGCAGGCCCTCATTTTCATGATCTTCCCGTTTGAAAATTGATAACTGTCCCCTTCCCAGACTTTGATGATCTTTTCCGGGTCCAGACTGGCCGCCCGTTCAATCACACTAAAGAGCCAATAGGTCTGCTCGATGTAAGAGCCTACGCCCCCCCCCGGGTGTTCGAAAAGCCAGGTGTTAAAGGGGGCCTTCCACTTGGTCTTCCACAGGTTGTTCCAGGCTTTATAGTATTTGATCTGTTCCGGCGTCTTGAAGGCCGGGTTTTCCGTCCCGTAATGGGTGAGTTGAACCAGGCCCCTTGTCCCCTCCACCCCTACTTCGTGGAGGGTATTGGGGTCATCAATAAAGATATGGGCAAAGGGCAGGGAGATCCCCATTTGCCTGGCCTGTTTGAGCAGGTTGGCGGCGTCCGGGATAAAGTCTCCGGTATAAATCACCTCGGCTCCGGAGGCCTTGATCTTGGTCAGATAGGGGGCGAAGTCGGTCAGAAACAGCTTGTGGTAATCCTCGCCGACGATCTGGGCCCCGGGATAATATTCTTTCAAACCGCGTTTGAAGCCGTCAGCCAGATCGTGACCGAACATGTAATCCTGACAGATGATGTAAAACTTCTTTTCCTTTTTCCGGATCTGTCCATAATAATAGGCAATTCCCCGTCCTATCTGCTCGGTGGACCAGCAAGTCATAAAGGAATAACGGGAAAAGTTGGTGGCGTCATAGAGTTCATCTGATAAGGCCGCCGTATCCATGGCAATGACCTTATACTTAGTGGCAACCTCGTTGACGATTTTCATCAGGTTACTGCCGGCGGTACCCCACAGGACATGAACCTTTTCCTGCAGAACCATTCTTTCGCAAATCTTTTTACACTGCTCCGGCTGGGACATGGTGTCGGCCTTGATGACTTGGACGAGCCTCTTTTTTCCGTCCACTAATATCCCGCCTCTTTTATTGATGTCGTGGGTGGCCCAAAGAACGGTGATATAATAGACCTGACCTATTATGGCGGCCGGGCCGGAAAAAGGGGCCACCACGGCAATTTTGATGGTATCACCGGTGGGAATTATCGGGTGGCTCGGATCGAAGTCGGACATGTCTGATACTTTACTGAAATCAAACTTGGCATTAACTGCCAGAACTTGGCCTGGGCTGAATGCCATCAAAGAGAAAAAGGTAAAAATGGATACCAGAATTAAAATCCCCTTACTGAAGCGGTTCATTTTAGTTCTCCTTTCATTATTTGGCGTAATTTTCGAATAGACTTCTGAGGAGAAAAACCTTCGTGAATAAGATAACCCGTTTTGTCATTTGGATCTGTTCTTAATTTAATAAAGCTTGGGCAATGCCGGGTCCCATGAGACCGGTTCCGAAGATGCCAATATGGTCGATGTCTTGAAGCTTCATGAATGAAGGCGTCCTTCCTCCGCCGGCGGGGTGTAAATAACCATAAAACATTTAGCTTCCTTGCGTCCTACGGATTCACCGAAATGGGGGAAGCTGGAATCGAAATAGATACAATCACCCTCTTCGACGATGTATTCCCGGTTTCCGTGAAGAAACTTCATCGTTCCCTCGAGAACAAAGAGGAGCTCTTCGCCTTCGTGTTGAGAGAGCGTTTTCTTCTTCGGCTTAAGCGGAAGGGTCAGGATGAAGGGTTCCATCTTCTTATTGGGGAAGGTATGGGCAACGGCCTCATAAGAATACTCGAAAGCGGTGCCTCTCCTGGCGATTAAAGGCCTTTCCCCTTTTTTTACAATGCCGAAGGAGACTTGATGTTCCTCTTCCCCCACGAGGAACGAGATTGTAATCCCAAGGGCACGGGCGATGATTCCCAATGTGGAAAGAGGAGGGGATTTTTCGGATTTCTCTATTCTTGAAAGGTAACCTCTTGTAAAGCCGGTTTGGTTGGCAAGCTGTTCGAGAGTAAATCTCTTGTTGATTCGAGAAGCCTTAATTCTCCTGCCGATTTCTGACTCAATGAATAGCGATTTTTGTTTCATTATTGTATACACGATAAATCAATAGAATTAAAATAACTTTAAAAATGCAGTGTTAAGAAAAGATAATGAATACAATCAGACAACTTTATTTCATATTTGTAAACTTTTATCAAGGATTATTTAACTGGAGTTTCCTGACTTTTTCCGTGCATTTATCTGGAAGTTCCGGTAAATGCCCTTGAAAGGGGTCAAGTCTACGATTGACTCATGTCACGAAAATTATCTTGCTTCATGATGAGCCGTGTAAGCAGCCAGTTTCTCCCTTAATTGGAATCCAATTCTCTTGTCCAGCAATCCATGCTCACGCAAAGACGCTAAGAACGCAAAGGTCCGCGACACTAAATCTCCACATATCAATAAGCGATGATGTTGTCAAGCTATTCTTGTTTATCTGGTAATTAGAGAGGTATAGACGCCACTGAATAATGGGGGTTTGTACGACATACGGAGTCCTATGAGTCAATCCCTTTCTCACTTGAAATTCTATAGTGGCTCCTGTACAAATGACCCACCAGTTGTCCCACAATTTTCTGAGTTCGGTCCATATCTCAGTATCCCCTAAGCAGCCTTCTTCAAATTCGTCCGTGGGGCATTATTGAAAAAGGAAACACGACTCTGAGGGAATTAGATTGCCTTCAGCAATTACCCGTGAATGCCCCCTCGCCACTCGATCCATTTTCAACTTCATCCCATCCCACAAAAGCACGCCTTGGGAACATAACCATATAGAGGGGATTGTACTGGATCCTGACTCCTGTTACTCCATGATCCCAGGTTTTGGCGGTATCGGAAGATGAACATTTCTTGCCACAACGGAACCATAATTTTTCGAAGAATTAGCTGTAGATTTGATGTTCAAACCGTAAATTTTTGAGCTTCAAAAAAGGCTCTATCCATAGCAGAAACCTATAGCTTTTGAGAATGTTAATTTCCCGAGAATTAGGAAGTGATTGGTGATAAGAAAATAGTTAAGGAATGCGGCAAGATGGGGGCTACCTTCAAAGGCAACCACAATCTTCCTGTTGCCTCAAAATAAAATGTTACCGGAGAGGATCGTTTGCGAGGGAGCGTTTGGTGAAGGGTTTAAGGATTCTATTAAGTTTATTCTCAATGGCCTTTCTTAGCACAAAAGGATTGAGCAGTT
>JBAVGF010000210.1:0-10203 GCA_049684675.1 Thermodesulfobacteriota bacterium | reverse complement strand
ATCGAACCGACACCTCCCTTCGAGTGATCGCTGATCACAGCCGGGCAGCTACCTTTCTGATCAGCGATGGAGTTCTTCCCTCCAACGAAGGCAGGGGATACGTACTTCGCCGGATCATGAGAAGGGCGATGCGCCATGGAAGGATGCTTGGAATTGATGGTCCTTTTCTCTATCGGACTGTTTCCAGAGTGGTGGATCTGATGAAAGGGGCTTATCCGGAACTACGGGAGACCGAAGGCTTCGTTTCCAAGGTCATCCAAAATGAGGAAGAGCGTTTCTCTGAGACCCTCGATTCAGGGCTGAAGATCCTGCAAGAGGAGTTAGAAGGACTTCAAAAGGAAGGAAAGACCATTCTCTCCGGCGAGGTAGCCTTCCGGCTTTATGATACGTTCGGATTCCCTCTCGACCTGACCGCCGAGATCCTTCAAGAGAGAGGAATGAGTTTTGATGATACGGGTTTCCGGGCCCAGATGGAGGAACAGAAGCAGAAGAGCAAGCAGGCGTGGCAGGGGATCGGCGAGGGAAAGACGAAAGAGATCTACCGGCGGCTGGCAAATGAAGGGATAAGGACGGCCTTCTTAGGATATGAAGAGATTCAATCTGAATCGAAGATTCTGAAGTTAGTCAAAGGCGATGAAATCGTTCCTTTTGCGACAGAAGGGGACGAAATTGAAGTTCTTACGGAAACGACACCCTTTTACGGAGAAGCAGGCGGTCAGGTAGGGGATCGAGGAGTGATCTTCCATGAGGCCTTCTCCTTGGAAGTGGAGAACACCATCAAACCCATGGAGGAGGTGATCCTTCATCAGGCGAAAGTAAAGAGGGGAAGGGTGAAGGAAGGGATGTCGGCAGTTCTCCGGGTGGACCGAGAACGCCGGAGGGCCATCGCCCTGAACCATACGGCCACCCACGTTCTACAGGCCATATTGAGAGAAATATTAGGAGATCATGTCCATCAGGCGGGATCACTCGTGGCACCAGATCGGCTGAGGTTTGACTTCACACATTTCGCCCCTATGAAGAAGGATGAACTGGAACGTGTGGAAGCCTTGGTCAATCAGAAAATTCGAGAGAATTTAGGAGTGGAAACGAAAATCATGGCTGTGGAGGAAGCTCTCCAGACAGGAGCGATGGCTCTGTTTGGAGAAAAGTATGGTGAAAAAGTCAGGGTCGTGATGATTTCAGACTTCAGTATGGAACTCTGTGGAGGGACCCACAGTTCGAGGACAGGCGATATCGGTCTTTTTAAAATTGTGAGTGAGTCGGGGGTTGCTGCAGGGGTGAGAAGGATCGAAGCCCTGACAGGGGAAGGGGCCTATCGATTTGTTAAAGAAGAGGAGAGCGAACTTTGGGAAATCGCCTCCTCCCTCAAGTCCGTTCCGGGAGAACTTTCTTCAAAATTAGAGCGGTTATTAGAAAGACAGAAGGAATTGGAAAGGGAGCTTTCATCTTTTCAGGACAAGGCTTCCCATCAAGAACTCTCTAACCTTCTTCCCCTTGCCAGAAAGATCAAAGGGGTTAATGTTCTTTCAGCCAAGGTGGACGGAAAGGACGTAAGCCGAATGAGGGAGTTCGTTGATCAGTTGAAGGGAAAGATCGGATCTGGCATCATCCTTCTCGGGGCGCAGAACCAAAATAAGGTCTCTTTGATCATGGGGGTAACTTCAGACCTAACCAAACGGTTTCACGCCGGGGAGTTGATCAAGAAGATTGCCGTCCATGTTGGAGGGACCGGAGGAGGTCGCCCTGATTTTGCGCAGGCGGGGGGGACCGATTCTAAGAGACTGGACGAGGCGCTTAAGGCCCTTGAGGATCTCATTTAAATCGTCGAACGGGAAACAACATCCCCCCACCCCGCTTGGAGACTGTGTCGTAATTGAACGGAAGTAGGTAACAACGGGATAGACAGCCGGGTTCCGAAGCTTTAGAATGCGCACGTTTAGGTTAGAGGTTATTGTCGCCGTCACAAGAAAGTCAATTCCTTCATTTTCTTAAAGCCCCGATGTTCATAGTTAAAAGGTTGCGCCCTAAAGCTTTCTCACCCGTCCGCCTGTCCCGTTGTTTGAATTTTCTGCCACTTGTTTCAGTTACAACACAGCCTCTTGATGAAGCGGGGACGAGGGGGATTTTTTTTGGAACCCTTGAATCCTCGAGTCCTTTTAACCTGGTGAGGCTTAATAGAACCATGACACACGTGAGGACACGATTTGCACCCAGCCCGACGGGCGACCTCCATATCGGGGGAGCCCGGACCGCCTTGTTCAATTGGCTCCTGGCGCGTCATGAAAAAGGGGTCTTCATCCTTCGGATCGAGGACACGGATGCGGCCCGGTCCACCCAGGAATCGACCCAAGTGATCTTGGATGCCATGACATGGCTGGGGATGGATTGGGACGAGGGTCCTTTTTATCAGACTCAACGGATTGCATTCTATCAGGAGGCCGCAGAGAGACTCCTGATAGAGGGGAGGGCCTACCGATGTTACTGCACGGCGGAAGAATTAGAGACAAAGCGGGAAGCTGCCCTGAAGGCCGGGACCAAGCCCAAATACGATCGAACTTGTCTGAAGCGAAAATCCCTACCTCCTGGGAGACCCCCTGCCATCCGCTTCCTCTCTCCGGATGAAGGGAAGACAGTGGTGGAAGATATGATTCAGGGGCAGGTTGAATTTGACAATACCGAATTGGATGACCTCATCATCCTGAGAAGTGACGGGCTCCCTACTTATAATTTTTCGGTGGTGGTGGATGATGCCACCATGGGAATCACCCATGTCATCCGGGGAAACGACCATCTGAACAACACCCCCCGCCAAATTCAGATTTATCAAGCCCTGGGTTACCCCGTCCCCAAATTCGGTCATGTCCCGATGATCCTCGGTCCGGACAAGAAAAAGCTTTCTAAACGACATGGGGCGCAGTCGGTCATGGAGTATAAGAAGCTGGGCTATCTTCCTCAAGCTGTCGTCAATTACTTGGTCCGCCTGGGATGGTCCCACGGCGATCAGGAAGAATTCGCCCGTGAGGAGCTGATCGAGAAATTCAGCCTGGAGGCGGTGGGGAGATCTGCCGCGGCGATCAATCCTGGAAAGTTGGATTGGCTTAACGCACAGTATATCAAGAAAATAGAGTTGGATGAGCTGGTTCAGAGGGTTCGCCCTTTTATTGAAGGGAAGGGCTATTCGAACATCGATCCCGATCTTTTGAGAAAGGCCGTTCGCTCTCTCAGAGAGAGAGTGAAGACCTTAGTGGAGATGGCAGACCTTTCAGAATTTTACTTCTGTGAAGAGATCGCTTATGATGAGAAGGCCGCCGAGAAATTTTTGAGCCAGCGGACGGTTCCGATGTTCAGGCAGGTGATCACTTCTCTCTCAAACGAAGCGGTTTTAGGAAAAGAGAATGTTCATCGGTTGATTCAACAATTGGCTGAAACGCGAGGAGAGCCTTTGGTAAAGATTGCCCAACCTATTCGGGTGGCCTTAACCGGTCGAAGCGTCAGTCCTCCGATTGACGAGGTGATGGAAGTTCTGGGCAAAAAAGAGGTGATCAAAAGGCTCCATAAAGCAATCAAATATATTGATGCCAAAATCCAAAATTCAAATTTCAAATGAAATCAAAAATCCAAATAACAAATTTCTTTGACTTGGGAAAAGACATTTTGGTATTTAGTCATTTGAGATTCATTTGGCATTGATTCACCTTTGGTTCATCACTTCGTGCGAACTTTGACATTTGGATTTAGCGTTGTGAAGAGGATTTCATGAAACTCAAATCACTTGAGGCGATTGGATTCAAATCCTTTGTAGATCGCCTCCATCTTACCTTTCCGGGCGGGATCACGACGATCGTGGGTCCCAACGGTTGTGGGAAGTCAAATTTCGTGGATGCGGTGCTCTGGGCCATTGGCGAGCGGAGTGCCAAACACTTACGCGGAAGGTTGATGGAGGATGTCATCTTCAACGGGACGGACGGCAGAAAACCTTTGGGGATGGCAGAGGTAAATTTGACTTTCTCCAATGAAGATGGGTTGGCTTCCGAAGAATATGGGCAGTACAGTGAGATTACGGTCACCCGAAGGCTTTATCGATCGGGAGAAAGTGAATACCTGATTAACAAAGTGCCCTGCCGATTGCGGGACATCACCGATCTCTTCCTGGATACCGGTATCGGAGTGAATGGTTATTCGATTGTGGAACAGGGGAGGGTGGAACATCTCATCAATGCCAATCCCCAGGATCGGCGTTTTTTGATCGAAGAGGCGGCGGGTATTGCCAAGTATAAGGAGAGAAAGAGACTCGCTCTGATGAAGATGGAGGCCACGCAGCAGAACCTTCTCCGAATTCAGGATATCATCGCTGAGGTGAAGCGACAGATCGTCACTCTGGAACGGCAGGTGAAGCGGGCAGAGGAGTATAAGGCCATACGGAAAGAGGTCAAAGAGATCGAAATCCGTTTTGCCCTCCAGGAATACGCCGAACTTTCGGATAAAGGCGAGGCGACAAGAGGTTATCTCAAAGCCCTTCGAGACCGGGAGATGGATATTTCTACCCAAAACGCCCAGAAGGAGGCCTTCGTCGAAACGAAGCGGCTGAAGGGGATAGAGGAAGAAGAAAAGTTCCGAAGCCTCCAACAGGAAATATTTGAACTGGGTAGAAAAATTCAAAAGACAGAAAACGACATTGAATTTTTCAAGAGAGAAGAAGGGAGTTTTCAAAAAGAAGAGAATCAATGGGTTCAAGAAGTCAGAGAATTCCTGCGCGCTTGGAGAGAGACGAGAAGAGAACGAAAAAGAATGGAACAGGTTCGGAAGGATCTGGAAGAAGAACGACGGGAGAACGAAGAAATATTGAAAGAACTGGAGATCGTTTTCGGTGATTCTAGGGCAACTTACCAGGAGCTTTCAGAAGAATTGGAAGCTGAAAAGGGTAAATTGATTGACACGCTCACTCAACTGACCTCTCTCAAAAACCGCCTGGCCCACCTTGAGGAGAGGAAAGAAGATCTTCAGAAACGAATCCGGTCCCATGGAGAGGAATCTGAAGACGTAAGCCGGAAGCTCAAACAATTGGAAGAGGCTACCCTTGAAAAAATAAAAGAGAAAGAACTGATCGTCTCCATCCAGTCGATCTATCAGGCGGAGAAGGTTCGATGGGAAGGGGAGATCGAGGGGTTAAGAGAGGATTTAGGCGCGAGGCAAACACGGCGATCCGCCCTGGAAGAGACCTTGAGGCAGGACCGCTCTCGCTACCATTCCCTCAAAGAGCTTCAAGAGAATTATGAAGGGTATGAAAAAGGGGTAAAGTCTCTTCTCCTGCGAAAGAAGGAAGAGCAGGAGAAGTGGAAGGGGATGTTGGGGGCCGTGGCGGACATCTTGGATCCAGAGCCGAAATACGAGATTCCTCTCGAAGCCGTTTTAGGACAGCGATTGCAATATTTGATTGTGGAAGAAGAGAAGGAAGGCATGGAGGCAATGGCCTTTCTTAAAAGGGAGTCACTCGGCCGTGGGAGTTTCATCCCAAGAGGGGTTCAAGGGATCCGGACAGAAAGCCGAACCTCTCAAGAGGAAGGAAAGCCAATTCCTCTTTCGCGCTTTGTGAAGGTAAAGGAAGGGTTTGACGCCATCGCAGAATTCCTGATTGGAGATACCGGGGTCGTCGAAAACTGGGAGGAGGCACTCCGGTGGATGAAGAATGGCGGAGGGTTTGGAACCCTTGTCACCCTGGAAGGGGACATCCTGCAGAGCTCCGGAGTGATCTCCGGAGGGAGCCGGGATCAAGGTCTTGGCCTTTTAGAGAGGCGAAGGGAGATCAGGGATTTAGAGCAGAGAGTCAAAGAATCAGAGGAAGAATGTCGAAAAGCCTTTGAGGAAGAAGGACGCCTCCAAAAGGAGATCAGCGAGAAGGAAGACCTGTTAGAGGGGAGAAAAAAGGAGATTCAGGAGAAGGACATCGAGCTTCTCCATCGAGAAAGAGATTTGGAAGGATTGAAAAAGGAGACCTCCCAATTCCACCAGACGATGGAGGTCATCCAATTTGAACAGAAGCAACTCGAAGAGGAGAGTCAGGATTTAGAAAAAGAGAAAGAAGAGGTCTCTGCTCAAACGGAGACAGAGGAAGCTGCGAAAAAGGAGAGGGAAGAGCAAGTTCAGTCATGGAAGAAGAAAGTGGAGGAGGTTAGAGAAGGGGGAGAAGAGTTGGGAGGAAGGATCACTGAGAAAAAGGTCCTTCTAGCTTCTGTCGAGGAGAAACAGAAAGGCCTGGAAGTTCAGATCCAAAACTTCTCGGAGACTCAAAGGAACTTGAGGGAACAGATCTTAAAGAAGGTGAAGGGGATCAGGGAATGCCGGGAAGAAGCCCTCTCCCTTCGTGAAAAAATCCAACAGTGGGAAGGGGAGTTAGAGAATGGTCTTAAACAACATCATCTTCAAGAAGAAATGCTCTCCGCCCAAAAAGAGAGGGTAGAAAGTGTCTTGAATGAATGGAAAGAAGTGGAGGCCTCCTCCAAGTATCTCCGCCGGGAGTTAGAGGAGGTGAGGCAGAAGATCCACGAGGAAGAGATTCTGGCCTCAGAGGTTCAACTAAAACTCTCTCACCTTCAGGAATCGATGAAAGAACGATACGGGGCGACGCTTTCCGCCTCGGTCGGAACCTCCCCCGTGGAGTTGCCGAAGGAAGAGATGTCAAAACGGTTGGCAGAGTTAAAAAGTTCCCTGGAAGGATTTGGAGAAGTCAACCTGATGGCCATTGAGGAATATCAAGAGTTGAAGCAGCGTCACGATTTCCTGTCGGAACAGCAGGCCGACCTTCATCAGGCCCTCGATTCCCTAAAAAAGGCAATTCTCCGGATCAATCGAACGACAACGAAACGATTTTTAGAGACCTTCCATCTGGTCAATGAAAAATTTAAACTGGTTTTTGCGAGGCTGTTTAAAGGAGGGCAGGCTAGTCTTGTCATGTTGGACGAACAAGACCCTGCCACGACGGGGATCGATATCATCGCCCAACCCCAAGGAAAAAAGCTTCAAAATATCGACCTCCTCTCCGGAGGAGAAAAGGCTCTGGTGGCTACGGCCCTGCTCTTTGGACTCTTCATGATTAGACCCACACCGTTCTGCTTGCTCGATGAGGTGGATGCGCCGTTAGACGATGCGAACATCAATCGATTCATCGAGCTGATCAAAGACTTTTCCAAAACCTCTCAATTCATTCTCATCACCCACAACAAGAAGACGATGGAGACGGCGAACACCCTATATGGAATAACCATGGAGACCCCTGGGGTGTCGAAGGTCGTCTCGGTCCGGTTGAATTAAGTGAAAGGGTTGTCCGGGCGTTCCTCTTTTAGGGAGGGGGAATATGAAAGAAAATCGTAGGGAGGCGTCAAAAATCCATTACGGATGGATTGTGATAGCGATGGGAACGTTGACGACCATCGGAGCCCACGGGTTCGGCCGGATGGCGTATACGCTTATTCTACCGAGCATGAAGGACGGTCTTCATTTCAGTTATGCAGAACTGGGGCTTTTAGGAACAGGGAACTTCATCGGTTACCTGAGCCTTGCCATTATCGGAGGGTTTTTGGCTTCTCGATTTGGCTCAAGAGTCGTGATTACTTTCGGCCTGATTCTGATGGGCTTGACCATGATTCTTACAGGCTTGGCCCAGAGTTTTTCCTTCGCCTTTTTCATGCGACTTTTAACAGGGCTCGGGAACGGGGCTGCCTATGTGCCGGCCATGGCGCTCGGTTCTGCTTGGTTCGCCTTGAAAAGAAGAGGGTTTGCCACCGGCATCGTCTCAGCCGGAATCGGCGGAGGTACCTTGATCGCCGGTCTCATTGTCCCTCCTCTTTTGAAAGTCTATGGATCAGAGGGCTGGAGGTTTTCCTGGTACTATCTGGGTGGGGGGGTCCTTATCATCTCATGCCTCGTCTATGCCTTTATCCGCAGTCAACCGGAAGAGAAGGGACTCTCTCCCATTGGATTTGACGAAGCAAAAGACTCCTTAAAATCTCCGCCAGAGAAAAAAAAGGCAAAGGCCATACAATGGGGCCTCGTCTACCGAGTCAAGGAGATGTGGTATCTCGGGTTCGTTTATTTCATGTACGGGTTCTCATATATCATTTATATGACTTTTTTTGCTGCCTATCTAACTAAAGAGATAGGGATGAGCCAGGCTGAAGCGGGTGGCATTTGGGCCGTGGTCGGAGGATTAAGCATTTTTTGTGGCGTGATCTGGGGGGGAATCTCCGACCTCCTTGGTCGCAAATATGGCTCAGCCTTGGCTTATATCACTCTCGCGTCAGCCTATGCCATCTTTGCCTTGGTCAGGAATCCAATGGGTTTCTACCTCTCTGCCGTTATCTTTGGCCTTACGGCGTGGAGCATACCCACCATTATGGCTGCTGCGACCGGGGATTATGTCGGATCGAAACTGGCTCCTGCGGGCCTCGGTTTTATCACGCTATTCTTCGGGATTGGACAAGCCTTAGGACCTGCTGTGGGAGGCCACTTAGCGGATATCACCCATTCTTTCTTGGTTCCTTTTCTTTTGGCAAGCGGAGTCTCTCTGGCAGGAACGTTTTTCTCTTTCTACCTCAAGAAGCCGACGTCCGTAAATTGAAGGTGGGTCTATAGCGGCATCCCAATCGCGATTGGGGTCGTCGGGCTGAACTCGTCCAGATACAAAATAAATAAAAATCAGTGCCTGTCATCACTGCTTCCAGAACATCCGTTGTCCTAAAAGATGCCAAAAAAATCCTAAAAAATCCTTGACAAAATAATTCGTTTGTGTATTTAATGTTGGGCAATATTTCTTCCTTCTATTTATAAGCAAGCGACAGGATTGAAAAAAATTTTATCTTCAGTCTTTAACACTTTTTTAGGGATAGATTTCCCCACCTTTTTCAGGAGGGGGGATAGGCGGAGTAACCTGAGAAAAGCCTGGAATCGAAAACGGCGGAGCCAGGCTTTTTTTTATTGACAGGAGATACTCGGAAGGGGGTGGGAGACGAGCACAACCTATCCGTTTAAAACAAAAGAGCTGATCTGAAAGGAGGTGTCTTATGCAACCGGATGTATCTGCTTACATGTATGTTTGGTATGTTTGGGGCGCAATCTTTGTCGGTACATTTCTGATGACCTTCATCGGGACCTGGATCATCATTAAGAAAAGGAGGTGGGAATTATGAGTCCACAATATATACCTGTTCCATCGCCAACGACAACTATGATTATTTCCGGAGTCATAGCGCTGGGGCTTTTACTGCTGCTCTCTGCTATCCTTGGCGTTTTGGGAAAGAGGAAATGGGAGTCTTTCGATGAGTATCTTGTCGGTCGCAGGGATATAGGCCCACTGATCACCGGCGCCGCTCTTTCCGCCTCCTATATTTCCGGCTGGGCTTTTTGCGGGAGCACGGGGATTGTCTATACCCTCGGTCTTTCAGGCATGTGGTTTGCAGGGATATGGAGCCTTGTCGGCATCATCCCCTGCATCTGGCTTGCAGCAATGAAGACCAGAGAATTTTCCGTGAAGCTCAAAGCAGCCACCGTGCCTGAAACGATCGGGAAACGATTCGATTCCAAGATGCTCCAGACCGTCATCGCCATTTCCATGCTTTTCTTCCTGTTTATGTATTCCGTCGGCCAACTGAAGGCTGGGGCCAGCGTCTGGTACGCCCTGACCGGGCTCTCACCCCTCTGGTGCCTCTTGCTCTCAATATTCGTTGCATGGCTCTATATGGCGATGGGCGGATATGTTGGAAACCAATATGCCATGGCACTCCAGGGGCTCGTTTTTGCCGTTGTTGGGACCCTCATTGGTGTGGTGGCCATCGTACAGAGCGGCGGCTTTTACGAGCTTACCTCCAAGCTGGTGGCCCAGGACCCAAAACTGATGAGCCTGATCAGGCCGGATCTTCCAAAGCTCGGGTTTACCCAGCTCATGTCAAGCATGGTTGGGATTCTCGCAACCCCTATTATCTTCTTCACCATGGCCACCGGGTTCCCGCATAATGTGAGCCGGTTCCTCGGGATGAAAAAGATGACCAAGAAAGACTATTTCTGGATGGTGGCCATTGTCTGGCTGTTTACCGGAATTCCTATCATGCTCGACTGCTCGAGCAACGGGCTTGTGGCCAGAATGCTCTATGGCCCCCAGCTTCTTAAGATACAGCCCTGGAGGGGGGACCTTGCTGCACCGATGCTCGC
>JBAVGF010000209.1:0-5646 GCA_049684675.1 Thermodesulfobacteriota bacterium | reverse complement strand
AACTGCTCAATCCTTTTGTGCTAAGAAAGGCCATTGAGAATAAACTTAATAGAATCCTTAAACCCTTCACCAAACGCTCCCTCGCAAACGATCCTCTCCGGTAACATTTTATTTTGAGGCAACAGGATGGAACTTCAAATTGACAGGACATTAATTTTCAAATAACATAGGTCCGGTCGGCAATTGATCATGAGATTTCGAATTTTCCCCTGGCATTTTTCTTTAATTTTCTTTTTGCTTTTCTTAACAATTTGGGATGGGAGAATCCCTGGGAAGAAGATGACGATTTCGATAGAAAATCTCAAAGGGCACGTAAAAAATATCCATTTTGACCGGAATCCTTATCATGGCTACCCCAAGTTGGAGCAGGCAGCACAGTATATTGAGAAAGAATTTCTCAAGACCGGACTGGACGTCAAAGAGGATCGTTTTGAATGGGAGGGGAAATCTTATAAGAATATTGTGGCAGAAAAGAGAGGGATAACCTCTCCCCATAAAGTTCTTATCCTCGGGGCTCACTACGATACGGTTCCGGGTTCTCCCGGGGCGGACGACAATGCCAGTGCCGTCGCTTTACTTCTCGAGGTGGCGAGAAATATTCAAGCTGTCCCTCTGGGCAGCACGGTAAGGCTGATCGCCTTCTCCCTTGAAGAATACGACTATGGCGGCAGTGCCCATTATGTGGAGGGCCTGAAAAAAGGAGGAGAGGAAATCCTCGGGATGATTTCAGCAGAAATGGTGGGATTTACAGCCCCAAGGCAAGATTATCCTCCCTATCTCAATCCGAAACATTATCCCAATGTGGGAGATTTCATCGCCATCATTGGAAACGAGAGGTCGAGGGAATTATTAGAAAAAGTTTGTCAGTCTTTCAAAACCAACAGCCCTCAACTTCCTTTAGAACTTCTTGTCGTGCCCGGGAAGGGGGAAGCAATGGAGGAGGCAAGACTGAGTGACCACAGTCCTTTCTGGGATCAAGGGTTATCAGCGTTGATGGTCACAGATACCGGTTTTTTACGAAACCCGAATTACCACCTCTCTTCAGATAGGATAGAGACACTCAATTTCGAATTTATGCAAAAAGTGGCCATCGGAGTCTATCATTCGGTCGTGGAGTTAGCAAAATAACCTTTTTCCGGTCATTCTGAACCTTGCCCTAAATCAAGTAATGTCATCCTGAATTTATTTCAGGATCAGGGTCTAACGATTTCAGGATCTCGGCATCATAGATAAACCATGACGAAACAGTATTATGTTTATATCCTTGCAAATAAGTCCAACAAGGTTCTTTACATTGGGGTCACAAATGATCTTGAACGTAGAATTTGTGAGCACAGAAACGAAATGGTAGATGGGTTCACTAAGAAGTATAACCTTAACAAATTGGTTTATTTTGAGACAACCACAGACGTCAGAAGTGCTCTCGAAAAGGAGAAACAATTAAAAAATTGGCACAGAAGCTGGAAAATAAATTTGATAAATGAATTCAATTCAGAGTGGAAAGATTTGAGTGAGATGCTGAAATAAATTCAGCATGACAAGAAAACCTATGGTTGGTATTCTAACATGATGAAGATCGGCGTCATTTCAGATACGCATTTGAGGGAGGCTCACCCTGAATTTAAGAAAATGATCGAATTCCATTTCAAGGACGTGGAAAAGATTTTTCACACAGGAGACTTTGTGGATTGGAGCATCGCAGAGTATCTTTCAGGCCTGAAAGAACTGATTGCTGTTTGCGGGAATATGGATTTCCAGGGTATCCGGAAGGCATTTCCTCAGAAGAGAATTGTTGAACTAAGAGGATTCAAGATCGGCCTGATCCATGGGGGAGGCTCTCCGTTTGGAATCGAGTCACGCATCCGAGAAGAATTCGATGAAGTCGATGTCATTGTTTATGGCCACACACATACCCCGGCGAATCATCGGGTCAAAGATATTTACTTCTTCAACCCCGGCTCCGCCACCCGTTCTTTTATCCATCGAGCCACCCTCGGCATCCTACACCTCGGAGAGAAGATAGAAGGAGAGATTATTAAAATCTGAAGCAACGTGATCCCGGCCCGTGATTCGTGACCGTTTCACCCATTTATCGGGGTGTGGGATCTGATGCTCCGCCGGTCAGAGTACATTTTGTAAAATCAATCTCCTGATGGCAACCCCTGCAGGTATGTTTTCTATCAAATTCGTCGGAGAAGATCTCGACTTCCTTCCCACAGCTCGGGCATTTGCAGACGAAAGATTTTAGATCTTTGAACTGCTCAAAGCCTGGACAATGTCTCGGGATGCTCATAAATACCTCCTGTTTTCGAACGATGAACTATGAATTGAACGATAGACCATGAACCTTAAACAGTGGCTGAAAATTGAAAGGCTATTTCAGCTTCTCCAGGGCACCCACAAGGTCCTCAAGCGGGGGTCTCTTGTTGATATCGTGAACGTCGATATAACGAATGATTCCCTTCTTATCGATAACGAACAAAGCCCTTTCTGATACTCCATTGGAACGCAATAGACCATATCTCTTGGCTACGGCTCCGTGGGGCCAGAAGTCAGAAAGAACTGGAAACCATAGTTGACCCATTTGGTTCGTCCATGCAAAAAGGGTAGGGATGTTATCTACCGTAATTCCAAGGAGGACGGCGTCATATTGGCTAAAAATATCTTTTGCAATGTTGTAACCAGGCCATTGATCTGAACAGACGGGTGTCCATGCCGCGGGAACGAAGGAGAGGACAACATTCCTTTTCCCTCGAAACTGGCTCAGCGAAACCTTCTCCCCGGAAACTGAGGGGAGAGTGAAATCGGGTGCCCGGTCCCCCACCTTCACTTTCAGAACGCTGTCAATTGGCTTGAGCGTTCCTATCTGATAAATGTTTCCCTTGTAGACATCTGAAAGACCAAAGGCCATCGGACCCGAGGCAAATAGCGACAGAACTCCGGTGACTAAGATGAGATTGGCTAATCGTTTCTTTTTCATTGTTTCTTCCTCCTGGAGGAGAATTTTACCTTTAAGGCGAAGTCATATCAAATAGGATGGCTTATCCGGAAGCGAAGCTTCATTTTAATCCGGAAGCTTTGAGCACAAGCTCCAGAAACGGTTCGGCACCGGGATACTCCCCCAACTGGGTATGTACAATTTGGTGAGTCCCACCGTCATTAATTTTAACGACCATGTAATAGGGTGTTCTCACTTCACCACAAGTCTTATGGATCGTAAAATCCTTATCCGGAAAAAGTGGAAAAGGGACATTATACGTTTTCTTGAACACTTCCACTTCGTAGGGTGAATTTCCTGCACCAATCCCGATTAATTTAACTTTGCTTTTAACATCGGGGTTGTTTTCAATAAGCCGGTATAGCTCATTGACTCCGGGTGCGTCCTTCTGGCAGAAGGGGCAGTACATGCTGAAAATTTCTACGATAACAGCATTGGCTTTGATCTGCGGAATTTTGAAAAGACCGCTCCCGGAAAGCCCCAGATAGTTTTTCTCATCTGGATTTTTGGGGATAGGAAGGTTGATCACTGGCAGCATCTCTCCCTTTTGCGGTGGCTTGTTGTCTGCCAGGGCAGGAAAAACGAGAATTGAAATCGAGAAGGTGATGAAGACGAGGACCGTTAGGATTTTTTTCATTCTTTAATCTCCCTCCTTAAAACAGCGATGGTGGCACCCCAT
Organism: Thermodesulfobacteriota bacterium; assembly: GCA_049684675.1. Classification (GTDB taxonomy): domain Bacteria; phylum Desulfobacterota; class BSN033; order BSN033; family UBA1163; genus UBA1163. The sequence continues at coordinate 1,969 of JBAVGF010000209.1, read as the reverse complement.
GAACCTGCCTCGGGCGGAGCCAATTTAAATGATTCAACAAGAGGACTCTTATTAAGAAAGGAATGGACGATGTTCATCTGTACCCCTTTCCCTTTTCCATGAATAATCCGGACCTCCTTGAAGCCTTTCTTCTGACATTCTAAGAGATACTCCTCCAAAAGAGAAGGGATCTCCTTGGGAGAGAAGGTATGAAGGTCAATCCAGTCCTCGATCGGGATCTGAATAAGCATTATCTAAACAACAGCAAAGCGCATAGAGCATGGCGCATAGCGAAAAGAATTGACAACTCAAAACTCATAACTCAAAATTCTCAACTTTCAATCTCTCAACTTCTTTCGGACCATCTTGAAAATCTTATGAAACATCGGCCTTGTGAGTTTGCCGGTCTGAGTGTTTTGCTGGCTGGGATGGTAGGTGGTAATTAAGGTTCGGAGGGAACGCAGATCTGCGTTCCGTACAGAGTTCGAAGTTCGGAGTGAATAAATCTTCCCGTGACCAAATGATAAAGATGGAATTTCAAACCCTTTTAGTCTCAAAGACTTGAGGGTTTGCGTAAAAGCGATCTGGCCTAACGGGACAAGGACTTCAATATTCTTTAGGAGATCGAGTTCCTCCAAAAAATAGGGCCGGCAGTTTTCTATTTCCTCCGGCAGAGCTTTATTTTTAGGCGGGGCGCATCGAATCGTTGCGGTAATATAACAATCGTCCAATTCGAAACCGTCATCCCTTCGAAGAGAATTGGGTTGATTAGCGAAGCCGAACTGATAGAGAGCGTTAAACAGCCACTCTCCGCTCCGATCTCCCGTAAACATACGGCCTGTCCGATTCCCACCTTGCGCAGCGGGAGCCAGTCCCACAATCAGAACCCGGGCACCCGGATCTCCAAAACTGGGAAGGGGTTTTGACCAATAATCCCAGTCCCGGTATCTCCTGGGTTTACGTTCTGATACTTCTTTAAGGTAGGCGACCAGCCGGGGACACTTACGGCATTGGATGACAGTGTCCTGCAATTTTTCTAATTCTACGCTTGGCTTCATCGGTAGCCAAATACCTCCAATATTTTTATCATATCTATTTCCATCATGCCTTTTCAAGCAGAAATTTGGATTTTGACAGAATCCCTTTTTCTTGTTAAAAATAATTAATTGGACTGCATCCGTAGGAGATCAAACGTAGAGGAAGCGAGGAATGCCGACCTATTCGCACTCACAACTTTCAACCTATGAGAACTGCCCCCACCGGTACAAGCTCGCCTATATCGACAAGATCGAGGTCGAGACGGAGGGCATTGAAGCATTCACGGGTTCAAGGGTCCACGATGCCTTGGAGAAGGTCTACCGAGATCTGAAGGTGGCCAAGCTCATAACCCTGGAAGAGCTCCTCAGCTTCTACCACCAGGATTGGGAAAAGAATTGGAATGAGATGATCCGGATTGTGCGGAAGGATTACAGCGCCGAAGACTACCGCCGCCTTGGAGAGAAATGTATCACGGACTATTACAAACGGTATTACCCATTTGATCAGGGGAAAACGTTGGGCCTCGAAGAGTATATGATCTTCCCCCTAGAGGAAGAAAAGGATTATTGGATCCGAGGTTATATCGACCGTGTGACCTTGGTGGACAGTTCCGTTCTCGAAATTCACGACTATAAAACCTCCAACAGGCTACCCACAAAGGAAGATGTCAATTCAGACCGGCAGTTGGCTTTCTATCAAATGGGAGTTGCAGAAAAGTGGCAGGGTATCCAGGAGGTCAGACTGATCTGGCACTATCTCACCTTCGATACTGAAATACATTCTTCGAGAACGCCTGATCAGCTCCATCAACTTCGGAAAGCGACTTTAGAACTCATCCAAAGGATTGAAACGGACAGACAATTCCTCCCGAAAGAGGGGCCTCTTTGTAACTGGTGCGACTATCAGGGATTCTGTCCCAGGAGAAAACATCTTATCGCAACGGGAAGCCTTC
>JBAVGF010000208.1:0-7318 GCA_049684675.1 Thermodesulfobacteriota bacterium | reverse complement strand
CTCTTCAACAGTGGCGACAAAAATCAGTTGACATTCAGTGTGGACACCCTCTTCACCTTTTAGGATCGTCCTGGCGTTTCGCACCCGCCTGGGCGTGCGGAGACGAGGGTATCAAAAAACTGTTTTCGGGGAGGTAGAAAAGATGAAAAAGATTGAAGCGATTATCAAGCCATTTAAGCTGGATGAAGTGAAGAATGCACTAACCAAAATCGGCGTTCAGGGAATGACGGTGACTGAGGTGAATGGGTTCGGAAGACAGAAGGGTCACACGGAGTCCTATCGGGGAACCGAATATGCGATTGATTTCTTACCCAAGTCCAAAATTGAGATCATTATTACTGATGAATTGGTCACCCAGGTGATCGAGACCATCGAGAGGGCAGCAAAAACAGGAAAGATTGGCGATGGGAAGATCTTTGTATTTTCTGTCGAAGAGGTGATCCGAATCAGGACAGGTGAGCGCGGAAGGGATGCAATATAATGTAGGCACCCTTCACCGGAAGCATACGGATGAACCCTCCTCGATCCCCTGACATCCACAGGACCGTGCCCGCATGCTGGGATTTATTTCTGTTCAGGTACGGTCTTTCGAGGAGATGTATGAAGGGGTTATCAGACCCGGTCGAGGGCCTTCTGTACTTTTTGACTCAACTCTGAGTCTATCAAAGGGTGAGTGAAAGGAGAAGCCATGAAAAAGATTGAAGCCATTATTGACCCTTCTAAGTTACAAGAAGTAAAGAATGCTTTGACTAGGATCGGGACCCGGCGGATGACGATAAGCAAGGTCGATGAGTTTGGGATCCAAGATGCTCACAAAGAGTTTTATCGAGGGAAGGAATGTATAGTGGACGTTGTCAAAGAATTTAAGATCGAACTGATCGTTCCTTCAGATGAGATGCTCAGCCAGGTCATTGAGACCATCAAAAAAACTATCAAAACAGAAAGTATTGGAGACGAAGAAATCTTTGTGTCTTCCGTGGAGAAGGTAATTCGAGTTCGAACAGGCGAACACGGAAGGGATACAATGTCATGACTTCACGCTTCAATTTAATCTGGTAAATTTGGTTGTTTTTTAGCAGGCTGTCTAAAATTCGACAAGACCTTTCTTTATAAATGCCTGGCAAATTTAAAATATCTTTAATCCTATTTCCCCCAACTATTCAATAACTTTGATAAAACCCAACTTAGCGTTGATCCTCTATCAACTGGCATAAGTATTGCTTTTTACTTTTATGTGAATTTACTAGTTGTCAAGCATGTTGATATTGAAGGGCCAGGACTGATTGAGGATTGTTTGAGACAAGAGAGAATCCCCTATCAGGTTCTCACTCTTGAATCCGGCCGCCACCTCCCAAAACTTGATAACCTCACCCACATCGTCTTTTTGGGAGGACCGATGAATGTCTATGAGGAAGATCGCTATCCTTTTCTCAAAGAAGAAGACCTCTTTATTAAGGAAGCGATTCAAAGAGGAAAATCTCTCTTAGGAATATGCCTGGGGGCACAACTGGTAGCCAAGGCCCTGGGGGCAAAGGTCTTCAAAGCCCCTGTGAAAGAAATCGGATGGTATGACGTTTCGTTGACAAGAATAGGGTCCATCGATCCTTTCTTTTCTCACCTACCCAAAACTTTTCCGGTATTTCAATGGCACGAGGATACCTTTGAAATTCCGCATAGTGCAATATTGATCGCTACCTCCCCCCTTGTTCCTCATCAGGCATTTCGATACGGAGATAACGCTTACGGCCTTCAGTTTCACCTCGAAGTGACCCAAGAGATCATTCGTGAATGGATGGAGACTTATGAAGGGGAATTTGAGGGACCACACCCTCCGCTCTTATCAAAGCTAAAAATCCTCGCTGATACAAAAGCGAAGATCGAGCCTTATAAGAAAATCGGAATGGAATTCTTAAAGAACTTTTTCAAAAAATCGATTCACACCCTCCATCCCCTCCCCACCGGGGAGAAGATGGGGTGAAGGGAATTCCGCAATCTACAATCCGAAATCTACAATTTATAAAGGGAGGAATGACATGAAAAAAATCTTGTTTCTGTGGCTCTTCATGAGCTTGCTGATCGTCGGCGCTGCGTTTGCTGAAACACCTTCTCCACCCAAAGTGGATACAGGAGATACTTCCTGGATCCTCATCTCTTCTGCATTGGTCATGCTGATGACACCGGGCCTTGCCCTTTTCTACGGAGGAATGGTGAGATCAAAAAATGTCTTAGGGACGATCATGCAAAGCTTCATCGCTCTCGGGGTTATCACCATCCAGTGGGTACTCTATGGATATAGCCTTGCCTTTGGACCGGACATCGGTCACGTCATCGGTAGCCTCAGCTGGATCGGACTCAGGGGTGTAGGTCTCGACCCCAACCCCGATTATGCGGCCACTGTCCCCCATCAGGCATTTATGATCTTTCAAATGATGTTTGCTGTGATCACGCCGGCACTGATCACGGGTGCATTTGCTGAAAGGTTTAAGTTCAGGACCTATCTCGTATTCCTCGTCCTGTGGGCCACATTCGTCTATGATCCTCTTGCGCACTGGGTGTGGGGGACAGGTGGTTGGATCAAGAATCTCGGTGCCCTTGACTTTGCAGGAGGCCTTGTCGTACACATCAGTTCAGGAATCGCCGCGTTAGCGGCGGCCCTGGTCATAGGGAAGAGAAAAGGCTATGGTCATGAGCCCATGCCTCCCCATAATCTGACCCTGACGCTTCTCGGTGCAGCACTGCTCTGGTTTGGCTGGTTCGGCTTTAATGGTGGAAGTGCGGTAGCATCGGGTTCTCTCGCCACTTCTGCTTTTGTGGTGACACATATTTCAGCAGCTGCCGCAGCCCTGTCATGGATGATTGCAGAGTGGGCTTATCGAGGTGAACCAACTGTTCTGGGTGCCGCTTCGGGTGCAGTGGCTGGGCTGGTGGCTATTACGCCCGCCTCCGGTTTTGTAGGCCCCGTATCAGCCATCCTCATCGGAGGAGGAGCGGGTGTAGCGTGCTATTTTGCCATTAACCTTAAGACCAAACTCGGATATGACGATTCTCTCGATGTCGTTGGCGTTCATGGCGTGGGTGGCACATGGGGTGCACTAGCCACAGGATTATTTGCTTCGAAGGCGATTAACTCAGCAGGGAACGACGGTCTTTTCTTTGGAAATTCTTCTTTGATTGGAATTCAGGCATTGAGCGTTGCTTCGGCATGGATTTATTCTTTCGTGGTAACGCTGATTATATTGAAGATCCTTGATTGGACAATGGGCTTGAGAGTAACCGATGAACACGAGGTCACCGGGCTTGATTTAAGTCAGCACGGAGAAGCAGGGTATTCATTCTAAAAAGTTATGAGTTCGGAGTTGGGGGTTCGGAGTTATGAATTAAAGAACACAGTCTCCGAACTTAGACGGGAGGAGATGAATGAAAAAGATTGAGGCGATTATCAAACCGTTTAAACTGGATGAAGTGAAGAATGCACTCACCCAAATCGGTATCCAAGGAATGACGGTTACCGAGGTCAAGGGTTTTGGAAGACAACGAGGTCATACCGAGGTCTATCGGGGGGCAGAATATAAGATTGATTTTCTGCCCAAAGTCAAGATTGAACTGATCATTACCGATGAAATGGTCCATCAGGTAATCGAAGTCATTGAACGGACTTCCAAAACAGGGAAGATTGGAGACGGGAAAATCTTTCTCGCATCCGTCGAAGAGGTGATTCGAATCCGGACCGGAGAGCGCGGGAGAGATGCAATTTGAGTTAGGCATGACCAGAAACGGGCTCATCCATTCGAAAAACCTGATGGCCCGGGCAGTATCCAATTATTCCTCCCCGAGGGAATTCCTCCGTCAACATTCCGATTTGGTGGACGGCCTTGTGAGAATGGCTTTCCAAAAGGCACAATCCCAGGTTTCGGCTCCGTCGGTCTGCCTCATCGCTGTGGGAGGATATGGAAGGGCTGAATTAGCTCCTTACTCGGATGTCGATCTACTGCTCCTCTACTCGTCTTCGAAAAAAGAGGATCTCCCTCCTTTGGTCGAGAAGATTCTTTATCCCCTCTGGGACTTAGGATTGGAAGTCAGTTGCAGCTCGAGGTCCATCAACGAATGTCTAAAGATGGCCCAATCGGATTTGCCCATAAAAACAGGCCTGATCGACGGACGTTATCTCGACGGAGAATATGAATTCTTCCGGAAGCTGTACAGCCTCTTCACGAAAAACGTTCTCCACCGAAAAGTGCAAAAATTTGCGGAGGCTCTGGCTAAAGATCTTTACCTCCGCAACCACAAATACGAGGATCCTGCTTATGCCCTGGAGCCCAATATCAAAGAGGGAGAAGGAGGGCTGAGAGACTTTCAGATTGGTCGGTGGATCATCAGGGCGAAATATAAGACAGATCGTTGGGATTCGATTCTTTTCCCGGACCATTCCCGAATGCTGGAGAAGAGTCTTCAATTTCTCTGGGCGGTTAGAAACCAGCTCCATCTCCTCAGCGGGAGAAGACAGGACCATCTTACTTTCGAGCTGCAAGAAAAAATCGCCCCGATCCTTGGCCTTTCTCCCGGTACGGGAGGCATCGAAGAGATGATGAGGCAATATCATCTTTCCGCACAGAGGATCTCAAACTTTGTTAATGATATTCTTGAGCGGGCCCTTCACGAGCCCTCTTGGGTGAAGAAGGCCTTTTTTTTCCTTCAGCGAAAGAAAACTGATGATAATTTCGGAATGGCCTATGGAGAACTCCATCTTTTTGATCCTGTGACCTTCAAGAGAGACCCATCCCAATTAATGACTCTCTTTAAACATTGTCAGACTTACCGGACCCACATGGATTTTCGGACGGAGGAAGCCGTGATGGAGGCTCTCCCCTTTGTTGACGACCGCTTTAGGACCTCGGAGGGAGTCAATCAAGCCTTCCTTTCGATCCTGAGGAAAGGAGATGGTGTTGATACTATTTTAAAGAAGATGCACGAGCTGGGATTGCTGTCGCGCTATATTCCCGAATTCTCGGAGATTGAGGGGAAAGTCCACTATGACCTTTATCATGTCCATCCTGTCGATATCCATTCTATCCTGGCTGTAGAGGAACTGGGAAAGTTAAGAGGTGGCCTTTACCAGAAAGACTATCCTTTGCTCTCCTCCCTCATCAGAGAGATAGAAAATCCGGAGATTCTCTTTTTAACGACCCTTCTCCACGACATCGGTAAAGGGACGGACGGAGATCACTCCCTTATCGGCCAAGAGATGGTTAAGCAGATCGGAGAGAGGATGGGACTCCCGGCGGAAGGCCGGGAATTGATCGGATTCTTAGTAAACCACCACCTCTTTATGATTGAAACAGCCCTCCGCAGAGACCTCCATGATGAACAGGTCATCTCGCGCTTTGCTAACGAGGTACAGAATGTCGATCAATTAAAAATGCTCTACCTTTTGACCTTTGCCGACATTAAGGCTGTTGGACCTGAGGCCTGGACCTCTTGGAAGAGCACCCTCCTCATGGAGCTATTTCTAAAGGCCTCGCATTTTTTTGAAATGGGCGCTGTGGCTGGGCCGTTTTTGAGAAGGGATGAGATGATTCAGAAGCTTCGTGCATCTCTATCTCAAGAAATAATTTCTGAATATGCTGAACAACTTCCGGACCGGTACCTTTCCTGTTACTCCGCAGAAGAGATCGCTCGCCACATTGGAATGGCCCGTTCTATCGAGAAGGAACTTCTTTTGGTGGAATGGAAGGTTGAAAAGGAGGTCCAGGCAAAGGTCACGATATGTACAAAAGACCGTTACGGACTTTTTTCTAAAATTACAGGCTCGATGTTCTTAAACCGCCTAAATATCCTCGAAGCCCAGATTCACACGTGGGGAAATGGCATTGCTCTGGACACCTTCTGGGTGATAGATGCTACAAGAAATGTTGATTGGCGTCTTCAACAGTTTAAAAAAGATTTGGAAGAAATCTTGGGTGAAAAAGTCTCTCTAAGAGATCTTCTTTCCAAGAGGAAAGAATTAAACGGGATCAAGCAGAAAGTCATGCCAAGGGTGCCGCAAGAAGTAAAGATCAATAATCTCGACTCTGACTTCTATACCATCATCGAGGTCACGGGAGAGGATAGATTGGGTATCCTTTACGAGGTTACGCAGGCATTGACCGAACACGGGTGTGATATCCACTTTGCAAGAATTTCAACCTTGGGTAATCGCATTGTCGATGTCTTCTATATTCAGGATGAATGGGGAGAAAAAATAAAGGAAAAGAATATGACGGATCAGCTTAAAAGAACCGTTTTCTCTCGTCTAACTGCGCGAGAGGATAGCCTTCCTTAATCCGGGTTTTCCCTTCTAAGGCCTATTCCAATCTTCCTCGCCTCACGAAGCAAAAAGCCATTCATTTTCAAATGTTATAAAATTTATCTCATCTTATTCAATAGACCTGGCAGCATTGTCTTTCAAGCCCTGAAGGATTATATTTAAATAGAATAGGTTAACGGTTTTTTTGAACTCCACCGAAGAAAGGAGGGAGCGCACATGAAAAGATTAATCGTAATGATGACTATAATGGCCTTACTTCTGCTATCCTTGAATGCTTACCCACAATCAGACCAGAAGTCGGCAGGGGCTCCTCCGATAGCACAAGCACTCGTTCCAGAAGGTGATTTTGCCCTGAGACTGGCGACCGTACTCAAGGTTGGAACGCCTACTGACGAGGCACAAGCTGAGGACATGTTGACCTCGGCAGGAATCGCACCGAAGAACGGGTGGATCGCCGACTACCCTGTAACACCTAACATTATTGGCGAGTTGCAAAACGCCGTGGCAACCGCAGCAGATTCCAAAAGGCTGCCGATGGGAAAGGATGAGGCCTTAAAAGCCTTTCAGGATATAACCACAGAGTTCGGCGTAGGGGTTGCACCTGGGTCTAGCCAGTATGCAGATAGCCAACCCCCAACAAGTAGCGAATATGTTCAGCCTCAGGATATTAACAACTATTACTATGAGGAAGGTCCACCGGTGGTCACCTACTATCCTCCGCCTTGGGATTATGACTACCTGTACGGCTGGGTTCCTTATCCGTTCTGGTTCTCCGGGTTCTTCTTCCCTGGATTCTTCGTACTAAACGATTTTGACATTATCGTTGCGTTTCATCATCACCATGACCACCGGATCACGAATCACTTCTTCAATTCCAGGACCCATGGGTTCGGCAGGGTGGATCCGGTGAGTCACTCGTGGACAAATTTTTCACATACGACAGCATTCAACTCTGCGGCAACCAGAAACGCTGCCTCTTCAATCTTCAACCGCAGCATGGGGAGAACAACGTTT
>JBAVGF010000207.1:0-7009 GCA_049684675.1 Thermodesulfobacteriota bacterium | reverse complement strand
GGGAGCTGATATTTTCCTCTGGATTCGACTGAGAAAAGGACCTCTCCATCCTTTGACCGCTCAATGGAAATCTTTTTGGCTTTCTCAGCAGCCCCGTAAAAGATTCCAAGTCCAAGAAACTTAAGGGCTAATTCATCCAAGTCGCCGCCGGGATCGCCTGAAATTCCCTGGGCGGCCTTCTCCAGCTCTTTTTTAGGGTCGGTCTCCAAATAACAATCACAAAACTCCTGTAACCGCTGGTGGTAATTTCGATCGTCCTTGATCATTTTTTCCCTCCTTGTCACTTTTCTTTCTATAAATTAATTATTCAGAGGATCAAATTCAAGGGGAATTTTTCATCCAAGATTGCACGAGCCTTACGTCTGACAGTAACCAAGGTTCACAAACCGCTTACTCCAATGGGTGCAGACCTTCTGGAATAGAAAGTCTTTGACAATTGAAGGACAATTTGCTAAAAAAAGTAGAGGTAGATGAAAGAAAGAGATTGTAGGGCCCAGAAATATTTAACTATTTCAGGAGGTTAAAAAAGATGGATAGTCGGGCCGCTATCCGAAAGTAAAATTTCGGGGAGCGGTTTTTTTATTGGAGGAAAGTACAACAAATCCAAAAGGCCTCGGATCAAATTTTTGGCTGATCTCTCGATCGAGGACAATTTGGAGAAACATGCAGTGAAGGAGGCCTGGTGGGATCGTCTCCGCTGCCAATGATGACGCGGGAACCCTCTACAAAGGAAATTTACTTCTTCTTTGATTTAAAGCCTCTTTCGGTCTTCTTGTGAATCTTGAGAACAGGAGGTTGATCTATGACTGATTTCTTTCAAGCTGGAGTGATCAGTACACTTCATCGATTGAAAAAGATAACTTTAGAACGCATGGAAATGGAACTGGAGTTCTATTCACGAAACAATCCGATTGCGCTGATACTTCCCTCCCTCTATTCAGAGTTAAAGGAGAATGCTCTCAAGACAATCGTTTCAGAGATTCAAAAGGTCAAATACATCAATGAGGTGATTGTCACCTTAGGGAGAGCCGATGAAAAAGATTTTACCTCTGCCAAGGAATTTTTTTCTGTACTTCCACAGCGAACGATCGTCATCTGGAATGATGGGCCAAGGATTCATTCCCTTTACGATATCCTGACCAAGAATGATATCTCAGCAGGAGAAGATGGAAAAGGACGCTCCACCTGGATGGCCTTTGGTTATGTCCTGGCAAACGAAAAGAGCAACGTCATCGTGCTTCACGATTGCGACATCCTCAGTTACGATCGGGAGTTTTTAGCTCGATTATGCTACCCAGTGGTCAATCCTAATCTGGGCTATGAGTTCTGTAAGGGATATTATAGTCGAGTTACAAACAAGATGCATGGGAGGGTCACCCGGCTTTTTGTAACCCCTCTAATCCGGTCTCTGGAGCGACTTCTAGGATACCTTCCTTTCTTGGTCTATCTTGACAGTTTTCGATACCCATTGGCAGGAGAATTTTCAATGATTACGGATTTGGCCCGAATCAACCGCATTCCCTGGGATTGGGGACTGGAGGTTGGACTTCTATCAGAGGTCTTTCGTAACTGCTCCTTAAGAAGAATCTGCCAGGTCGATTTGACGGATAATTATGAGCATAAACACCAGCAACTTTCTCAAGATGATCCCAATAAAGGTCTTCTAAAAATGTCCATTGATATTGCGAAAAATCTTTTCCGAAACTTAGCCAGTGAGGGAATTGATCTTTCCGAAAGCCTACTGAAAACATTAAAGGCCACTTATTTAAGAACGGCTCAAGAGACCATTACAAAATATCATGATGATGCTGCCATTAATGGCCTCGATTTTGATCGTCATGAGGAAGGAGTGGCTGTAGAAACCTTTACCAAGGGCATCGAACTGGCCAGTAAGGCCTTCGTGGAAGACCCTCTTCGCATTCCCCTCATCTCCGCTTGGAACCGGGTTACCTCCGCGATCCCAGACTTTTTGGAGAGGTTGAAAAATGCTACCGACGACGACAACACGTAGACTTGTGATCTTTACAGATCTGGATGGTACTTTACTCGATCGGAATACCTATTCATTTGAACCCGCCTTGCCTGCCCTTAATCTAATTAAACAGAAAGGTGTTCCCCTTATTCTTTCGAGCAGCAAGACCAGGGCTGAGATTGAGCTATACCAAAAACAATTAGAAAATGGCCACCCCTTTGTTTCCGAAAATGGAGGGGCTATCTTCATCGCCAAAGATTATTTTTCCTTTCCGTTCCATTACGATAGAGGATTGGGGGAATATTTCGTTTTGGAATTGGGGGCACCTTATTCCATCATTATTGAAGTCTTGGATTCGATTAGAAAAGAGACGGGGATTTCGATAAAAGGCTTCTCCGATTTCACCGAGGAGGAACTGTCTTCCCTTTGCGGGTTGGGCCAGAAAGAGGCGACGTTTGCTAAGAAGAGAGAGTACGATGAGCCATTCATGATTGAAGGTGGAGAGAAAGAGTTCGAGATCGTGAAAAGAAAGATCAAAGAAAAGGGGATGAACTATGCTTGGGGAGGGAGGTTTCATCATATCTTCAGAAAAAATGACAAAGGAAAGGCCGTTGAGATTTTGAAAGAACTCTATGAGAATCAATTTTTCTCAATTTTTACGGTCGGGATTGGAGATAGCCTGAACGACCTGCCCATGTTATCACTAGTCGATTGTCCAATCTTTCTTAAGGAGAAGGGTGATCTCGTACCAGAAACCCTATCGCCGATTCAAAATGTCAGGGTCATAAATGGGGGAGGCCCCGAGGCCTGGAACGAAGTAATTCTAAACGTAGTCAATGAGTTAGAAATTTAAATTCGAAGGGAAATCCATGGTGTTCTTTTATTGGTACATCTTTCTGATGGCCGTCGGAATATTCATCTTTGCCGTCCAAAATTCAACTGGTCCTGCCGTTGCAATGAAATTTCTCATATGGACATTTCAGACCTCCCCGATCTACACTCTTTTAGGATCGATCGGAGCGGGGATTCTCATGACCCTTATCTTCTGGATTCCAAGGGCTATCAAGGCTTCCATTCGATCGAAGGAGTTAAAGAAACAGATAGAAAATCTTGAAAAAGTTTTGTACGGATCTGCCGCCCCCGAAGAGGTACAGACCCAGGGAGCTATGAAAAAAGCGATCATTATTCCTGTCTATCTCAGATTCAATCAACCGGAGGAATTACCTCATTTAGAGGCGCTGAGATTGGCGAAGAGGGCAATCGAAAGCTTGAAGATATTGGAAGACCAGGATTTCACCCTCATCCTTCTTGTATGTTTTGATTTGACTGGTGGAGAAGAAGAGGTTTCCTTGCTGGAGATGGACAGATTCGTCAGGAAGGAGGTTCATAATCTATGGGAAGGGAAAACCATACTTTTCTCATCCCATCATCTGAAAATGTTAAGGAGAAATTTAGATCAAAGAGATTTCAGAAAATTCTCTTCCCTTACAGACCTGAAGGGATTTTCAAAGATTCGTAACATTGGCCTCCTTCTTGCTCAAGCACTCTCGATGGATGTGGCTATCTTTATCGATAATGATGAAGTCTTGGAAGCCCCGCGCTATTTAGAGGTCGCCTGTGAGTATTTAAACCAGAGGTGGAATGGTAAGGTTGTAGCCGGGAAAGGTGGATTTTATGTCAATCCGGATGGGACGATCCTTCTTCCTCCAAGACGGCTTTGGTGGGATTTTCTCTGGGATAAGACAAAATGGATGAATCGGGTTTGGGAAAGAATCCTGTCGTCTAAAGACCGCCTCGTTTTTTCGCCCATCCTTTTGGGCGGAAACCTAGTCCTTCATTCTGACCTTTTTCGAAGCATCCCCTTTGACCCTTATATTCCGAGAGGAGAGGATACCGATTATCTCATCAACGCCAGCCAGTTTGGGCTATCTCTCTTATTTGACCGAGAGCTCCAGATTAAACACCTTCACCCCGAAAGACCGGAAGCCTTCTTTCAGGAGGAGCTGCGGGGCGATATTGAACGGTTTCTCTATGAGCGAGAAAAGGTGAAGGGAGGACTGTGTGTCGATCTCAACCCTTACCCTGGATATTTTTTGAGGTGGACTCTCTACCCCAGAGCGATTCTCACCTCTCTCTTTCTCAGTCTTAATTATTTGGGAAGAAGAGAATGGAAAAGGGCAAAGGAGTGTCTCACCCACATGGGTCTCCTTTTTCGGGAGAGGAACGGAGGCAGGTTAAACTATCTAAAATTTAGAGCAGATTGGGAAAGGGTGATGGAGGAAGTTCAAAGAAATTGGATGGTGGAAATATTGAAGAGTTGCTGGGTATAGATTCTGAGAGGGTGGATGGAAGAGTCGTTTCGAATTCAGTTGGAAGAGGTTCAAAAAGCCGATATCTTAATTGGGATCCCAAGTTACAATAATGCCCGAACGATCGGTCATGTGGTGCGGGCGGTGATGGCCGGTCTTGCCAAATACTTTCCAAATGTCAAGGCAGTTATGGTCAACTCGGACGGTGGCTCAACCGATGGGACTCAAGATGAGGTCAGAAGGGTTCAGATAGAAGATTTTAGGACCATCCTTACTTCCCACCCTGTCAATCCCATTCAGAAGATTGTGACTCCCTATCATGGGATTCCGGGCAAAGGAAGCGCCTTCCGCACCATTTTTGAGGCCGCCAGAATTCTTAAAACAACAGCTTGCGCGGTGGTCGATTCGGATTTGAGGTCGATCACCCCAGAATGGATGGAACTTCTCCTCGGCCCTATCTACAAGGAGGGGTTCGACTACGTTGCCCCTCTTTATGCGCGACACAAATTCGACGGGACCATCACCAACAGCATCGTTTATCCCTTGACACGGGCTCTCTACGGGAAAAGAATTCGTCAGCCGATTGGAGGGGATTTTGGTTTTTCTGGAAAGCTGGCAGAATTCTATTTGACCAAAGATGTTTGGGAAACCGATGTAGCCCGGTTTGGAATTGATATCTGGATGACCACACTCGCCGTTGCCGAAGGATTTAAGGCATGTCAGTCCTATCTCGGTGCTAAAATCCATGATGCGAAGGATCCTGGAAGCGATCTCGGACCGATGTTTACCCAAGTCGTCTCTTCTGTCTATCGTTTGATGGAGGAATATCAAACTCTTTGGAAAGAGCTTAATGAATCGCAACCCATTCCAAGTTTTGGGTTTCATTATGAGGTTGGGTTGGAGCCGATTTCCGTAAATGTAGAACGGATGATAGCAAACTTTAGGCTGGGGGTTCGGGATCTGGGCGACATTTGGGAACAAGTGTTGCCTCCTGAGATAGGTATGCGGTTGCAATCCATCGGACAACTATCGGACGAAGGGTTCTCTTTTCCCCATGACTTGTGGGTTCGCATTGTCTATGATTTTGCCATCGCCTATCACGAGGGATCGGTCCACCGCGAACATTTGTTGAAATCGATGATCCCCCTCTATTTAGGCCGGGTGGCGTCGTTCGTTAAAGAGAATCAGAAAAGTTCTGCGGAGGAGGTTGAAGGAGAGATCGAATCCCTTTGCCAGGCCTTTGAGAAGATGAAACCTTATCTCGTTGAGCACTGGGTTTAAGAAGAGGAGGTGAAGGATATGGGAGAGGTGTGGAGAGTGACGATTACAGATTCCTTGAACAGATTCTTGGAGAAAGTCATCGTATTCTTGCCCAATCTACTGGCGATGATTACCATCCTCGTCGTTGGGTTTCTCATCGCCTGGATCTTCAAGAAGCTTCTGTTTCGTTTCCTGAAGGCAATTCAGTTTGACAGGGTGAGCAGACAATGGGGTTTGGCCGACGCCTTATCTAAAGGAGGGGTGACCTATTCCCCTGCCAATCTCTTGAGTCGGTTCTTCTTTTGGGTGATCGTTCTCGTGACCCTCATCTTAGGGATAAATGCTCTGGAAGTGGCAGCTACCCAAAACTTGATCACTCACTTTTTTAATTACCTTCCCCATTTTTTTGCGGCAATGATCATTCTGGTCATCGGCTATTTGATTGCTATCTTTCTGGGCCGGGCCACCCTCATCGCAGCGGTGAATGCCCAAATGGAGTCAGCCAGACTCCTGAGTCGATTGGTCCGATGGTTCCTCATTATTCTTTCCCTAACCATGGCACTTTATCAATTAGGCATTGCAGAAAAGGTGATTGTGGCAGCCTTCTCCGTTATCTTTGGCGGAATTGTACTTGCCTTGGCTATAGCTTTTGGGTGGGGGGGGAGGGAATTGGCCAAAGGTTTTCTTGAGAGACTTTACAAAAGGGAAGGGAAGGGGAGCGAAAAACAAGATGATATTTCTCACATCTGAAAAACGAATATTCAAAAAATGTGAAGCTCCCCGGCCATTCCGTTAGGACGGGACAGGCACGCCGGGGCCGTTCGACAGAGCTCACGGCCCTGAGTATGTCGAATGGACTTCCCGGGCACGTAGTGGCGAGCGGAAAGCGACCAAAGGAAACATCGTTTTAATTGTGCCCCTTAACCCCGCCTATCCCGCTTTGGCGGGACGGGGCACATGCCGTCAGAAGAGCCGGAGAGGAATGGACAAGATGGAAGAAGGATTCTGCACGGTGCAGAAAGTGGGTTTTTTCCACTACCATAGACCAATATACATGGGACTTCGGCGGTGTTTTCTTTGAAGCGAGGGGACGGGTACATAACTGAATACAAGAGTATCTTCGACGCTGGTATGATTTCAACAAATATCACAAGGGTAATGCAGAATAGAGTCATAAATTAAGGGGGACTTAAATGGACCGAGATGAGAAAATAAAAGAGGCTCAAGAAGTATTGAACTGGGCGATAATGCATCTCAGTTTAAGCTTTCATTCCGAGGTCATGGATTACAAACATGAAAATTATAGAGTTCAGTTCTCTACCAAGGAGAACAAATTAATTATGCCGGTTCAAATTCCTGAGGAATGGATCAAAGGCAGTCATCCAAGCGAGAATCGTATTGACGACAGACTAAAAGTCCTATTGGCAAATTTGGCAAATTATTAATAAATAATGGGGGGGGAGAATTC
>JBAVGF010000206.1:0-3444 GCA_049684675.1 Thermodesulfobacteriota bacterium | reverse complement strand
CAGTCAATCGAAAGGGGCAAAAATCATAAGTGATGACCCCTTTTTCTCTGAGAAAGCGGCTGTCCGTAGCTCCTGAAAGAAGCAAAGGGACCACGGGGCAACCCGGATCGTTCTTTGCAGCGAGTCTTTGAATAGCCTGGAAAAGATCCGTATCCAAAGGAGAGGGAGGAAGAGAGTGACTTTCCGAAACGACCTCCACCTCAACTTCATCTCCTAATCGTTTTTTGACCTCCTTTAAGAAATCTTCTTTGGAAGAGCCAGGAATGAGGCGACAATCGAGAGAGGCTGTTGACTCCGAAGGGATCACGTTGATTTTGTTTCCGCCCCGAAGAATGGTGAGGGAGATGGTGTCCCTCACGATGGCATTAAGTATCGGGTTGGACGTCAACCGTTTCGAAAAGGCCGTGTCCCTGAGGCCCTTCTCGATGTCCTCAAAAAAAGTTCGATCGGCGGGGGACTGTTTAGGAGCCATCTTTAGGAAATATTCCTTCACCACGGGAAGGATGTTGTAAGGCGTTTCCCATTTCGTAACCCTCTCCAGAGCCTCTACAAGTTTCACATTGGGATTGTCGGAATGAGGCATTGAGCCATGGCCTGAGGTTCCTTTCGCCTTCACCTCGAGTTGAAAGAGAACCTTCTGGCCGTTTGAGATCCCGTATCGATCTGCGGTCCCGTCCTCATCCAGAATAATCGATCCTCCTTCGTTAAGGGCGTACTCCGCTTCTCCTAAGGGGGGGACATTCTCTATGGCCCATTCAACTCCCCAGCCTCCTCCCGTCTCTTCATCGGCCGCTGCAAAAAAGAGAACGTCTCTCTTTAGAGGAACTTTCTCCCTTTTCAGAATTAAGAGGGCCATCATCTCCACAATCCCCATGGATTTATCGTCGAGAGCTCCGCGGCCATAGAGATATCCGTCTTGAATCATTCCCGCAAAAGGATCAACACTCCAATGCTCTTTTTCAGCCGGGACTACATCGATATGGTTGAGGAGGAGGATTGGTTTCTTTTTCCCATTTCCCTTCAAGGTAGCGAGCAGGCTCCCCCGGTCCGGAGAGGGCTCGAATACATGACATGAAATAGATTCCCCGCCAAAAACTTTTTTGAAAAACTTGGTTCCTCGTATCTCGTTTCCGGGTGGATTGGCGGTGTCAATCCTGAGATATTCCTGAAGGTATTGAGTCGCTTCTTTTAAGAGTTGATTCCAATCCATATTTGACTCCCTATTACCGCATAGAGCATAGCGCAAAGCGCATGGCGTTTAGTCAATTCCGCAATCCGAATTCCGCAATCCGCAATTGAGGTTCATTCTTCCCCAAACAGTGGAACAAATTTAAACAGGTTCACATCAACCAGGCCTTTATCAGTGATTTTTAATTCTGGAATCACCGGCAATGACAAGAAGGAGAGCGTCATAAAGGGGTCTGGGATCTTGCATCCAAGGGTTTTTGCGGCCCCATGGAGGGCTTCCAACTGATGATTG
Organism: Thermodesulfobacteriota bacterium; assembly: GCA_049684675.1. Taxonomy (GTDB): domain Bacteria; phylum Desulfobacterota; class BSN033; order BSN033; family UBA1163; genus UBA1163. The sequence goes on along the minus strand of JBAVGF010000206.1, from coordinate 1,964 downwards.
ACTTGGGTAACCGGCGCCCCTGACATCAGACCCGCAATGGGCAAAGGAAGGGATGCTAACACTCTTCCATCCGATACAACTACTAATCCCCCTCTCATCGCTTGAATGATTTCTACGACTTTCAACATATCCTGGTCATTGGTCCCTACAATGACGAGGTTGTGCGAATCATGGGCCACGGATGAACCGATGGCTCCTTTCTTCAGGCCGAAACCCTGCACAAAAGCAATCCCGATATTCCCCGTGGCTTTATGTCGTTCAACGACTGCAATCTTAAGGATATCCTCTTTGATATCGGGATGAGCCGCTCCATCTTTCAATAGGATTTTCTTCGTTACTTTCTTTGTGACGATTTGACCTGGTATGAGTTGGATGATTTTGGCGAGGGACTGGTCACTCCGGAGAAGAAAGGCGTCCTTTTTAAGAGGTTTGATTCGAACAGACCCTTTCCCCCTGGGCCCCTTCCTATTTCGGATGGGAGGTAGAAGCATTTTACCATCCTCAGCAACCAGTATCCCATTTTTGAAGACCTTCTTAATTTGAAATCCTCCCAGATGATCAAATGTAACGATGTCAGCCCGATAACCCGGTGCAATGGCTCCGAGGTCATCAAGTCTGAAATATTCCGCAGTATTCAGCGTTGCCATTTGAACAGCCGAGATAGGGTCTATTCCCCACCGGATCGCTTGACTGACCATGGAATCGATATGGCCCTCTTCGAGGAGTTCCTTGGGGTGGCGATCATCGGTGACAAAAAGAAATCGCCTTGAATTCTTAGGAGTGATAAGGGGAATGAGATCCCTAAGATTTCTTGCCGTCGTTCCTTCTCTGACCATAATCCACATACCGTTCTTCAATTTCTCCTTGGCCTCTTTGAGGGTGGTACATTCATGGTCAGATCGAATTCCTGCAGTGAGATAAGCATAAAGCCCCTTTCCAGAAAGCATGGGGGCATGACCATCGATCCGCCTTCCCTTTGCCATCTCGATTTTCTTGAGGACTTCCGGATCCCTGAAGATGACGCCCGGGAAGTTCATCATCTCTGCCAATCCTATGGCCCAGGGTTCTTTAAAAAGAGGCTCCAAATCGTTCGCCTTAAGGATAGCTCCAGATGTTTCCATAGGTGTGGCCGGAACACAGGAGGGGAGCATTATGAAGACGTTCAGAGGGACAGTTCTCGCCGATTCTGCCATAAAGCGTATGCCTTCTCGACCGAGGACATTGGCAATCTCATGAGGATCGATGACGACAGAGGTCGTTCCGTGAGGGAGGACGGCTCGGGCGAATTCGGGGATCGTCACCATGCTCGATTCAACGTGGACATGGCCGTCAACCAAGCCCGGGCAGAGGAAATCGCCCTTTACATCGATCATCTCTCTGGCCCGATAATCTCCGAAACCGACGATCACACCCCCGAAGATGGCCACATCCTTTTTTTCAATCTGACCCGAGAAGACATCCACCACCCTTCCGTTTTTAACGAGAAGGTCGGCCGTTCCACCACCCGAAGCAATCCGAATTCTCTCTTTCAGCGATATCATCTTTCTCCATCCCCTCCTTATCAATTTCATATCAAATCTATCGCCTTTGATCAAGAATATATCTTTCAAATAGGATGTAGCGGCAGTATTTATACTGGACTCCCGCCTTCGCAGGAGTGTCAAGAAGGAGTCAACGTGGATTTTTTCAATAGCCTGTTCGTGAATCATTATTGACAGATATGTTTTTCATAAGGTATTCATGTTCTGTACGTTGGAGAAGTGCAGAATCAATGAAAACGCAAAACGAAGTGATTCCAATTCCAGGGCTAAACGTAATCGTATGACTGCAACAGAGGGAAAGAACCCATTTGGGAGGATCAAAGCGATCATCTTCGATTTCGATGGGACCCTCGCTGTCCTCAATATCGATTTTTCTCTCATGAGAGAACGGATATTCGATTTAATGAGGGGCTATGGTATTCA
>JBAVGF010000205.1:0-12956 GCA_049684675.1 Thermodesulfobacteriota bacterium | reverse complement strand
CCTTCGTGATCGCTGAGGTCAACGTCGTCTTCCCATGATCCACATGACCAATCGTCCCAATGTTCACATGCGGCTTTGTCCTCTCAAATTTCGGCTTCGACATCGCTCAAACCCTCCTTATCATCTTTCAAAAAGAACCTCGAATCCATCGTTTCCTTGGAGCCCACGATCGGATTCGAACCGATGACCTCTTCCTTACCAAGGAAGTGCTCCACCGACTGAGCTACGTGGGCCAAAAGCAAAGAAAAACCTGTCAATTAATAAAGACAGGCCGGCCGAATTATTAGAAGATAAATCAGCAATACCATTATCACAATGGAGCGGGAAACGGGGATCGAACCCGCGACCCTCAGCTTGGAAGGCTGATGCTCTACCAACTGAGCTACTCCCGCGTGTCAATAGGAAACCATCTCCATCAATACCTGGTATCCAAGCACCGAGTCTTCTCTTCACCTTATTTGAGTCAGAACTCTTTCCGTGAAGATCAAACTCTCTACCTCTCATGTCTGACAGAGGCAGATAATGAGCCATCCTTACGGCGTTTGAATGATTCAATTTGAATTTAATAACGAGGTTAAATGGTTCAGACAATCGCCCGCTGGCAAGCCTGGTGGAGAGGGGAGGATTCGAACCTCCGAAGGCATCGCCAACAGATTTACAGTCTGTCCCCTTTGGCCGCTCGGGAACCTCTCCGACTCTAAATCCTCATTTTCTTGATTGATCATTTCCTCCCGGTATAGAAAAGAATGGAAAATCAAAGAGTTACATTAGTGGAATAAGGAACATAAAGGATTTAACTTATAGTAGATAACAAAATAATATCTTTTTGTCAAGAAATTTTTTAAAAAAATAAATAATTCCTTGCCCCTAACCCCTCTTATCAATATACTATTATGCCAATCCGGTTCTAATCCGAATCAACCCTTCGACTAACCCCGGTCTAAAGCTGGGGGTTTGCTCAGGGTTGATACTGAGCGGCGCTTTTTAGCCCGTCCTGAAGGCCGGGGTTTGGTGCCGTCGAAGTATCAATAAATAATGGGGGTGTTCGCTCTGGAAAAATTGAGGGTATTTCTCTTGATGGTTTCGGTGACGCTGCCTTTTTCCCTTTTTTATCCTATCTCAATCCTCTCCCAGGAATCTTCACATGAAAAGATTATCGTTAAGGGATTCGATGGGAGTCCGCTTACCGTTGAAAGTAAAACACCCTACAGCCCTAAAAAAACCTGCGGCGGTTGCCACAATTACGATCAAATTACTAATGGTTACCATTTTCAGCAGGGCCGGACTGATGGAATGGGTAAGATAGTCATTAGTGATGAGTTCGAACCCAAGTATCCTTGGAGTTTGTCCTCGGGTATGTATGGGAAGTATCTGGTTGTTTCTGTGGATTCAAGCCAATTGGCCAAAAAAGTTAATAAGCATCCCTCTGAAATTGACAAATCCTCTTTTTATTTTGTTCAGAATTGCGGAGCCTGCCACCCGGGAGGGGGATGGGGTGAGTATGATCGGAGAGGTCACCTCTACTATGACGAAGAGAGTAAGAAGTTCGGTTATGAGGATTCAGGAGATAGTCCTTTGTTGGACGGTGACTATACTCCATTTAGTAATGGAAATGCCCAATACGGAGCTCCCTGGGACCAAAGTGGTGTGAGCGAGGCCGATTGCCTCATCTGCCACCTGAAGGAATATCAATGGAAGGAGCGGGGCGCGACCTTGAGAGGAAGATTTTTTAAGTACGGACCTGCGGTGGGAGCTGGGTGGGCGGATCTTAAACTCTCTCAGGATGAATCTGGAAATTCAAAAGTGGATGAGGTAATAGTGGATTATGCTAAAAAAGAGGTGGCGGATTTTGAAAATCTTCACCTCCAGATCATAAGAAAACCCCCTGGTGAGAATTGTTGGTCCTGCCATGCCGCGGCCGATGGAAAAAGGATAGGTCGTCAGTGGATTCCAGAAAAGGATGTCCATAGGATGAAGGGGCTCGACTGCGTCTCCTGTCATCCAAGTGATAAGGAGCATAATTTTGCTAAAGGGAATACCATCCAGGAGACAGTACGAAATGATTTGAACAATAGCATGCACTCTTGTGAAGACTGCCATTACAGAAGTAAGGATAAGAAAGCCCCCAGATATAAACATCCTTTCTCCCCACGCCATTTGAAACTAATCGCCTGTCAGACCTGTCATATTCCCTTTCAGGCCGCTCCCGCAGACCTTGCCTATGATTGTGCCTCAACGGGGTGGACTTTTATCTTTGACACCTCAAGGTTTCTGTCCAATGATCCTTTGGATCCCAAAAAGTCTGTCCCCGGAGGTGACCCGAATATCTGGTATCCTGCCATCACAAAATGGAAGGGCAGAATTGTTCCTGTCAAGTCATTAGCCGTCATTTACTGGGGAGACCTGGATCCAAAAACCAATGTGGTGAAACCGATCTCCCTCTGGAAGATACAGGAATTGAAAAAACCTCCTCTCAAAGATGATAATGGCGATGGAATCCCTGAAGTAAATTCTCCTGATGAAATCAAAGCCTTTTTAAAAGCGCTGAAGGGGAATGATAAATTTGGAGATCCTGTGGCCACACATCCCGTGCTGATGAAAGGGGGGTTCCTTTATCAGCTGGATAAGAAAGGAGAAGTGGAAAAGGCCAAACATGAGCAGGCTGAAGCCCTTGACTTCTCTCTCAGCCATAATGTGATGTCCGGACCGGATGTCATCGGTGCTCGGGGTTGCAAGGAATGCCACTCCAAAAACTCCCCGTTCTTCCTAAGGAAAGTTCTGGTCGATCCTTATGACGAGAAAGGGAAACCCGTCTATATTGAAACCTGGGAACGCCTCGGAATCGATAAGGAAAAGTTGAGCCGCCTTTTGATGGATCAGTAATGATTTGGCCAAAAGACCTCATCGGGGATGCCGCCTGAGATCCCCCGCTGATCTAAGGCTATTTTGAATCGTCGTCCCAGTCCCTTGAACCCTCGACCCCTTTCAAGACATCGGAATGATGCTGAAGGATATTCCCGAACCGGCTGCGCCAGAATTGATAGTTATGCCCAGACTTCCCGTTAAGGGGTTGAACAGGAATCTGATGGTTCACTTCTCCCAATCGCTTCTCAAATTCCTTATTTCCTTCCGTAATCCCGGCAAACCCTTCCCTCGATCCGTAATCAAAATAGAGCCAATGAGGCAGCCTGTTCATTCCCTTTTTTTTGATCAGGTCTGAGGGATTGTTGGCCCGGATATATTCCGAGTCGAGAGAAGAACCGGAAGGAAGTTTATTAGGCTCAAGTCGACCGAAGACCTCTAAGAATTCAGGTATAATCATCTTCAGCATCCACTTATCTTGAAGGAGTCCGATGTCAAGAAGCCCGCTCTGGCTGCTAATCGACTGGAAGAGATGGGGATATTTTAGTCCAAGCTTTATGGCTCCGAATCCCCCCATTGAATTACCACTCAGGCCCCTTCTCCGAAGAAGCCTCTCCCTGTAAGGAGATTGAGATTCAATGTATTGGAGCAGCTCAAGAAAGTACGATTCATGTTTTCCCAGGGCTCCCGGCTTCATATAGAGGAAAGGAAAGAGGGAATAATTCAAGGCCTCTCCGGGATAGAAATCATCACAGGCCCTCTGATTCTTCGTTTCAGGGAAAAGTCTCTTTCCCCCATTCGCATCCGTATAAAACCCATTGTCTCCATCGGGGAGGACGATGACCATCCTCTGAAGGGGATGAAAGGGATCGTTCGGACTTCCCCGAGAATGAAGGTTATCGGAAACAATCGATTGCGCAATCTCCTTCGGAGTATAATCGCTCTTGGCAAGGCCACCGTATCTTGCGAGCTCTTGAAACCGCTCCTCTAATGATTTCTCCAGATCTCGGTACGTCCGATTTTTCGAATCCATCATCGCATAGGCGATGAGAGCGATATCTTCATGGAAGAGCCAATGGTACTCTTCCTCCTTTACTTCACAGAGTAGCCTCTTGGCTCTTTCGGGAGAGTGGACTTTCCACCAGATTCCTGTCCGATAAAAGTTATACCCATGAAAAAGAAAGAGGATCGGATATTTAGCATTCAGATTCTGGAAAAAATCTTCCGGCAGGACGATGAAAAAACCTTTCTCTTTATTTAATTGAGCAGAAAAGAAGGTCTCATATCGAACAAGGTACTGATACGTTTGGGATACCTTCGGGAAAAGAAAATAGGAAAACTCTGGGTCTTCAGAACAGCAGGGGAGTTGAGCATTAGAGACAACAAGGGGGCTGACAAAAAAGACAAGACTGCAAACCCCCATGATCATGAAAAAAAACCATCTTGTAGATTTCATCGAAACCAATATATCATTCAAGAATGACTCATGACAATAACAAATGGACGGAAATCTATTAAAGCTGTTTGATCATCCTCTGGGATTGGTTTAGAGTATAGGGGATGGGGGAAAGGGTGAAAATGAATTCCTCCTGCCTGGATTTGCAATTCGTATCCCAGGGCTGAGGGTTAGAAGGAGAAACGATATGGACAGAGGTTTAGCGGGAATCGAGGCGATCTTCAATCCAGGATCTGTCGCAGTGATCGGGGCTTCGGACAATCCGGGGAAATTGGGATCTCATGTCATGAGAAGCCTGACGGAAGGGCGATATCCTGGCAGAATCTACCCCGTCAATCCAGGGAAAGATGAAATCCTCGGAATCAAAACCTATCCCTCTCTCTCCCGGACTCCTGATACCGTTGATTTGTCCATCATCGTCCTCCCAGCCGAACAGGTGCCGCGTATAATAAAGGAATGTCGGGAAAAGAGCGTTAAGGGAATCGTCCTCATCACCGCCGGGTTCAAAGAAATTGAAGATAGAAGAGGAGAGACATTACAAGAAGAGATAACAGAATTGGCATCCCGATCCGACATCAGGATCATCGGCCCAAATACCTTTGGAATAGTGAACCTCCATCTTCCCCTGAATGCATCGTTTACGCCGGAATTCTCCTGGATGGAGAAAGGGGGCATCAGCTTTGTCAGCCAGAGCGGAGGGATGTCTCACCTGATGGCCTTTCTATCTCTTCAAAACAAGGTTGGATTCAGCAAAATCGTCGGATTAGGAAATCGCTGTAACGTTGATTTTGCGGAGATGGTCGAATACCTCCTCCGCGATGATCAAACCAAGGTCATTGCCCTCTATATGGAAGGAATCGATTTCCCGAAGAAATTGATGGAGGTGGCCAAGAGAGGAAATCGGGAAAAACCTATCCTCGCCTATAAGGTCGGTCGCTCTTCCACAAGTGACAAGGCGTCCCAGTTTCATACGGGTTCCCTCGCAGGGAGACATGAGATCTACGAGGGCGCCTTCAGGCAGGCCGGTATTCTAACGGTGGGAAGCTCGGAAGAACTCCTGGATGCGGCAAAGGCTCTGGCCATGTGCCCACTTCCCGGAGGAGCCAACGTGGCTGTGCTTTCGGGTCAGGCCGGTCCCGGGATGGCGGCCTGTGATGTCTGCGAGATGGAAGGGCTAACGATTCCTCCTTTCTCAGTAGAAACCCAAAAGAGAGTGGACGAGCTCCTTCCTCCTCTTGCCATCCGAACAAACCCGGTAGATATGGGACCGGCATGGTATGACTCAGAAGCCATCAAAGGGATTGTACAGGCTGTTCTCGAAGATAAAAGGATTGATGCCGTCATCCTATGCCTCATGTTCGCATCGGCCAACAGGTCTGCTGTCGGAGTCTTGGGCGACCTATTATCGGAAAGGAGAACACACAAGCCGATCCTCTGCTGTTTTTCCTCCCCTCCGGGAATCTGGAATGATGAAATTAAACGGCTCGAAGGATCGGGTATTCCAAATTATCCTACCCCGGAAAGAGCTGCCAAAACTCTTGTCAACCTTTTCCGGTTTAAGAAAATAACAGAATAGGAAAGTATCGGAGAAAAAATGGTTTTCTTTAATTCCCTTCTGATACGCATCACTTTGGCAGTTATCGGAGGAATCTTCTATGCCTTTCTTACCTATTTGATCGTCATGTTCCTCAATCTTTCCTATGAACTTGTCATCCTCGCCTCGGTCTTCGTCTACCTTTTTTACCTTAGTTCAAGGCTTCTTCTACTCTTCTCTGGAATCGACTCCCCCTATTATTCCAAAGGAAGAAAAATGCCTTCAAGAACATCTATTAGAGAAAACTACTTTTACGACACGGCCCAATGGGTCGGAAAATTTTATCATCAACATGACCTTATCCTCTTTGTTTTTCTGGGTATCCTATCCGTTGTTTTTCTCATCTCCGTCGTCATGGATGGGTTGAATGGAAACCCTTTTGGAAATACGATTCTGAATCTCTGGAATGCCTTGCTTCCTACGCCCTGATTTTTCTTCCTCCGGTTAACATTGATAGAGGCGAGGGCACCTTAAAATAACTTTTGCTTTGAGCCAACCTTCTTAATATAATGGGTCATAGGGAACTGATTCTTAGAAAGGAGGTCTCCGTGAAAAGCAATAAATTTTTTTCCATCACCTCTCTTTTCCTGCTTTTAATGTCATGGCCTTTGTTACCTACCCATGCCGCTGAACAGAAGCCGATCACTCTTACCTACAGTAATTTCTTTATCCCTCAAGAAGCTCAGGCTAAATTGGGCGAAGCGTGGGCCAAGGAGGTAGAAAAGCGAGCCAACGGTAAAATCAAGATCACCTACTACCCGGGCGGAAAGCTGCTCAAAGCGGAGCAGACATTTGATGGGGTTCTGAAGGACGCATCAGATATCGGTATGTCTGCTTTCTCCTATAACTTGGGGGCCTTCCCCGTCATGGAGGCGATTGACCTCCCTCTGGGTTATCCGAGTGGGAAGACAGCCACTTTGGTGATAAACGATTTTTATAAGAAGTTCCAACCCAAAGAGCTTACAGGAGTGAAGGTTCTTTACCTCCATGCCCATGGCCCCGGTCTGCTTCACAGCAAGAAACCCGTTAACAAACTTGGGGACCTCAAGGGGATGAGGATTCGCTCCACGGGAATGAGCGCTAAAATTGCAAAGGCCCTGGGTGCCGTGCCGGTAGCCATGTCACAGGACAATACTTATGAGGCGCTGTTGAATAATCAAGTGGATGCTACCTTCGGCCCCATGGAGGTTTTGAAGGGGTGGAATCAGGCTAAGGTTATTAAGTACACTATTGACGATTGCTGTGTTAGCTATACGACCGGCATGTATGTCCTCATGAACCTCAAAAAATGGAATTCTTTACCTCAGGATATCCAGAAAATCTTTGATGGGGTCAGTACAGAGTGGACCATGAAACACGGAGAGGCGTGGGATGCCAGTGATGAAGAAGGTCGGAAATATACCCTTAGCTTAGGGAACAAGGTCGCTTCCCTTTCGATCCAGGAAGAGGGCCGCTGGGCCAATGCGGTTCGGCCGGTAATCAATGAGTACGTGAACGGCACGACAAAGAAAGGATTTCCTGGAAAAGAATATGTAGAAACGATCTATGAGTTAATCGGGAAACAGGGAAAGAAGTAATAAATAGATGGAGATTTTTCAGACCAACCAATCAAAACTGGATAAAATCTGGGGATCTGACGGTCGGCTTCTCCAGCTTGCGAAATGGATTCCAGAGGGAGGAAAAAGATACCGCCAAGAAATATGGGACATTATCCGTATCCGGAAAGTCTTGTGAGATGGCCACTTGGTAACGAAAAGATAAAAGTGGGGGCAAGCCTAAATCACGGATAATTTGTCGTCGGGAGAACAGTGCCGAGAACAGTGCCGGTTACAATCTCTGAATGAGATAAATAAACGCAGGAAGACGGCTCTGGCTTTTCAATTTAAGGAATCTTCTCAGTAATTCCCTCTCACCCTCCTTATCTCTCATCCCTTCCTCCATAAGGGGAGAAAGATAGACAGCTCCTTTATTGCGAGGAAGATCCGGTCTGTCTCGGGTCAATTCTAAGAGTGAGGGTAAATGACCTGAAGGAAGATCTTTTCCGAAAACGAAATTGGCAGTCACTTCAATCTTTTCATACCTTCTGTTGATATCTAAGATCCTGACAAAAGCCTCGCGTACCTTTTCAACAGAAACAGGCTTCTTCAACCCCTCCAAGGTCATCGGGTCATTCGATTCAAGTCCTACGTTGATGTAAGTCGAAAAGGGGAGGCGATTGAATGACTCAAACAGTTTCTCTTCAGAATGAATCATCGAATCGACGCTCCCGAAGATAAAAAGAGAAGTCCCTTTTAGATAGGAACGCTCGAATTCGAGTATTTCGTAGGCTTTTTGGGCCGCCAGCTCCAGGAGTTCTCGGTCCGCAGAAAGAGCGTCATGCTGTCCCAAAAAAATGGCATTATAGTTGTGAACATCCCTCCCATAAAACCGTCTTAATTTTTTGATCTGTCCTATCACATTCTTAGGGGTCCGAGGAGTGAAGTCCTGTCCTGTCTTCACCCGACAAAAGCCGCAGTGGTAAAGACATCCATCCGCTACGATGATGGGAATGACCTCATAGTCCACATGTCGGACGTCAGGGGGAAGAACAGTCACCTGCCCCCCGATGAGACGATGCAGTTGGACGGCTCCAGATCTCAGAGTCTTTTCATCGTTTTTAATAATACGAGTTAAGAAATCTTTGAGGCCCTTTGGCTTGGCACACGAAAGCCGCTCTCTTATCTCAGCCTGCAGCGGCAGCAAGGACTTCATGGCAGAATTTATGGCATCGTCACGAAAAGGATCGTCTTCCATAATGGAATTACTCGGATAGGAAAGACAGGGAACATAGTATTCGCCAAAGTAGTCAAAAATATCCTTATAACCACCTGCTGAGTAGTAGATCCAATCGTTGCCGGCGGTTCGTTTCAGCCATTCCGCCGGATGAGGCCAGTCGTGGCCGATTCCCTGTATATATTTGATTTCTCCATTGAGATTGAATTGAAAAATGTGGTCTGAGGTCTTTATCTCTGAAAAACGACCATGTCGGACTGGAAAACTGACTTTAGGGAACTCCTTTAGGCCTTCTTTGTTAGGGGTGATGGTGAGATCATTAAACCGATAGGATTCCATGGATTACTTTCAACGACATTTTAGACCAGTGTAAACGCAATAGAGTGGTTTTTCAAGCCTCCTCTTTTATGTTATGCTTAACCACCAAAAAAATGCGGGTAGCTGGGAAGAATAGAGTATTGAGTCAAATGCAACAACAGAAAAGGAGAAGGTAAATGAAATCAAAAATTAAAGAATTTGGCTTGAGTTTAGGGATAGACGATGTAGGTATCGCTGCGGTAAAAGACTATAAGAGCCCGAGATCTCCGGATCTTCAAACGATTTTCCCGGGGGCCAAGGCATTCGTTGTCCTCGCCTATAAAGAACCTTCAAACTGTGAGAGCGAAAATATGCAGATCGCCATGGGTGGGCGATTGGATATTATGGAATTCTCCCGCTCGTCCAATTACAGAGTAGCGCGTTTTCTGGAAAGGGAATTTAAGGCCAAGGCAATGACTGTACCGCCTTCTTATCCTCTCCAAATGAGCTATGAAACCAGAGGAACCGTGGGAGATGTCTCTCTCCGTCATGCAGCCGTGGCCGCGGGTCTGGGAAACTTCGGCCGGCACAATCTGGTGATTCATCCGAAAATGGGGACAAGGGTGGTCTTTACAGCCGTGATCACGAACCTGGAGATGCCCTCAGATCCCCCTGTTCCGGAGAAGCTCTGTACGGATTGTAATATCTGTGTCGACCATTGCCCTGCCCGTGCCCTGGACGAGGAAGGCAAAACCGATGATATGAAGTGCCTTAAAAAAAGCCAGCCTTATGGCATCGGGAATGCCATCCGTTTTTGGACAAAGTTTGCCGAGAGCGCACCGGAAGAGCAGAAGAAGATGGTGAGGGATGTGAACTTCTGGCGTTTATACCAAGCAGGGTTTATTGGGTTTCAATATTCCTGCTTCAATTGCATGAAGTCCTGTCCGGTCGGCCAAGAATAGAATACTTCCGTTTGATCTTTAAGAATTGTACGTGCATTTGCACTCATGCCTTGAATGCCTAACCTCACACTCAACAAAATAATAATTTTTTTGGAACCAAATCCTTTCCTGGTTGTCATTAATACTAAAACAAACACACCTCTCACCTTAACTCTCTCCCCACCGGGGAGAGGGAAAATGTGGAGGAAAGGAGGTTTACAATGAAAAGGCTAATCGTTCTATTCACTCTCATCTTATTTCTTCTGTCTCTACAGGTAAGTTATGCGACACCTTTGACCAGTACGCTCAAGGATCAACAGGATGTGGCAATCACCATCTACAATTCGAATCTGGGACTGGTTAAGGATACCCGGCTCATCGATTTTAAGCCGGGTATCCATGAGCTGAAATTCATGGACGTGGCGGCCAAGATCGATCCGACCACTGTCCACATCAAATCCCTGATCAATGGCTCGAGCCTCAACGTTTGGGAGCAAAATTACGAATACGATCTTCTTAGCCCTCAGAAGCTTCTTGAAAAATTCGTGGGGCAGAGCGTCCAACTTGCCACGATCAACCCCGAAACGAAAAAGGAAGAAATCGTTGAAGCCACTCTTCTCTCGACTCAGGGTGGAAACATCTTTCAGATCGGAGACAAAATCCATATCGGTCATTACGGAAGGGTTCTCCTCTCCAAAATTCCTGAAAATCTGATCCCCCAACCCACCTTGGTTTGGATGTTGGAAAATAAACTTTCAAAACCTCAGAAATTAGAAGCTTCTTACCTGACCTCCGGAATCAACTGGAAAGCCGATTACGTGGCGGTCTTGAATAAATTGGACACGATGACTGATTTGACCGGCTGGGTGACGATTGACAATCGAAGCGGCGCCACGTATCAAAACGCTCTGCTTAAATTGGTAGCCGGCGATATCAACCGGGTTCAGGGTGAAATGAGAATGGATTATGCTCGACCTATGGCTGCGGCGAAAGAGGCGAGCCCGCAGTTTAAAGAAGAATCTTTCTTCGAATACCATCTCTATACTCTGGACCGGAGAACGACAATCAAAGATAATCAGACCAAGCAGATGACTCTTCTTGACGCCAATCAGATTCCTGTCAAGAAACTCTTTATCTTCTCAGGATCGCCTCAGTACTACTATTATCAAATGAACCAAAGCACAAATAAGCAAAAAATTGGGGTTTTCCTTGAACTGGAAAACACAAAAAAGAATAATCTTGGAATGCCCTTACCCAAAGGCACCGTCAGGGTCTACAAAGAAGACAAAGATGGAAGCCTCCAATTCGTAGGAGAGGACCGAATCGACCATACGCCAAAGGATGAGAAATTCAAGATTAAGATCGGAGAGGCTTTCGATGTAGTAGGAGAGAGAATTCAGACGGATTACAAACGTCTGGGCTCAAATCTCTTCGAGGTGGCCTTTGAGGTGGGTTTGAGAAATCACAAGAACGAAGACATTAAGGTTTTCGTCGAAGAACCCATCCCTGGCGATTGGGAGATGCTTTCAAAGACGCACCCGTATGAAAAACTGAGCGCTCATCTGATCCGTTTTGAAGTACCCGTAGCTAAAGATAAGGAAGTAAAAGTGAAATATAGGATTCGGTTTAAATACTAAAATGCCCCCTCACCCTTCCCCTCTCCCTCCAGGGGAGAGGGCGGGTGAGGGGAACTCTGCATTCCGTATTCTGCAATCCAAAATCTGTTAAATTACCGGTTTTTGTTTTTCTTCCATTCCCTTCTTCTCATTGACGGTCCATAGGATCGCCATTCCGACAATGAAGAAGAGAAGGACCGAAAGGATCCCCGATCGGACACTTCCCGTGATGGCGATCAAGATTCCGTAGATCAGAGGTCCAAAGATAGAGGCAAATTTCCCGGAGACGCCAAAGAAGGCAAAAAACTCAGCGCTATTAACATCTGGAGTAAAGATGCCCTGGAGAGAACGAGAGGCGGCCTGACTTCCGCCCATCACTAATGCGGCCAACACCCCCAATATCCAGAATTCTGTCTTTGGATCCCATAAAACTCCCAACCGGAAGGCCCACAGGACAACGAAGGACCAGATCCCTAATGAAATCATCACCGTTCTTTTGTTTCCGACGGCGTCCGCCAAGAAACCAAAGATCAATGATCCGAAGAATGCAATTCCTTGGATCATCAGAAAGAAGAGGATGATCTCGCCCGTCTCCATCCGCAACACGTCGGCACCGAAGATCGAAGCCATGACGATGACGGTTTCGATTCCGTCATTGTAAATCAGGAAGGCCACGAGAAACTTTGTCAATTCTCGAAAGGTCTTAATCCGCCGGAGGGTATGTTGAAGACGCCGGTAACCTTCTCCAAAATAACCCCTTTGAAAGATCGGGTCAGATCGCTTCGCCCTCTCTCTTAGGAAAAGAAATATAGGAGCTGAAAAAATCAGCCACCACACGGCAACGCTTAGGAAACAATCATGGACACTGAAATAGCCAACTGGAAATCCCAGCCACTCTGGGTACTTCAGCATGATCAAGTTGATTGCCAGGAGAGCCCCTCCTCCGATATACCCGAGTGCCCATCCGAGCCCTGAAATCCGGCCGATATTCTGCTCGGTTGAGATCTCCGGGAGAAACGCATTATAAAAGACATTTCCCTCTGCAAAACCGATATTGGCAATGATGAAAAAGATCGCGCCCATCCAATAATCACCCGCATGGACGAAATAAAGGAGGCCGGAGAAAAGGACGCCGCCAAAACAAAAGGCCATCAAAAACCGTTTCTTCGACCCGATGGCGTCGGCCACCGCACCTAAGAAAGGCGAAAAGACGGCTGAGATAGCCATGCTGAGGGCTACGGAGAAAGTGAAAAAGGAGGCACCGTGGAGGCGAAATCCGAAGAATTCGACCCCTTTCTCTCCCCCTGCTACGACCGTGGCGAAATATTGGTTGAAGATGACCGCAAGAATGGTGGTGGCAAAAGCGGAGTTGGCGAAATCATACATCGCCCAGCCAAAGATCTCTCGTTTTTGCACCG